>NZ_JBEXTS010000001.1:631560-1117799 GCF_040628815.1 Streptomyces sp. NPDC006140 | reverse complement strand
CGGGGGGTGTCCGCCCGCAGCGGTTGGCGCGTCAACGAACGGTTAGTCGGTTCGCAAGTCGATCGCGCCGTTCCGAGGACGGACACCCCCCGACACGGCCCCGACCCACCACCCGGCGTCAGGCGAAGACGCACACCCCCACACAGCCGCACAGGCCGCCGCAGGCGTTCCCACGTCACCGATGCCCGTGCGCATGCCTCCACCGCACGACCCCGACAGCCACCACGGCCCCCGCCGCCCCGGCCATCAGCACCGGCTTCGGATGCCGCATCCCGGCCTGCACCACAGTCCGCACCGGCCGAGGCCCCACATGCGCGGCCCGATCCTGCACGGAGTGCCCCGCCTGCGCCGCACTGCTGCGCAACTGCACCGTCATCGCCCCGGCCTTGTCCCGAAGGTCGGCGGCCCGCGCCAGCGCACGCCCCTTCACATCGGCCTTCCCGGCCAACTCCTCCACGGTGTTCCCGAGTTCACCCCGCGTCCGCTCGATCTGACGCCGCAGCTCATCGGGCCCCTTCGCGCCACCCGTCGGCTCCGTCATCGATGCGCCCTTTCCTTGATCTCCTCGACGTCCGCCTTCACGCTGCCGATCGCCTGCTCGGGCGTCGGCGGCGCGGCCCGCCGCAGCTGCCCCCGCCCCATCGCGGCCAGCACCGCCGCGATCAGGAACAGCACCCCCGTCACGATCAGCGCCGCGGCCCACACGGGCAGTACCAGCGAGAGGGCGGCGACACCCGTACCGGCCAGCGCGAGCAGCCCGGCGTACGCGACAGCGCCCGCCGCACCGAGCAGCCCACCGCCACGCCCTGCCCGCCGCCCCTTCTCGGCCAGCTCCTCCTTGGCGAGAGCCACTTCCTGCCGTACGAGCCGGGAGAGCTGCTCCGCGGCCTGTCCGACGAGCTCACCCACGGAGTGGTGCTCGTCGTGCACGGCCCGATGTTCCATGGTCCCGGTCACGGTGTTCCGCCTCCTCTCGAAGTAGGAAACCCCGAGTACCCGGACACCCCCCGACTACCCACACGGCCAGGCCCCACCGCTCCTACCCCCGGGAGGCACCCCCACTCCCCCGCTCCCGAAGCCGAGCCAGCTGCACCTGAAACCAGTCGAGCCGCGCCTGCAACAACGCGGCCTCGGCGACAAGTTCAGGCACCCCCATCCCCTCCGCCGCCTCCACCCCCATCACTCCGCCCGGCCTCGTCGCTCCGCCCGGCCCCACCCGCACCCTGCCACCACCGGCCACGACCCGCACCCCGTCCCCCGCCAGCCGCACGAACCCGGCCGGCGACAGGGAAGCCCGCCCCCGCAGGCACCCCCGGCAGCAGGGCGCGAGCGCCCGCCACCCGACTCGCCCCCACCCGGCGTCGACCAGCGCACTCGCCCCGGCGCCGCAGGCACAGGGCCCCACTGTCACGACCCGCACCCGCTGCCGCGCATAGCGGAACCCACGCTCGAAGCGGATGTAGGCCCCGAGGACGGAGACCTCCAGCAGGACGGCGGCCCGATGGTCGTCCGCGCACAGCAGCGCCTCCGCCGCGGCCCGGTCGTGCACGCAGTGGAAGCCGCAGTCGCAGCGGCGGTGCGGCACCCGGTGCCGCAGCCCGTACACGCAGGACGCGTCGGCCACCACGCCGTACGGCAGCGCGCCACCCAGCGACACGCCGGTGAACCCGGCCCGGGTGCCGTCCTGGGACAGCACCGGGTGGGCGATCTTGTATCCGGTCGGCGGCTCCGTCGGACGCTCCGCCGGAAGCCGCAGCCTCATCGGACGACCGGAACCTCTTCGGACGCGGTCTCCTCGACGTCCCGGAGGTCAGGGAGGTCAGCGAGGGCAGGGAGCTCGATCCCCTCGTCCCGGACCTGGTCCTGCGGCTGCTCCTCCGCGACCCCGATGGCCAGTGCCTTGCCGAGCTTCATGACGCCTCCCATGACATCCCGTCCGCGACCGTCCTGGCCATGGTGACTCATCCCGCCCCCGCTGGGAAGAACACCCACTCCTGAAGCAACCCTTAAACATATCCTGAAGAAAAATTAAGTAGAGCTACGCAATCACGCTGCCGACACTACTCGCATGACAACATCACCCCCCGCCAGCGCCCCTCATCACCCCGCCCGCACAGCCCACAGCGCCCGCACCCCCCACTTCGGTCGCACGCTGTGCGCCATGGTCACCCCGTTCTCCCGCTCCGGCGCCCTGGACCTGGACGGCGCCCAGCGCCTCGCCGCCCACCTGGTCGCGAACGGCTGCGACGGCCTCGTCCTCTCCGGCACGACGGGTGAGTCCCCGACCACCACCGACGCCGAGAAGTCCGCCCTGATCGCGGCGGTCCGCGAGGCCGTGGCGGACCGGGCCTCGATCGTCGCGGGCGTCGGCACCCCCGACACCCGCCACACCGCCGAACTGGCCCGGGAGGCCGAGAAGGCGGGCGCGGACGGCCTGCTGGTGGTGGCGCCGTACTACAGCAGGCCCCCGCAGGACGCGATCGAGGCCCACTTCCGCGAGATCGCCGATGCCACCGGACTCCCGCTCATGCTCTACGACATCCCGGCCCGCACCGGCACCCGCATCGAACCGGAGACGCTCCTCCGCCTCGCCGGCCACCCCGGGATCGTCGCGGTCAAGGACTGCTCCAACGACTTCCTTGCCGCCCAGAAGGTCCTGGCCCGCACGGACCTGGCGTACTACGCGGGCTGCGATGAGCACAATCTCGCGCTGTACGCCGTGGGCGGCGCCGGTTACGTCAGCACGGTCGCGAACGTGATCCCGAACCACCTGCGAGCCGTACTCGACGCGTTCGACGCGGGCGACACGGCAGAGGCCGCCCGCCTCCAGCAGCGGGCCACTCCCCTCATCGAGGCGATCATGTCGGCAGGCCTGCCGGGCACCGTCACCACCAAGGCGCTCCTCACCGCACTGGACCTGCCCGCGGGCCCGGTCCGCGCGCCCCTGCGGCCCGCCGGCCGCGCCACGGCCGACGGGCTGCTCTCGCTGCACGGGGACCTGCTCAACAGGTGATCACCGCTCGGCGAACACCGGCTCCCACCGCCCCTTGGTGTTGTCCTCGGGCGACCGGAATCCACTGAGCGGAGTCGTCTTCTCGCCGCCGATGGTCACCAGCACCAGCCGCTGGTGGTACTCGTTGCCATCGGGCCCGATGTCCCAGGCGACGAGCGAGTTCCCGTCCGCCCAGGCGAGCAGCTGCTGCCCGCGCACCTCGCGCTGCTTGCCGGTGCGCGCGTCGAGGACGAAGGAGGACGTCTTCCACTTCTGCCCCGCGAACGGACCGGCGACGAGCTGCCCGTCCGGCGACACCCTCGCCTCGACGGACCAGTCCAGGTACCGGTCCGGCACGGGCCCGGGGACTTCCTTGCCGGTGAAGTCGTAGAACGTCTCACCGGGTTCGGTGGTCATCCCGGACCAGACGAGACGGCCGTCGCGGGTGAACGCGAAGTCCTGGCGGGAGTTGATGGACCCGTCGGGGTTGTGCGCGCCCCCGCCGACCCTCACCCCGGCCCAGGAACTGCTTCCGGAGGCCACGTCGATGACGTGGAACCCGGTCCGGGACGACTCCGTGAACGGGGGGTCCCATCCCTCGGAACCCTCGATCTTCACCAGCCGGTCGGGATTCTCGCTGTACGTCGTCGCGACGAGCTTCCTGCCGTCGGACGAGAACTCCACACCCGCCACCGGCCGGTCGACCGGGATCCACCGCTTGACCTGGCCGCTCGCCAGATCGAGCAGCCCGATGCGCGGCACGGGCAGGTCCCGCTCCAGGACCGCGGCGGTCGTCATCCCGGGGGCGACGGCGACGTACGACCAGCGGTCGTCCTTCGCGTACTTCTTCGTCCTCGGGTTCAGCAGCCAGTACGTACGTTCCGAGACGGCACGGTCGGCGGACTGCTCGACGGTCGCCCTGGTGAAGTACGCGGCCAGCGCGACCCGCCCGGCCGCGATCATGTCGCGCGGCGGCGACTGGTCCGGGTGAGCGGTGATGCCGCTCTGCTCCACCCCGCCCGAGGGACGGACGTCCTCCTTGCCGGAGTCCAACACGGGCACGGCCACGGCCACGGCGACCACGGCGGCGGCCGCCGCGGCGACGGTCGCGAACCGCCGGCTGCGACGGCGCCGGCGCACGGCCAGCACGCGGTCGGCGAAGCCGGGCGGCGCGGGCTGTTGCCCGGCGGCCTGGTCGCGCAGCGCGTCACGCACGAGTTCGTCGACGTTCACTGACGGACCTCCACGGGCGAGTAGTCACGGGACGACGGCTGCTCGGCGGCGGCCGGCCCCAGGGCGGCCAGCTCGGGCGCGAGGGCACGCAGCCGGGCGAGGGAGCGGTGGGTGGCGGACCGGACGGTGCCGACGGAGCAGCCCAGGATGCGGGCCACCTCGCCCTCGGGCAGGTCCTCGAAGTAGCGCAGCACCAGCACGGTGCGCTGCCGCGCGGTCAGCCGGGCCAGCGCGCCGCGCATGACCAGACGCAGCTCGGCGGCGCCGGAGGCGTCCGGATCGGTACCGGTCTCCGGCGGTTCGGCGACGCTCAGCTCGCGCCGCGGCCACTTCAGCCGCCAGCGGCTGACCTGCTGCCGGTAGAGGACCTGCCGGACGTAGGCCTCGGGTTCGTCGATGCGGTGCCAGCGGCCCGCCGCCTTGATCAGCGCGTTCTGCAGCAGGTCCTCGCCCGCGTGCCGGTCGCCGCCGCTCAGCAGGACCGCCGTCTTCAGCAGCGCGGACGACCTGTTCGCCACGAACTCCCGGAAGCTCTCCTGCGCTTCGGCATCCATCGTCACCTTCGCTCTCCCCCGGGGCGGGCCCGGTGCCCGCTCCCCGTACTCCTTGTGACGCGCGCGAGGTCCTCCCGCTATGCCACCTGCCAGGAACAAAAACGGGACGGCCCGTATCGCAGGCGCCTGCGATACGGGCCGTCCCCTCGACGTGCCCTCCGGCGGCTCAGTTCCAGGCGTACCCGTCACCGAACAGCAGCGTGTGCTCCAGCACGTCCTCCATCGGGTCGTCGACCTGGCCCGTGTTGATCAGGCCGATTCGGGGGCCGTTGTGCGAGTTCTTGTTGGTCTCGTCGGCGTGCGCGGCCCCTGCCGGCAGCCAGTACACCGCCAGCACCGCGACCGCCCCCACCAGACAGCGCGCCACGGCCCGCCCCCGCTCGTTCCTCATGCCCCGGTCCTCGTTTCGTCGGTTCGGCGAATGATCGGACACTGCGTCCACCCGTTCATCTGCCAAGCCCACCACGAGGTCACGCCCGGTCATCCGTACGGGATCGTCAGTTGTGACTGTGCAGGATCTCGTTCAGCCCGCCCCACACCGCGTTGTTCGGCCGGGCCTCGACCGTGCCGGTGACCGAGTTGCGGCGGAAGAGGATGTTGGAGGCGCCGGACAGCTCGCGGGCCTTGACGATCTGGCCGTCGGGCATGGTGACGCGGGTGCCGGCGGTGATGTACAGGCCGGCCTCGACGACGCACTCGTCGCCGAGCGCGATGCCGACGCCCGCCTCGGCGCCGACCAGGCACCGCTCGCCGATGGAGATGATCACGTTGCCGCCGCCGGACAGCGTGCCCATGGTCGACGCGCCGCCGCCGATGTCGGAGCCGTCGCCGACCACGACACCCGCCGAGATACGGCCCTCGACCATCGACGTGCCGAGCGTGCCGGCGTTGAAGTTGACGAAGCCCTCGTGCATGACGGTGGTGCCCTCGGCGAGATGGGCGCCGAGGCGGACCCGGTCGGCGTCGGCGATGCGGACGCCCTTGGGGGCCACGTAGTCGGTCATGCGCGGGAACTTGTCGACGGAGGTCACCTGGAGGTGCAGGCCCTCGGCGCGCGCGTTGAGCCGGACCTTCTCCAGGTCGTCGACGGCGACCGGGCCGAGCGAGGTCCAGGCGACGTTGGCGAGGAAACCGAAGATGCCGTCCAGGCTCTGGCCGTGCGGCTTGACCAGGCGGTGGGAGAGCAGGTGCAGACGCAGGTAGGTGTCGTGCGCGTCGATCGGCTTCTCGTCGAGCGAGGCGATGACCGTGCGGACCGCGACCACCTCGACGCCCCGGCGGGCGTCCGGGCCGATCGCCGCGGTCGCGCCACCGCCGAGCAGCTCCGCGGCACGCTCGGCGGACAGCCGCTCGGTGCCGGACGGGCCGGGCTCTTCGACGAGCTCGGGCGCGGGGAACCAGGTGTCGAGGACGGTGCCGTCGGCGGCGATCGTGGCGAGGCCGGCGGCCACGGCGCCGGTGGTGCGAGGAGCAGTCGTGTCGGTCATGAGGGCAACCTAACCGGCGGACGGCGGTCGATGCGAACCGGTGCGGGGCCGTCTCACGGGACGGGCGGTATCCACCCCTCGAAGACGCCCCTCAGCAGCACGGACACCGCCGCCACGACGCCCGCGGCGGCGACCCCACACCCCAGAGACATCACCACCACCGGCATCACGCACCCGCATCACCACCACCGCCCCCGTCGCCCCCATCGCCCCCCGTCACCGTCTCCCCTCCCCCGCGCCCCCGCCAGCACCCGCGAGCACCCGCCCCAACACCTCCCGCGCGTACGCCTCGTCATACGGCACCCCCGTCAGCAGCACCTGCAGGCAGATCCCGTCGACGACCGCCACCAGCGCCCGCGCGGTGACGGGATCCGTCCGCCGGGACAGCTGCTCGGCGACGTCCTCGGCCCACTCGGCGGCGACGGGCCGCAGGGCGGGCCGGCGCAGGGCGGCCAGGTACAGCTCGTACTCCAGCTCCACCCCCGTGCGGTCGCCGGAGAGCCACTGCCCGATCCACCCGGCGAGTTCGGCGGCCAGGTCGGTCCGGGGGTCGTCCAGGCCACCGCACGAGGCGATCACCTTGGCGAAGCCCTCGTTGGTCTGCCGCAGCGCGGCGACCAGCAGCTCGTCGAGGGTCTTGAAGTGGTACGTCGTGGAGCCGAGCGGCACGTCGGCCTCGGCGGCGGCGGTGCGGTGGCTCAGCCCCGCGATCCCCTTCGAGCCGACGACCCGGATCGCCGCGTCGATGATCCGCTGCCGCCGCTCGGGGTCGTGGCGCCGGGGCATCAGTGGGCACCGCCCAGGTTCAGCACCACGACGCCGACGATGATCAGCCCGATCCCGGCGGCCTTGGCGACGGTCATCCCCTCGCCCAGGAAGACGATGCCGATCGTGGCGATGGCGGCCGTGCCGACCCCGGCCCAGATGGCGTAGGCCGTGCCGACGGAGACGGTCTTCAGCGTCTGCGCGAGCAGCCCGAAGGAGAGGAGGTAGCCCAGGAGCGTGAGGAGCGAGGGCCCGAGCCTGCTGAACCCGTCGCTGTACTTCATGGCGGTGGTCGCGCCCACTTCGGCGGCGATGGCGCCGGCCAGCAGCAGATAACCCATGTGTACGAGCGTACACATCATTTGTACGGCCGTACATAACGAGGCCCCGGATACCGAAGAGAAACCGCTCTCACCAAACGAGCCACACCAGTCCCACGTGTCCACTACGGTGTCCACCCGATCACACACCGGGCCCCCACAACCGCGCCGCCGTCAAGGGTGCCCCGCCGGAGGAACAGCGCATGTCAGAAGAGAAGTCCCGGCCGCCTCAGGACCGACCCTGGGAGAGCGGCTGGGCCCCGGACACCACCCGGGCACCGGGAACGCGACGGCTGTGGCTGGCGGGGGCCCTCGCCCTGGCCACGGTCACCGCGTGCGTCACGGCCATCACCGTGATGAACCGGGAGTCCGCCGAGCCGACCCCCCAGGCGGCGGAGCCGACCACCCTCAGCAGTTCGGCCCCGGGCGGCCTGATCTCGTTCGCGACGCCCTCCGAGGGCGGCTCCGCGAAGCCCGGCGCGGGCCGCGCCCACCCGTCCCCCACTCCGGCGAGCAGCGCTCCCAGCGCCTCTCCGAGTCCGGAGCCCCGTACCACGGCCCCCGAGCCGCCGAAGGCGTCCACCGCTCCGTCGAAGCGCCCGAAGCCCCCGTCCTCCCCCGGCATATCCATACGCGCGGTCAACTTCCCCGACCGCTACTGGCGGGTGCGCGACGGCTATGTGCGCCTCGACCAGATCGGCTCGGGTTCCGAGCAGCGCGAGGACGCCACCTTCCGGCGCGTCGCCGGCCTCTCCGACTCCTCCTGCTACTCCTTCACCACCGCGGACGGCCGCTACCTGCGCCACCGCAGTTTCGTCCTGGTCGCGAACCGGGACGACGGCTCGTCCCTGTTCCGCAAGGACGCCACGTTCTGCCCCCGCGTCTGGTCCCCGTCGGGAACGCTCTCGCTGGAGTCGGTCAACTACCCGGGACGCTTCCTGCGGCACCGCGACTTCCAGGTCCGGCTGGACCCCTACGAGCACAGTCACCAGTACCACTCGGACGCGTCGTTCCAGCTCGTGCCCGGGCTGGGCTGAGCATGCGTGAGGGCGGCACCCCGGGAAGGGTGCCGCCCTCACGTGCGTCAGCGGGATCTCAGACGTTGAACCCGAGCGCCCGCAGCTGCTCCCGGCCATCGTCCGTGATCTTGTCCGGGCCCCACGGCGGCATCCAGACCCAGTTGATGCGCAGCTCGTTCACCAGGCCGTCCGTGGCGGACTTGGCCTGGTCCTCGATGACGTCCGTCAGCGGGCAGGCCGCCGACGTCAGGGTCATGTCGACGGTCGCGATGTTCGCGTCGTCGATGTGGATGCCGTAGATCAGGCCCAGGTTGACGACGTCGATGCCCAGCTCGGGGTCGACGACGTCCATCAGGGCCTCACGGAGTTCCTCCTCCGAGGCCGGCTTCATCTCCACGGTCTCGCTCATGCCGTCGTCTCCTTCTCGGCGTCGGCTCCGCCCAGCACCTGGGCCGTCGCGTCCTTCCAGGCCATCCAGCTCAGCAGGGCGCACTTCACCCGGGCCGGGTACTTGGACACCCCGGCGAACGCGACCGCGTCCTCCAGGATGTCCTCCATCGCGTCGTCGGGCTCGAGCTTCCCCTTGGACTGCATCAGCTCCAGGAAGCTCTCCTGGATCTTCCGCGCGTCCGCGAGGTCCTTGCCGACGAGGAGGTCGTTCAGTACGGACGCGCTCGCCTGGCTGATCGAACAGCCCTGGCCCTCGTACGAGACGTCCTCGATCCTCGTGCCGTCGTACTTCACACGCAACGTGATCTCGTCGCCGCACGTCGGGTTGACGTGGTGCACCTCGGCGTCGCCATCCCGAAGACCACGCCCGTGCGGGTTCTTGTAGTGGTCCAGGATGACTTCCTGGTACATGGAGTCCAGCTTCACGGTCTCAGCTCACGCCCTTCAGCCGAAGAAGTTCCGAACGTGCTCCAGGCCGTCGACCAGCGCGTCGATCTCGGCCGGCGTGGAGTACAGATAGAACGACGCTCGCGTGGTCGCAGGAATTCCGTACCTCAGGCAGACCGGCCGGGCGCAGTGGTGGCCGACCCGGACCGCGATGCCCTGCTCGTCGAGGACCTGGCCCACGTCGTGCGGGTGGATGTCCCCGAGGGTGAAGGAGATCGCCGCGCCGCGCTCCTCGGCCGTGGTCGGGCCGATGATGCGCAGGTCGGGGACCTCCAGCAGCCGCTTGACGGCGTACTCGGTGAGCGCGTGCTCGTGGGCGAGGATCTTGTCCATGCCGATCGAGTTGAGGTAGTCGATCGCCGCGCCGAGACCGACCGCCTGGGCGACCGGCGGGGTGCCCGCCTCGAACTTGTGCGGGGCGGGAGCGTACGTCGACGAGTGCATCGACACCGTCTCGATCATCTCGCCGCCGCCGAGGAACGGGGGCAAGTCCTCCAGCAGCTCCTGGCGGCCCCAGAGCACGCCGATGCCGGTCGGGCCGCACATCTTGTGGCCGGTGAAGGCCACGAAGTCGGCCTGCAGGGCCTGCACGTCCAGCGGCATGTGCGGGGCGGCCTGGGAGGCGTCGACGCAGACCAGGGCGCCGACCTCCTGGGCGCGGCGCACGATCGCCTCGACGGGGTTCTGGGTGCCGAGGATGTTGGAGACCAGCACGAAGGAGACGATCTTCGTCTTCTCGGTGATGACCTCGTCGATGTTCGACAGGTCCAGGCGGCCGTCGTCGGTGAGGCCGAACCACTTCAGCTTCGCGCCCGTGCGCTGCGCGAGCAGCTGCCACGGCACGATGTTGGAGTGGTGCTCCATCTCCGTGACGACGATCTCGGTCTCGGAGTCCACGCGGTAGGGCTCGTCGGCCCAGCCCAGCATGTTCGCCACGAGGTTGAGCGACTCGGAGGCGTTCTTGGTGAAGATCACCTCGTCGCGGCTCGGCGCGTTGATGAACGCGGCGACCTTGTCGCGCGCGCCCTCGTACAGCGCCGTGGCCTCCTCGGCGAGCACATGCACACCGCGGTGGACGTTGGCGTTGTAGCGCTCGTAGTACTCACTGAGGGCGTCCAGCACCTGGCGCGGCTTCTGGCTGGTCGCCGCGTTGTCCAGGTACACGAGCTTCCGGCCGTCGTGGACCTGGCGGTCCAGGATCGGGAAGTCCTTGCGGATCGCCTCGGTGTCGAGAAGGCCCGGCAACTGTGTCACTCGGATGCGCCACCCTTCGTGTAGGCCTCGTAGCCCTCTTCCTCCAGCTTGTCGGCGAGCTCGGCGCCGCCGGACTCGACGATCCGGCCGCCGGAGAAGACGTGCACGTGGTCGGGCTTGATGTAGCGGAGGATGCGCGTGTAGTGCGTGATCAGCAGGGTGCCGACCTCGCCCGTCTCGCGGACGCGGTTCACGCCCTCCGACACGACGCGCAGGGCGTCGACGTCCAGGCCGGAGTCGGTCTCGTCGAGGATCGCCATCTTCGGCTTGAGCAGCTCCAGCTGGAGGATCTCGTGGCGCTTCTTCTCACCGCCGGAGAAGCCCTCGTTGACGTTGCGCTCGGCGAAGGCGGGGTCCATGTTGAGGCGCTCCATGGCCTCCTTGACCTCCTTCACCCAGGTGCGCAGCTTGGGGGCCTCGCCGCGGATGGCGGTGGCGGAGGTGCGCAGGAAGTTGGAGACGGAGACGCCGGGGACCTCGACCGGGTACTGCATGGCGAGGAAGAGGCCGGCGCGGGCGCGCTCGTCGACGGACATCTCCAGGACGTCCTCGCCGTCGAGGGTGACGGTGCCGCCGGTGATCGTGTACTTGGGGTGACCCGCGAGGGAGTAGGCGAGGGTCGACTTGCCCGAGCCGTTGGGGCCCATGATGGCGTGCGTCTCGCCCTGCTTCACGGTGAGGTCGACGCCCTTGAGGATCTCCTTCGTGGCGTTGTCGGCCTCGACGGTGACGTGCAGGTCTCGGATTTCAAGCGTTGCCATGGGTGCCTCAGGACTCCTGGGTGAGGGAGACGAGCACGTCGTCCCCTTCGATCTTTACGGGGTATACGGGGACGGGGCACGTCGCCGGAAGGGCGTCGGGCTTGCCGGAACGGAGGTCGAAGCGCGAGCCGTGCAGCCAGCACTCGATGTGGCAGTCGTCGACCTCGCCCTCCGACAGGGAGACGTTCGCGTGCGAGCAGATGTCGTGGATCGCGAACACCTCGCCCTCGGTCTGCACGATGGACACGGGCGTGCCGTCGAGTTCCACCCGCTTCGGGGTGTCGTCCTCCAGCTCGCCCAGTCCGCAGGCGCGTACGAAGGTCATGCGACCGCCGCCTCCAGCTCCTCCTCGATCTTGGCGATCAGGCGCTCCTCGATGTCGGGGAGGCCGATCTGCTGGACCAGCTCGGCGAAGAAGCCACGGACCACCAGGCGGCGCGCCTCGTACTCCGGGATGCCGCGGGCCATGAGGTAGAAGAGCTGCTCGTCGTCGAAGCGGCCGGTCGCCGAGGCGTGGCCGGCGCCGACGATCTCGCCGGTCTCGATCTCGAGGTTCGGTACGGAGTCCACGCGCGCCCCGTCCGTGAGGACCAGGTTGCGGTTCATCTCGTACGTGTCGGTGCCCTCGGCCTTGGCCTCGATGAGCACGTCGCCGATCCACACGGCGTGCGCGTCGTCGCCCTGGAGGGCGCCCTTGTAGACGACGTTCGACTTGCAGTGCGGGACGTTGTGGTCGACGAGGAGGCGGTGCTCCTGGTGCTGGCCCTGGTCGGTGAAGTAGAGGCCGAACAGCTCGGCCTCGCCGCCGGGGCCGGCGTACCGCACCCGCGGGTGCAGCCGGACGACGTCGCCGCCGAAGGTGACGACGACGGACTTGAAGGAGGCGTCGCGGCCGACGAGCGCGTTGTGCTGGGCGACGTGGACGGCCTTCTCGTCCCAGTCCTGGACGGAGACGACGGTCAGCTTGGCGCCGTCGCCCAGGATGTAGTCGACGTTGGCCGCGAGCACCGCGTCGCCGGTGTGGTCGATGACCACGACGGCCTCGGCGAAGGCGCCCAGCTCGATCACCTGGTGGCCGAAGGCCGTGCCGCCCTCGCCGTGCACCGCGATACGGATGGGCTCGGTGAGGACGGTCTCCTTCGGGACGGTCACGACCGAGGCCTTCTCGAAGGCCGAGTAGGCCTGGGCGGCGACCCGGTCCACCGGGGTGCCCGCCTTGCCGAGCCGCGCGTCGTCGCGTCCGACGGCCTCGACGGTGACGCCCTCGGGGGCCTGGACGTCGACCTTCACGCCGTTTCCGTTGGCGACGGCGGTGCCGTCGTGCAGACCGCGCAGGCGCTCCAGCGGGGTGAACCGCCACTCCTCCTCACGGCCGTGCGGGACGGGGAAGTCCGCCACGTCGAAGGAGGGGGGCGCGCTCATGCGCGTGGCGACGGTCGACTCCGCGGCGACCGCGATCGAGCCCGCGGTCGTCGACCCCACGGGGATGTTCTGGGCCTCAGCCATGGCTGTCGTAGTGCTCTCTTTCCGTTACGTAAGGGCTTGATGGACGGACGGCGGCGGGATCAACCGACCGCGCCCTCCATCTGCAGCTCGATCAGCCGGTTGAGCTCCAGCGCGTACTCCATGGGGAGCTCCTTGGCGATGGGCTCGACGAAGCCGCGCACGATCATCGCCATGGCCTCGTCCTCGCTCAGGCCGCGGCTCATCAGGTAGAAGAGCTGGTCCTCGGAGACCTTGGAGACGGTCGCCTCGTGGCCCATGGACACGTCGTCCTCGCGGACGTCCACGTAGGGGTAGGTGTCCGAGCGGGAGATCGTGTCGACGAGCAGCGCGTCGCAGAGCACGTTCGACTTGGAGCCCGGGGCGCCCTCGCCGATCTCGATCAGACCGCGGTAGGAGGTGCGGCCGCCGCCGCGCGCCACCGACTTGGAGACGATGTTCGAGGAGGTGTTCGGGGCCATGTGGACCATCTTGGCGCCCGCGTCCTGGTGCTGGCCCTCGCCGGCGAAGGCGATGGACAGGGTCTCGCCCTTGGCGTGCTCGCCCATCAGGTAGACGGCCGGGTACTTCATCGTCACCTTGGAGCCGATGTTGCCGTCGATCCACTCCATGGTCGCGCCCTCGTAGGCCACGGCGCGCTTGGTGACCAGGTTGTAGACGTTGTTCGACCAGTTCTGGATGGTCGTGTAGCGGCAGCGGGCGTTCTTCTTGACGATGATCTCGACGACCGCGGAGTGCAGCGAGTCCGACTTGTAGATCGGGGCGGTGCAGCCCTCGACGTAGTGCACGTACGCACCCTCGTCGACGATGATCAGGGTGCGCTCGAACTGGCCCATGTTCTCCGTGTTGATGCGGAAGTAGGCCTGGAGCGGGATCTCCACGTGGACGCCCGGCGGCACGTAGATGAAGGAGCCGCCCGACCACACGGCGGTGTTCAGCGCGGCGAACTTGTTGTCACCGGCGGGGATGACCGTGCCGAAGTACTCCTTGAAGAGCTCCGGGTGCTCCTTCAGCGCGGTGTCCGTGTCGAGGAAGATGACGCCCTGCTCCTCCAGGTCCTCGCGGATCTGGTGGTAGACGACCTCCGACTCGTACTGCGCGGCGACACCGGCGACGAGGCGCTGCTTCTCCGCCTCGGGGATGCCGAGCTTGTCGTAGGTGTTCTTGATGTCCTCGGGCAGGTCCTCCCAGGACTCCGCCTGCTTCTCCGTGGAGCGCACGAAGTACTTGATGTTGTCGAAGTCGATGCCGGAGAGGTCCGAGCCCCAGTTCGGCATGGGCTTCTTCTCGAACAGGCGCAGGCCCTTGAGACGGAGCTTGGTCATCCACTCCGGCTCGCTCTTCTTGGAGGAGATGTCCCGGACGACGTCCTCGCCCAGGCCGCGACGCGCCGACGCACCGGCATCGTCCCGGTCGGCCCAGCCGTATTCGTACTTGCCCAGGCCCTCGAGCTCAGGGTGGGCAGTCTCCGTGGGGAGAGTCATGCGGGGTTCCTCCCGGCCGTGCTTGCAGATGCGTTGTGGGAAATCTTGGGGATGAACGTCGTGCAGACGCCGTCGCCGTGCGCGATGGTGGCGAGCCGCTGTACGTGCGTACCGAGCAGCTCCGCGAAAAATTCCGTCTCCGCCTCGCACAGCTGCGGGAACTGCTCGGCGACGTGGGCGACCGGGCAGTGGTGCTGGCAGAGCTGCTCACCCTTCTGGGGGTGGGGCGCGCTGCGCGCCGTAGCAGCGTACCCGTCCGCGCTCAGGGCCTTGGCCAGCGCTTCCGTCCGCTTCTCGGGCGGAGCGGCCTCGACCGCCGAGCGGTAGGCGCCCGCCTGGGCGGCGATCCGCGCGCGGGCGAAGGCGGCGATCGCCTCGCTGCCGCCCTCGCGGTCGGCGATCCAGCGCAGGGCGTCGGCCGCGAGCTTGTCGTACGACTGGTCGAAGGCGTCCCGGCCGCAGTCGGTCAGGGCGAACACCTTGGCGGGCCGGCCGCGGGTGCGCGCGCCGTAGACCCGCTGCTCGCGGGCTTCCACGACACCGTCGCCCGCGAGGGCGTCGAGGTGCCTGCGTACGGCCGCCTGGGTGAGGCCGAGCCGCTCGGCGAGCTCCGCGACGGTCGAGGGGCCGTGGTCCAGGATGGATCGCGCGACCCGGTTGCGCGTCGAGCGCTCCCCGGTCGCGAACTCCTCCTGCGGGGCCCCCGTGGGGGTCTCCCGAGCCTCGCCGACGTTTTTCACAACGCCATTGTTGCGTAATTCCTCCGGGGCGGGCAAGCCGCGTCCGGCCCGCCCTACGGTGCCCTGCGTCACTTAGGCATACCTAAACTGACCTGCGGAAATGATCTCTGATCGATCAAACCGGTGGCATGCCACAGCCACTTCCGGGACACTCCCGAACCATGCCCACACCCCCTCCGACCGGCCCTCTTGTCACCCAGGACACCCTGCGCGCACAGCTGCGCGAGCTGGGTGTGCGGCCCGGCGAGACCCTCCTCGTGCACTCCTCGCTCAGCTCCCTCGGCTGGGTCAACGGCGGCGCCGTCGCGGTCGTGCGGGGACTGCTCGACGCGCTCGGCCCGGAGGGCACGCTGGTGGTCCCCACCCAGACCGGCAAGCTCTCCGACCCCGCCCTGTGGAGCAAGCCGCCGGTACCCCCCGAGTGGTGGACGGCCATCCGCGCCACGATGCCCGCCTACGACCCGAGGATCACGCCCGCGAGCGGGGTCGGCGTCGTTCCGGAGACCGTGCGCACCTGGCCCGGCGCGCTGCGCAGCGCGCATCCCCAGACCTCGTTCGCGGCGATCGGGCCCCGCGCGGCGGAGGTGACCGAGGGGCACGCGACCGACTGCCGGCTCGGCGAGCACAGCCCGCTGGCGACCCTGGAGGCGATGGGCGCCCGGGTCCTGCTGCTCGGCGCGGGCTACGCCACCTGCACCAGCTTCCACCTCGCCGAGTACCGGATCCCGTCCCCGCGCGTCGCCGTGGGCCGGCCCGGGCCGAAGGGCTGGGAGACGGTGATCGAGGTGTCGATCAGCTCGGACCGCTTCGACGAGCTGGGCTACGACTTCGAACGGGACCGTCCCGTCGTCCGCGGCAAGGTCGGGGCGGCCGAGGCGCGGCTGTTCCCGGTGGCGGACGCGGTGGCCTACGCCGAGCGGTGGCTGGCGGTGCACCGGCCGCGCGAGGAGGAGTAGCCGCACCCCCCGGACCGGGACCCCACGCGCGTACCTAGACTCTGGACCCATGCGAAGTGAGCCCGTGGTCCAGGTCCAGGCCCTGGTGAAGCGGTACGGCACGAAGACCGCGGTGGACGGGCTCGACCTGGTGGCCCGCCAGGGCGTGACCGCCGTGCTCGGCCCGAACGGGGCGGGCAAGACGACCACGGTCGAGACCTGCGAGGGGTACCGGAAGCCGGACTCCGGCACGGTGCGCGTCCTGGGCCTCGACCCGGTCCGGGACTCCGCTGACCTGCGGCCCCGCATCGGCGTGATGCTCCAGTCCGGCGGCGTCTACTCGGGCTCCCGCGCCGACGAGATGCTCCGCCACGTGGCCAGGCTGCACGCCCATCCCCTGGACGTGGACGCGCTCATCGAGCGCCTCGGACTCGGCTCCTGCGGCCGTACGACGTACCGGCGGCTGTCGGGCGGGCAGCAGCAGCGGCTCGCCCTCGCCATGGCCGTGGTCGGCCGCCCGGAGCTGGTCTTCCTGGACGAGCCGACCGCCGGGCTCGACCCGCAGGCCCGCCGCGCCACCTGGGACCTGGTCCGGGACCTGCGCGCCGACGGCGTCTCCGTGATCCTCACCACGCACTACATGGACGAGGCCGAGCAACTCGCCGACGACGTGGCGATCATCGACGCCGGCCGGGTCATCGCCCAGGGCTCCCCGGAGGAGCTGTGCCGGGGCGGCGCCGAGAACACCCTCCGCTTCACCGGCCGGCCCGGCCTGGACGTGGGCTCGCTGCTCAAGGCCCTGCCCGCCGACTGCTCCGCCGCCGAACTGACACCGGGCTCCTACCGGGTCACCGGCAAGGTCGACCCGCAGCTGCTCGCCACGGTCACCTCCTGGTGCGCCCAGCACGGCGTGATGCCGGAGAAGATCTCGGTCGAGCGGCACACCCTGGAGGACGTCTTCTTGGAGCTCACCGGCAAGGAGCTGCGCTCATGACCGCCACCGGCACGGGGATGTACACGCCGAAGCCCGGCGCGGCCCCCCTCCCCCGCATGATCGCGGCCCAGGCCGCACTCGAGACGAAGATGCTGCTGCGCAACGGCGAGCAGCTGCTGCTCACCGTCGTCATCCCGACGCTGCTGCTGGTGCTCTTCAGCACCGTGGACATCGTCGACACGGGCTCCGGGAAGGCGGTCGACTTCCTCGCCCCGGGCATCCTCGCGCTGGCGGTGATGTCGACGGCGTTCACCGGCCAGGCGATCGCGACCGGCTTCGAGCGCCGCTACGGCGTGCTGAAGCGGCTCGCCTCCTCGCCCCTGCCGCGCTGGGGCCTGATGACGGCGAAGACGCTGTCGGTGCTGGTCACCGAGGTGCTCCAGGTGGTCCTGCTGACGGTGATCGCCTTCGCGCTCGGCTGGTCGCCCCAGGGCAACCCGCTCGCCGTGCTGCTGCTCCTGGTCCTCGGTACGGCGGCCTTCTCGGGCCTCGGGCTTCTGATGGCCGGGACCCTGAAGGCCGAGGCGACGCTGGCCGCCGCCAACCTGGTGTTCCTGCTGCTGCTCGTCGGCGGCGGGGTCGTCGTCCCGCTCGACAAGTTCCCGGCCGGAGCGCAGGACGTGCTCGGCCTGCTGCCCATCGCCGCGCTGTCGGACGGTCTGCGGGACGTCCTCCAGCACGGGGCCGGGATGCCCTGGGGCGACCTGGGGATCCTCGCGGTCTGGGCGGTCGCGGGGCTGGCGGCGGCCGGGAAGTTCTTCCGCTGGGAGTAGGCAAGGTGTCCTGTGACCGACCCTCGTGAAAGCGTGCACAAGCGGCCGCCTACGATGGGACGCGTGCCGAAAGTGACCCCCGCCGACGCCAGGGCGGCCCTGCGCAACCCGCTCGCCTTCATCGCCGAGCGCTGGACCCCACAACCCCGTACGGTCCAGCGCGCGGCCCTCTCCGCGATCCTGATGTCGGTGCTCATCGTGGTCACCGGCGGTGCCGTACGGCTGACCGGCTCGGGCCTGGGCTGCCCGACCTGGCCCAAGTGCACCGACGACTCGCTCACCGCCACCAGCGCGATGGGCTTCCACGGCGCCATCGAGTTCGGCAACCGCATGCTGACGTACGTGCTGTGCGCCGCCGTCGGCTGGGCGATCATCGCCGCGCGCTCGCAGAAGCCGTACCGGCGCGGTCTGACCCGGCTGGGCTGGGCGCAGTTCTGGATCGTGATGAGCAACGCGGTGCTCGGCGGCATCGTGGTGCTGGTCGGTCTCAACCCGTACACGGTCGCGGCGCACTTCGTGGCGACGTCCGCGCTCATCGCGGTGGCCACGGTGATGTGGCAGCGCACCCGTGAGGGCGACGCGCCGCCGCGCCCGCTGGTCGGCAAGGCCGTGCAGCAGCTGGTGTGGTTCCTGGTGGCGGCGGCCGTGCTGCTCATCCTGGTGGGCACGGTGGTCACCGGCGCGGGTCCGCACGCGGGCGACTCCAGCGAGGTCGAGCGGATGCCGGTCGACTGGGAGACGGTGAGCAAGCTGCACGCCGTGCTCGCGTGGATCGTGGTGACGCTGACGTTCGCCCTGTGGTTCGTCCTCAAGGCGGTCGACGCGCCCAAGGGCCCGCTGCACCGCACCCGCGAGCTGTTCCTGATCCTGCTCGCGCAGGGCGTCATCGGTTACGTCCAGTACTTCACCGACCTGCCCGAGGTCCTGGTCGGCCTGCACATGCTGGGCTCGGCCGTGATGTGGATCTGGGTCCTGCGGGTGGTGCTGTCGCTGCGGGAGCGCCCGGAGGTCATGGCCGACGTGCCCGGCCCCTCGACCGAGGCGACTCTGAGCAAGGCCTAGCCGAGTCCGTAGACCCGCCGCGCGTTCCCCGACGCCAGCATCCCCGCCACCCGCTGCGCGTCGGTCAGTGACCAGGCGCCCTCGGCGACCCAGGTGCCGAGCACCCTGCCGAGGGCCTCGCGGAAGAGGCGGGCGCCCACCACGTGCAGTTCGGGCAGGCCCTGCGCCCCGGTGGAGAAGAGGATCTTGCCGAAGGGGGCCAGCTCCAGGATCTCCGCGAGGACCGTCGCGGCGCGGGCGCCGGTGCGGACCAGGGCGGCGCCGGAGTCGACGTAGACGTGCGGGAAGACGCCGGCGAGATGGGCGGCGTGCCGGTGGTACGGATAGCCGTGCAGCAGGACCAGATCCGTGCCGAGCCCGGCCGTGGCCCGTACGAAGTCCGTCAGCAGCACCGGGTCCGTACGGTCGATGCGCAGGCCCGGCGCGCCGAGCCCCGCGTGCAGTTGGAGCGGCCGGCCCGAGGCGACCGCGCTCCACAGCAGGTGCCGCAGCAGCACGGGGTCGCTCAGCTCCCCGCCGACCCCGCGCCCGGCGAGCCAGCGGCCGACGGCACCGCGCACCTCCCCCGGCCCGGGCGGCTCGGGCGCGAGCGCGAGGCCGTGCCGTACGCCGGCCACGGAGGTGAACGCGACGGCGTGCGCGGCGGCGGCGTGCACCGACTCGGCGAGGTTGGCGAGGAAGGACTCGACGGTTCCGGAGGTGTCCGCGACCTGCTCGGCGAGCAGTTCCAGGCGGACGATCTCGTGGGCCTCGGCCGACCCGGCGGTGGCCAGCTCCCCGGGGCCGGTCAGATCCCCGGGCAGGCCGGTGTCGACCAGGTAGGTCGTGATGCCGCTGCCGCGCAGGAGACGGCGGCCGGACTCCAGGACGCCCAGTTCGCGGCGGCGGGCGAGGTAGCGGGCGGGCGGGCAGTGCGGTTCGAGACCGAGCAGGGGCGGGCACCAGCGCCGCACGGCGAAGCCGGTCTGGGTGTCGAAGAGGGTGGTGCCGGCGGCGGGTGGGCCCTCGGTGCGGGAGAGGTGGGCCTCGAAGGTGCCGAGGCCCAGCTCCGTGCGGAGTACTCCGTGGCAGTACTGGTCCACCAGTGACGGCGTTTCGATCATCCGGGCCTCCCGGTGTGGACCCTGTTGTTCCTGTGGGTCCTAACGGGTGAACCGGGTTCAGGTCGCGGTTCCGGGGTGGGGTGCCCGTGTTGTTCGGCGGGTGCGGGGCGGTTGTGGCTGGTCGCGCAGTTCCCCGCGCCCCCGGAAAGTCAGTCGTTCTTGGGGCCGCCTACTTGGATGCCCGCCATGCGCGACCACTCGTAGCGGCCCGTCTTGACCTTCGCGGCGAATTCACCGTCGAAGGACTCGTGGCGGGTGATGCCCGACTTCTCCAGCGCCTTCTCGGCGATCTGGAAGGACGGGGCGACCAGGTCGCCCCAGTTGCCGTCCTCGCCGACCAGGACGATGCGGGCGCCGCGCTCGCCGAGGTAGGCGACCTGGCCCTCGGCGCCGCCGTGGGCCTTGGAGAACGAGGTGATCTGCTGGGCCAGCCGGGCCGCCTTGCGCTCGGCCTTCGGGTCTGCCTGCTGCGTCTCTGCCATGACCAGGATGCTACTCACGGGTAGATCCACTCGCGAGGGCAGGGCGGTGTGACGTACGTCCGTCGCCTCAGCGCAGGAACGGGTCGACCGCGACCGCCACGAACAGCAGCGACACGTAGGTGATCGACCAGTGGAACAGGCGCATCTCCTTCAGCTTGGCGCCCGTCACCTCCGCCTTCGCGCGGTTCTGCAGGCCGTGCGCCTCCCAGAGCCAGAAGCCGCCCGCCAGCAGGGCGACCGAGGTGTAGAACCAGCCGGTGTAGCCGAGCGGGGTCAGCAGCAGCGAGACGGCGACCATGACCCAGCTGTAGATCACGATCTGCTTGGCGACGACCTTGTTGGAGGCGACCACCGGCAGCATCGGCACGCCCACGCGCGCGTAGTCCTCCTTGACCTTCATGGACAGCGGCCAGTAGTGCGGCGGCGTCCAGAAGAACATGACGAGGAAGAGGATGATCGGCGCCCACGACATGGAGTTCGTGACCGAGGACCAGCCGATCAGCACGGGCAGGCAGCCGGCGATGCCGCCCCACACGATGTTCTGCGAGGTACGGCGCTTGAGGATCATCGTGTAGACGACCACGTAGAAGAGGAGCGCGCCGAGGGAGAGCCAGGCGCTCAGCCAGTTCACGGTGAGGCCGAAGAGCAGGGTGGAGGTGATCGCCAGGGTGATGCCGAAGGCGAGGCACTCGCGCGGGCTGACCATGCCGGTGACCAGCGGGCGCTGCGAGGTGCGGTCCATCAGCGCGTCGATGTCGCGGTCGATGTACATGTTGAGCGCGTTGGCGCCGCCCGCGGACATGTAACCGCCGACGCAGGTCAGCAGCACCAGCGTCAGGTCGGGCACGCCCTGCTGCGCCAGGAACATCACCGGGACGGTGGTGATCAGGAGCAGCTCGATGATCCGCGGCTTGGTGAGAGCCACGAACGCCTTGACACGGGCCCCGAACGGCCGGTGGGCCGGGCTCTGGTCCGTCCCGAGCATCCCCGCTGGACGGGATTCAACGGCCGTCACGCACACCCCTACAGAGACATCCCAGCGAGCCTCAGCCGTGTGAAGTCCCGGTAAAGGCTCGCGCGTACCACGCCACTTTAGACGTTGCCCAGAGCCGGACATTCGCGGGGGTCCGGTCGTGTTGGAGGGCGGCTCCCGAAGGGCGCGCCGAAGCTCGATTGAGCACCCGGATGAGCGGCTCCGTATTCACCTGTCGAATGCGGTACGGCCCAGTCAGGAGGCGGATCGGAGCCGACCCCGGCACTCTGGAGTGACTCGAAAGAACGCACGTCCCGCGGGGGTAGGCTCGACTGCGGCCGGTGGGCGCCCCGATACACCGGCATCCGACATGTGGAGAGGAGCCCTGACCCAGGGTGAGCACCAAGCCGACCACCACAGACCTCGAGTGGACCGAGTTGGACCAGCGGGCCGTCGACACCGCGCGTGTCCTGGCCGCCGATGCCGTACAGAAGGTCGGTAACGGCCATCCGGGTACGGCGATGAGCCTGGCGCCTGCCGCCTACACCCTCTTCCAGAAGGTGATGCGGCACGACCCGGCGGACGCCGACTGGGTCGGGCGGGACCGCTTCGTGCTGTCCGCCGGCCACTCGTCCCTGACCCTCTACACCCAGCTGTACCTGGCCGGCTTCGGCCTGGAGCTGGACGACCTGAAGTCCTTCCGCACGTGGGGGTCGAAGACCCCGGGTCACCCCGAGTACGGGCACACGACCGGTGTGGAGACGACGACCGGCCCGCTGGGGCAGGGTGTCGCGAACGCGGTGGGCATGGCGATGGCCGCCCGCTACGAGCGGGGCCTGTTCGACCCGGAGGCCCCCGAGGGCGAGTCGCCCTTCGACCACTTCATCTACTGCATCGCCGGTGACGGCTGTCTGCAGGAGGGCATCTCCGCCGAGGCGTCCTCGCTGGCCGGTCACCAGAAGCTGGGCAACCTGATCCTGCTGTGGGACGACAACCACATCTCGATCGAGGGCGACACGGAGACGGCCGTCTCCGAGGACACGGTGAAGCGGTACGAGGCCTACGGCTGGCACGTGCAGCGGGTCGAGCCGCAGGAGAACGGCGACCTGGACCCGGCGGCGATCTTCGAGGCCGTCCAGAAGGCCAAGGCCGTCACGGACCGGCCGTCGTTCATCGCGATGCGCTCGATCATCGCCTGGCCCGCCCCGAACGCGCAGAACACCGAGGCCGCCCACGGCTCGGCCCTGGGCGACGACGAGGTCGCGGCGACCAAGCGGGTCCTGGGCTTCGACCCGGAGCAGAGCTTCGAGGTCTCCGACGAGGTCATCGCCCACACCCGCAAGGCGCTGGAGCGCGGCCAGGCGGCCCGGGCGGTGTGGGAGAAGTCCTTCCAGCAGTGGCGGGACAACAACCCCGAGCGCGCCGCCGAGTACGACCGGGTCGCCAAGGGCGAGCTGCCGGCCGGCTGGGAGGAGAAGATCCCGGTCTTCGAGGTCGGCAAGGGCGTGGCCACGCGTGCCGCCTCGGGCAAGGTCCTCCAGGCGCTCGGCGCGGTGATCCCCGAGCTGTGGGGCGGCTCGGCCGACCTGGCGGGCTCGAACAACACCACGATCGACAAGACCAGCTCCTTCCTCCCGGCGGACAACCCGCTGCCGGAGGCGGACCCGTACGGGCGCACGATCCACTTCGGTATCCGCGAGCACGCGATGGCCGCCGAGATGAACGGCATCGCGCTGCACGGCAACACCCGGATCTACGGCGGCACCTTCCTGGTCTTCTCCGACTACATGCGCAACGCGGTGCGGCTGTCGGCGCTGATGCACCTGCCGGTGACGTACGTGTGGACGCACGACTCCATCGGTCTCGGTGAGGACGGCCCGACCCACCAGCCGATCGAGCACCTGGCCAGCCTTCGTGCCATTCCGGGGCTGAACATCGTGCGCCCGGCGGACGCCAACGAGACGGCCATCGCCTGGCGCGAGATCCTGCGCCGCTGGACGAAGGAGTTCGGCAAGGGCCAGCCGCACGGTCTGGCGCTGACGCGTCAGGGCGTGCCGACCTACGAGCCCAACGACGACGCCGCGCGCGGCGGTTACGTCCTGTTCGAGGCCGAGGGCGGTGAGCCGGAGGTCATCCTGATCGCCACGGGCTCGGAGGTGCACGTCGCCGTCGAGGCGCGCGAGCAGCTCCAGGGCGCCGGCGTGCCCACGCGCGTGGTGTCGATGCCGTCGGTGGAGTGGTTCGAGCAGCAGGACCAGGGGTACCGGGACAGCGTCCTGCCGCCGTCCGTCCGCGCGCGTGTCGCGGTGGAGGCCGGGGTGGGTCTCACCTGGCACAAGTACGTCGGGGACGCCGGCCGCATCGTTTCCCTGGAGCACTTCGGTGCTTCGGCCGACGGCAAGGTCCTCTTCCGCGAGTTCGGCTTCACCGCCGAGAACGTGGCCGCCGCCGCCCGGGAATCGATCGCCGCAGCCCAGCGCTGACGCTCATATACGACACGTAGGAGATGGAATTTCCATGACAGACGCACTCAAGCGCCTCTCCGAGGAAGGCGTCGCGATCTGGCTGGACGACCTGTCCCGCAAGCGGATCACGTCCGGCAACCTCGCCGAGCTGCTCGACCAGCAGCACGTCGTGGGCGTCACGACCAACCCGACGATCTTCCAGAAGGCGATCTCCGAGGGCGACGGCTACGACCAGCAGCTGTCCGACCTCGCCGCCCGCAAGGTCACCGTCGAAGAGGCCATCCGCATGATCACGACGGCGGACGTCCGTGACGCCGCCGACATCCTGCGCCCGGTCTTCGACGCCACCGGCGGCCAGGACGGCCGGGTCTCGATCGAGGTCGACCCGCGCCTGGCACACAACACCAAGGCGACGGTCGCCGAGGCCAAGCAGCTCGCGTGGCTGGTGGACCGGCCCAACACGCTCATCAAGATCCCGGCGACCGAGGCGGGTATCCCGGCCATCGCCGAGACCATCGGCCTGGGCATCAGCGTCAACGTCACGCTGATCTTCTCGCTGGAGCGCTACCGCCTGGTCATGGACGCGTTCCTGACCGGCCTGGAGAAGGCCAAGGAGCGCGGCCTGGACCTGTCGCAGATCCACTCGGTGGCGTCGTTCTTCGTCTCCCGCGTGGACACCGAGATCGACAAGCGGATCGACGCGCTCGGCACCGACGAGGCCAAGGCGCTGCGCGGCAAGGCCGCCATCGCCAACGCCCGTCTCGCCTACCAGGCGTACGAGGAGGTCTTCTCCTCGGACCGCTGGAACGCGCTGGAGCGCGAGGGCGCCAACAAGCAGCGTCCGCTGTGGGCCTCCACCGGCGTGAAGGACAAGGCGTACAAGGACACCATGTACGTCACCGAGCTGGTCGCGCCGAACACGGTGAACACCATGCCGGAGGCGACCCTGTTCGCCACCGAGGAGCACGGCGAGATCACCGGCAACACCGTCGCCGGCACCTACGAGCAGGCCCGGGCGGATCTCGACGCGGTCGAGCGGCTCGGGATCAAGTACGACGACGTGGTCCGGCTGCTGGAGGAGGAGGGCGTCGAGAAGTTCGAGGCGTCCTGGACCGACCTGCTGAAGTCGACCGAGGCCGAGCTTCAGCGCCTCGCCCCCTCGGAGGGCTGAACAGGTGTCGAGCAGCAACCCGCTGCGTGACCCCGCGGACCGACGGCTCCCGCGTATCGCGGGGCCGTCGGGCCTGGTCATCTTCGGCGTCACGGGCGACCTGTCCCGCAAGAAGCTCATGCCCGCCGTGTACGACCTCGCCAACCGGGGTCTGCTGCCGCCGGGCTTCTCGCTGGTGGGCTTCGCCCGCCGCGAGTGGGCGCACGAGGACTTCGCGCAGGAGGTCCACGACGCGGTCAAGGAGCACGCCCGCACGCCCTTCCGCGAGGAGGTCTGGCAGCAGCTCATCCAGGGCATGCGCTTCGTGCAGGGCACGTTCGACGACGACGACGCGTTCGAGCGGCTGCGCTCCACGATCGAGGAGCTCGACAAGGCGCAGGGCACGGGCGGCAACTTCGCCTTCTACCTGTCCGTGCCGCCGAAGTCCTTCCCGGTGGTCATCCAGCAGCTGAAGAAGCACGGACTGGCGGACCAGACCGGCGGCTCCTGGCGGCGCGCGGTCATCGAGAAGCCGTTCGGCCACAACCTGAAGTCGGCCGAGGAGCTCAACAAGGTCGTCCACGAGGTCTTCGCCCCGGAGCAGGTCTTCCGCATCGACCACTACCTGGGCAAGGAGACCGTCCAGAACATCCTGGCGCTGCGCTTCGCCAACACGATGTTCGAGCCGATCTGGAACCGGTCCTTCGTGGACCACGTGCAGATCACCATGGCCGAGGACATCGGCATCGGCGGCCGGGCCGGCTACTACGACGGCATCGGCGCCGCCCGTGACGTCATCCAGAACCACCTGCTCCAGCTGATGGCGCTGACCGCGATGGAGGAGCCGGCCTCCTTCGACGCGGACGCGCTGGCCGCCGAGAAGACCAAGGTGCTCGGCGCGGTGAAGCTGCCGAAGGACATGGGCCGGGACACCGTCCGCGGGCAGTACGCGGCGGGCTGGCAGGGCGGCGCGAAGGTGATCGGCTACCTGGACGAGGACGGCATCGACGCCTCGTCGAAGACCGACACGTACGCGGCGGTCAAGCTGGAGATCGACAACCGCCGCTGGGCGGGCGTCCCCTTCTACCTGCGCACCGGCAAGCGCCTGGGCCGCCGCGTGACGGAGATCGCGGTCGTGTTCCAGCGGGCGCCGCACTCCCCCTTCGACACGACGGCCACCGAGGAGCTGGGCTCCAACGCGATCGTCATCCGCGTCCAGCCGGACGAGGGCGTCACGGTCCGCTTCGGCTCGAAGGTGCCGGGCACCTCGATGGAGATCCGGGACGTGTCGATGGACTTCGCGTACGGCGAGTCCTTCACGGAGTCCAGCCCGGAGGCGTACGAGCGTCTCATCCTGGACGTCCTGCTCGGTGACTCGAACCTCTTCCCGCGCACCGAGGAGGTCGAGCTGTCCTGGAAGATCCTCGACCCGATCGAGGAGTACTGGGACAAGAACGGCAAGCCCGCGCAGTACCCGGCCGGTACCTGGGGGCCCGTCGAGGCGGACGAAATGCTCGAGCGACACGGACGGAGCTGGCGCCGGCCATGAAGATAGACCTCACGGACACCACGGCCAGCAAGGTCAACAAGGCGCTGGTGCAGGGCCGCCGGGCGATCGGCACCCCGGCGGTCGGCATGGTGCTCACGCTGGTCATCGTGACGGACGAGGAGAACGCCTACGACGCGCTGAAGGCGGCGAGCGACGCCTCGCGCGAGCACCCCTCGCGCACGCTGGTGGTCATCAAGCGCGTCTCCCGCTCGCCCCGCGACCGTACGCAGTCCCGCCTGGACGCGGAGGTCCGGGTCGGCGCGGAGGCCGGCACCGGTGAGACGGTGGTGCTCCGGCTGTACGGCGAGGTCGTCGACCACGCCCAGTCGGTGGTGCTGCCGCTGCTGCTGCCGGACGCGCCGGTGGTGGTGTGGTGGCCGGTGAACGCGCCGCTCGACCCGGCGAAGGACCCCCTGGGGGCCCTCGGGCAGCGCCGCGTCACCGACACGTACGCCTCCGAGCAGCCGGTGCGGGACCTGGCGACCCGGTCCGGGACCTACACCCCCGGCGACACGGACCTGTCCTGGACCCGCATCACGCCCTGGCGTTCGATGCTGGCCGCCGCGCTCGACCAGGTCGCGTGCGAGGTCAGGGCCGTCGAGGTGGAGGGCGAGGAGTTCAACCCGAGCTGCGAGCTGCTGGCGATGTGGCTGGCGGACCGGCTGAACGTGCCCGTGCAGCGCTCGCTGTCCGGCGGCCCCGGCCTCACGGCGGTCCGCATGGACACCAACTGCGGCCCGATCACCCTGGACCGGGCCGACGGCTCCCTGGCCACCCTCTCCATCGAGGGCCAGCCCGACCGTGCGGTGGCGCTCAAGCGCCGTGACACGGCCGAGCTGATCGCGGAGGAGCTGCGGCGGCTGGACCCGGACGACACGTACGCGTCGGCGCTGCGGTACGGCGTGGACCGGTTGAAGGCCTCGTCGCCCGTGCCGTCGGTGCCCAAAAGTGAGGGGCGAGCAGGACTCGCCCTCCCCGCTCCCGTCGAAGCGGCTGCGAAAGCTCCCGCTGCGGAAGCGACGGCGCAGGCACCGGTGAAGCAGGAGCCGCCCAGGCTGGAACCGGTACGGAAGGCGACGACGAAGTGAGTACGGCACCGCAACTGGTCGTCCACCGGGACAAGGAGCTGATGGCGCAGGCCGCGGCGGCCCGGCTGATCACCAGGATCGTGGACGCACAGACCTCCCGGGGCTCGGCGTCGGTGGTCCTGACGGGCGGCCGCAACGGCAACGGCCTGCTGGCCGCGCTGGCCGCGGCGCCCGCCCGGGACGCCGTGGACTGGAGCCGGATCGACCTGTGGTGGGGTGACGAGCGGTTCCTGCCCGAGGGCGACCCGGAGCGCAATGTCACGCAGGCGCGGGAGGCACTGCTCGACTCCGTGCCGCTCGATCCGAAGCGGGTGCACGCGATGCCCGCGTCGGACGGTCCCCACGGCAACGACGTGGACGCGGCGGCGGCCGCGTACGCGGAGGAACTGGCGGGGGCGGCGGGCCCGGAGAACCACGGCCCCGTCCCCACGTTCGACGTGCTGATGCTGGGGGTCGGCCCGGACACGCACGTGGCGTCGCTGTTCCCGGAGCTTCCGGCGGTCCGGGAGACCGACCGCACGGTGGTCGGCGTCCACGGCGCACCGAAGCCGCCGCCGACGCGGGTGACGCTGACCCTGCCGGCGATCCGGGCGGCGCGGGAGGTCTGGCTCCTGGCCGCGGGTGAGGACAAGGCACAGGCGGCGGCGATCGCGCTGTCCGGCGCGGGAGAGATCCAGGCACCGGCGGCGGGGGCGTACGGCCGCAGCCGGACACTGTGGCTGCTGGACGCGGCGGCGGCCTCGCAGTTGCCGCGTTCGCTGTATCCGCCGGCGTCGGCGTAAGTGGTGGCGGCGGAGGCCTTCGGGCCGCCGCCGCTCCTCCTTCCCTGCCCTCAGCCGAGGCCCGGTCGTCAGCGAGCCGCTCTGATGCGCTCGGGTCCGCCCTCCAGTCGTTGCCGACGGTGCAGTTCCTCGATGTCGGCAGCCAGACAGTCGCGGATGTCCTTGCCCGTGCGGCGCCATCCGAAGAACTCACAGGCCAGTTTGATCAGTTCGTCCCGTGACATGCCGGGGCACTCGGCGGCCAGCTCGGCCAACGCCACATACCGCTCGGCGGGGGCGATGTGCACGACCTTACGCACCGTCTCGCCGTCCCCCGGCTGCCTGGCCTTCAGCGCATGGTGCCCTACGGCATCGAAGAAGGCACCGTCCGAGGTGACGAGACCGGAGATGACCAGGGCACGGGCCACTTCCCGGACGTTGTCCCGGATACGGTTGCCGGCCCGTCCCACGCCCCAGGCTTCGCGGGCCCGCTGCACCAGCAGGTCCTCGTGGATGGGCCCCTCGGTCTCGATCACCTGCGCCAGCAGCGTCCGCAGCGCGGGACGGGCCTCCGGCGTGTGCAGTTCGTACCGCGGGCTGACCACCACCTGGCTCGTGGTGTACGGCACGCTCCATTCGCGTTCGACGGTGGTGTCCACCGGCACCCGCTCGTACTCCACCTCCGACCGGACCGGTGTACGCGGCGACGGCACCGCCGGCAGGCCACCACCCTCTTCGGCCGCGACCGCCGGTATGCCGGTCTCCGCCGCGTCAGAGGCCGGGGCATGCGGCACCGCAGAACTCGGGGCGAGCGGCCCCTGGGCCACTGCCTGCTCCACTGCCTCGCGCAACCGGAGTTCGGCAGCTGCGCGACCCCGGTACCAATCGGTGCCCCAGATGCGGTACAGGCGCCAGCCGAGCCCGTTCAGGACCTGCTCGCGCAACCGGTCGCGGTCGCGGGCGGCTTTGGACGAGTGGTACATGGCGCCGTCGCACTCGATACCCACGGCGTACGCTCCCGGCAGCTCAGGGTGGCGCACACCGAGGTCGATGCGGTATCCGGCAACACCGACTTGTGGCTGGACCTCGTAACCCCAACCGCGCAAGACGGCGAGGACGGACTCTTCGAAGGGGCTGTCCGGCTCGGCGTCGGACTGCACGACATCCCGGGCGAGGACGGCCGGGCCGTTCTCGGCGTACTCGAGATAGCGCTTGAGGTACTGCACGCTCTCGTTGGAGCTGTCGGCCAGGCTCGTGCCGCGGAAGGAGGCCACGACCTCCATGCGATAGCGCGCCCGGGTCACCGCCACATTGAGGCGACGCCAGCCGCCCCCCTTGTTGATGGGGCCGAAGTTCAGTCCCACCTTGCCGTGTTCGTCCGGCCCGTAACCCACGGACATGATCATCACGTCGCGCTCGTCGCCCTGCACGGACTCCAGATTCTTGACGAAGAAACCGTCGAGACGATCCTCGGTGAAACAGTGGTCGAGGTCGGGGCGCGCCAGCCGGGCCTGTTGCACTGCCTGGTCGATCGCCGAGGCCTGAGCCTGGGAGAGGGCCACCACTCCGAGGGTCCTGCCCGGACGGGTGTCGAAGTGGTGGAGGACCCGCCGGGCGACGAAGTCCGCCTCGGTTCGGTTGTCCCGGCGGCCTCCCCGGTCATAGACGCCGTCGGCCTTCAGAAAGGTGACACCGACGTCGTTGCCCTCGTCGAGGGCTCCGGGGAAGGTCACCATGGAGTTGGCGTAGAACTCGTGGTTGCTGAAGGTGATGAGGTTCTCGTGGCGGCTGCGGTAGTGCCAGCGCAACGGGAGTTCTCGCAGGGCGCCGGCCTTGCAGGCGTGCAGCAGGGACTCGAAGGCATCCGGCGCTTCCTCGTCGTATTCGTCGGAGTCGTCGTCGACCGAAGCGTCGAAGAACGAGGTCGGCGGCAGCTGTTTGTCGTCACCGGCGACGACAAGCGTCCGCCCCCGGTAGATGCAGTTGACCGCGTCACCGGGCCGGACCTGGGACGCCTCATCGAAGATGACCACGTCGAAGTGGAAGTCGGGAGGCAGGAACTGGCTGACCGTCAGCGGACTCATCATGAAGCACGGCTTGACCGACTGGACGACCTCGCGAGCCCTGCCGAGGAGTTCACGCACCGGCATGTGCCGCGTCTTCTTCTCCGCCTCCCGGACGATCACCGCGCCCGCGCCGCCTCCGAAGCGCCTGGGCCGTCGCTTGTTGCACGCCTCGATGACGGCACCTCCAGCGGCGGCGATCAGCCGCCGGTCGGCCTCCTGGAAGTCGGTGACCCGCGCGTTCAGGTCCTCGGAGCGCGTGCTGCGCAGACGCTTGTCCGTGGCGAGGAGGTCATCGGCCCACGCACGCAGCAAGGCCTGTTCGACGATGTCGGGCAGCCGGTCCGGTTCGACACCCCGCTCCGCCGCGCTCGTGACGAGACCGTCCGCACCGTGCCGGGCGAGGACGGAGAGGCCCGCGACATGGGCGTGCCACTCGTCAGGCCCCTCTCGGTCGGCGCCGAGGGCTTCGACCACCTGCTGCGCCTGGTCGAAGGTGCCCAGCAAGGAGGGCGAGAGCTGGGTACGGCGGCCGGAATCGAACAGGTCGAGCAGAGCGGTCACCGACCGGCTCCACCGCTCGGCACGGCTGGTGATGGCAGCACACCATGAACTCAGCGAGGTGCGCACGTTCTTCGCGAGGAGAGCCGGGAGGTCGTCGGGGTCGGCATCATCGGCGAGGCGGTCGGCGAGGGCTTCCCGACGGACGGTTTCGCTGCTCAGTGCGGTGATGCGATCAGCCGTCGCCAGTGCGCGGTCCAGGTCATCCAGCGCGCGCGTGGTCCGCGGGGTGTATCGACCGAGGAGTGCCGTGTGGCCGTCGGCCAGCCGCGTCACCTCGGCAGCGGCGGTGTACCAGGCCAGGGCCTGATCCAGGCGAGCGGGCAGAGACTTGCCCCAGGTGCCGGTGCGGGTGAGCTCAAGCACAGACGCGCGGTCCGCCTTGTACTGGGCGGAGAAGCGGGCCAGCATCCCGCGGTGCTGCCCGGCGAAACGGGCCACCAGGCCGGGCAGTTCCGCTTTTCCGAGAACCTGCTCCCCGAAGACGTCGGCGGCAGCTTCGCGGGCGGCGGTCTCCGCCTCCAGGGCTTGGCGGAGTTCCTGTGCTGCCTCGTAGGCCCGGCGCAGGTTCTCGGCGACGAACCAGCCGTGTGGCGGACGGTGGTCGGCAGCTGCGAGGTCGGCGAGCTCGCACAGGGCGAACGCCGCATCAGCACCGTCCGGCTTGGGCATGCCGAAGAGGTCGGCGAGCTGGGCAAGCTGGACGGACACGTCGTCCGGTAGGCCGTTGTCCGCCGGGACTGCCTCGGAAGGCAGGCCCGCCCGCAGCGTCCGCACCATCTGCTGAACTTCCCGTACCGAACGGGGTTGGTCCTGCGTGGCCGCGAAGGGACGGTGCCCGCCCGCGGTCACCAGGGCGTCCAAGGCGTCGGCTGCCTCGGAGACCACTTGGTGGGCGTCCGTGCCGACCAGACCCCTCCAAGGGAAGGCCTCGCCCTCAGCAGCGGGGCGCCAGGCACGGCTGACGGCCTGCGATGCGGCAGCGATGTCCAGTACGGCGCCGGCGCTCAGGCCCCGGACGGCCTTGGCGTTTTCGGCTCTCAGCGGCAGGTTCGGGGTACCTGCCTGCTCCAGCAGCACGAGGCGCCCGAGGACGTCGTGCAGGGTGCGCTGCAACGGTTCGCGCGGCTGGTTCATGGCGGCGGCGTAGGCGGACAGTTCCTCGCGCAGTCTGCGTGCCCGTTCCAGTTCATGTGCCGCGGCCCCGGTAACGCGCGCTTCGGTGGTCAGGACCCGGGCCAGTTCCGTGGCGACGGCCTTCTTGCTCGTATCACCGCTGTGCAGTGCCATGACGAAGTCGCCGAGGCCCACCCCGCGCAGCCGGTTGCGTACGACATCGAGCGCCGCCGCCTTCTCACTCACGAACAGCACACTGCGGCCGGCGTGCATGAGGGCCGCAATCATGTTGGTGATGGTCTGGCTCTTGCCGGTACCGGGCGGGCCGCTCATCACGAACGACCGGTTGTCCAGGACCGCGGCGATGCACTGACGCTGTGACGCGTCGGCGTCGAGGACCAAAGGCGTCTTTTCGGGAAGCTGGACCTCGTCGATGCGATCCAGGTCGGGCGGTTCGAACCCGATCAGGTCGTCGGGCAGTCCCGCGTCAGGGCCGAGGGCGGCAGCCCGTACGAGCGGGTGCGCGAGGATCTGGTCCTCGTTCTGCTGCAGGTCCTGGTACATCGCCTCGCGGTGCGAGGCGAACAGGCCGAGCACGACCTGCTCGCGCACGGACCAGCCTTTCAGGCCCACCGCCACGGAGCGGGCCGCGGCAAGCACGGCGGGCAGATCTCCCACGTCGGTGCCCGTGACCGGGCTCCAGTCGACGCCAAGCCGTTCGAGTTTCACGGCGAGTGCGGGATTGTGGATGCGCTCCTGGTCGTCGGCCAGATGGAGTCGGTAGCGGCGGTGACTGTCGCGGCGGAGCTCCACGGGCACCAGGACCAGCGGTGCGGCACTGCTTTCATGCGCCTCCGCCTCACACCAGTCGAGCATGCCGACCCCGAGCCACAGCACCCACAAGCCGTAGTCGTTGTACATCTGCCCGGACTTCTGGCGCAGTTGGTAGAGCGCCGAGTCCAGAGACGCCTGGGTGGTCTTCTGGGTGACCAGCCCGGGCCGGGTCCGCCCGTTTGCGATCCCGGCCCGGTCACCCTCAGACTCGGATGGGAGAAGCGGGGCGAATTCCCAGCCCTTGGCGAGCTCCGCCAGGAGAGCGCCGACGCCGGGCGAGGTGATCTCCAACGTCGACGTCCTGGTATGGCGGAAATTCAGCAGGCGATTGCGGCCACCCATATCCAGCAGTGAGTTGCGCCAGTCGTCGAGGACTGCCTTCAGGCGCCCGAGGTTCGGATCGCCGATGGAGGACGCGGGTCGGGTCTGGTGGGGCATGCAGTGCAACCTCCTGCGAAGGCACAGGGGCAGCCAGCCTCACAGCCCCCTGGAGGTATCTACCTATCAGTTCCGATCTTCCCGCACAGCGTGGATCACCTACAAGATATGCATTAGTTGTGAAACTTGTGACCGGTTGACGCTCTCCGGGGGCTCGACTACTTCACCGAGCCCGCCATCACGCCCTGCACGAAGTGCTTCTGGAACGCGAAGAACACCACGACCGGCACGATCAGGGACAGGAACGCCCCGGGGGCCAGGACGTCGATGTTGCTGCCGAACTGGCGTATCTGGGACTGGAGTTCCACCGTCAGGGGCTGGGAGGAGCTGTCGGCGAACAGCAGCGCCACCAGCATGTCGTTCCACACCCACAGGAACTGGAAGATGGCCAGGGAGGCGATCGCCGGGCGGCCGACGGGCAGGACCAGGCGCGTGAAGATGCGCCACTCGCTGCCGCCGTCCATCCGGGCCGCCTCCAGCATCTCCTTCGGCATCTCGGCGAAGTAGTTGCGCAGCAGGAACACCGCGAACGGCAGGCCGTAGGCGACGTGGAAGAGGACGACCCCGGGGATCGTGCCGAACAGGCCGAGCTGCCCGAAGAGTTTGGCGACCGGCAGCAGGCCGATCTGCACGGGCACCACCAGCAGGGCGACCACGACCAGGAAGACCGTGTCCCGCCCGGGGAAGTCCAGCCACGCGAAGGCGTACCCGGCGAGTGCCGCCACGACCACGACCAGCACCGTCGTCGGCACCGAGATCAGCACCGTGTTCCAGAACGCCTGGGTGATGCCGGCGTTCTCCAGCAGCGCCGAGTAGTTGTCGAAGGACAGCTGCCCCGGGCTGGAGAACACCGTCCACCAGCCGCCCTTCGCCGTGTCCTCGGCGGACCGCAGCGAGGACAGGAAGAGTCCGGCCAGCGGGGTCATCCACACCAGCCCCACGACCACGAGGAAGGCCTGGACGACTCCGTTGCCCAGGGAGCGCCGTACCGCGTTCATCGCTGACTCCTCTTGAAGCGGCGGACGTTGAACACCATCGCCGGGACCACCAGCAGCAGGAGCAGCACGCCGAGCGCGCTGCCGAGGCCCTGGTTGTTGCCGCCGCCGAACGACACGAGCCACATCTGCGTCGCGAGCACGGTCGCGTCCTCCTGCACGGGCCCGGGCGCGATGATGTAGACGAGGTCGAAGACCTTCATCACGTTGATGACGAGGGTGACGAAGACGACCGTGAGGACCGGGGCGAGCAGCGGCACCGTGATGCGGCGGAAGATCTGCCATTCGTTCGCGCCGTCCATGCGGGCCGCCTCCAGCGCGTCCCGGGGCAGGGTCGACAGGCCCGCCCCGATGAGGACCATCGCGAAGCCGGTCCAGATCCACAGGTAGGCACCGATGATCGCCGGGGTGACCAGCGCCGGGCCGAGCCAGGAGACGCCCTCGTAGGGCGCGGCGAAGTTGGACGACGGCAGTTTCACCGCGTACGAGCCCGGTTCCAGGCCCTCGAAGCGGAAGGAGCCGTCGGCGGCGGTCGTCGTCGTGGCGACCGGCTCGCCGTCGCGGACCGCCTCGACCTTCATGCCGGGCAGTCCGCTCTCCCGCGCGTCGACCTTGCCCTGCTTCCCTCCCCCACCGGGGGTGAAGTCGAGGTAGACGACACCGCGCAGTTCGTCCGCGGCGGCCTTCCGCCCCGCCGCTCCGGAGGCGGGCCGGGCGTCGCCGGGCAGGTCGGCGGGCTGCACGCCGACCAGGCCCAGCGTCACCGCGTCCCCGGGCGAGACGGACGCGCTCGTGCGGTAGGAGCCGTCCTTCTCCTTCGTCAGGCCCTGTCCGTCACGCGCCCGGGCCGTCGGGTAGGAGGACTGCTCCTTGAACGCGTCGTGCACCGAGACGACCGCCGCGTTCAGCACGCCCTTGTCCGGGTCCTCGTCGTAGGCGAGGCGGAAGATGATGCCGGCGGCGAGGAAGGAGACCGCCATCGGCATGAAGAGGAGCAGTTTGAAGGCGGTGGCCCAGCGGACCTTCTCCACCAGGACGGCCAGGATCAGGCCGAGCCCGGTGAGCAGGGCCGGGGCCACGACGACCCAGATGGCCGTGTTCCGCACGGCCTTGAGGGTCGCCGGGTCGCGGAACATCTCGGTGTAGTTCTCGCCGCCGACGAAGGTCGTCCCGGAGGCGTCGAAGAAGCTGCGGCCGACGCTGAACAGCACGGGGTAGACCACGAGCGCGCCGAGCAGCAGCAGCGCCGGGAAGACGAACAGCAGGGCGACGATCCTGCCGCGCCGCCGCAGGCGCCGGGTGCGGTCGGTGACCGGGCCGGGCGGCGGCGTCGGCGGGCTCGTCTCCTTCACGAGGGTGGCTGTCATGGCGGATCAGTCCTGGTACGCCTTGGCCGCCGCGGCCTCCAGCTTCGCCGCGGTGCCCTTCGGGTCGGACGGGTCGCGCAGGAAGTCCTGGAGGAGCTTCCACTCGCCGGCGCCCTTCGTGCCGCCGAAGGCCGCGGGAGCCTGGTCGGACATGTCGAAGCGGACCGAATCGCCCGCCTCGACCAGGGACTTGGCGGTGGCGCGGGTGACGTCGTCGCCGTAGGAGGCGAGGTCGAGCTTCTTGTTCGGGGAGAGGAAGCCGCCGGCCTCGGCCCACACCGCGGAGGCCTCCGGGGTGGCCAGGAACTCCAGGAGGGCCTGGGCGGCCTTCTGGTTCTTGCCGTCCTTGAGGACGACGGCGGCGTCACCGCCGCTGACGACCGGGGCCTCGCCGCCGCCGACCGCCGGGAACGGGAAGAAGTTCGCGTCCTCGCCGACCTTCTTGCCGAACTGGTCCTTGGCGACACCGGCGACGAAGTCGCCCTCGTAGACCATGCCGGCCTCGGGCTCCGGCCCGAACACCTTCTCCACCGAGCCGGGGAAGTCGGTGTTCAGGGCGCCCTTCTGGCCGCCCGCGATGAGCTGCTTGTCCTTGAAGAGCTTGCCCAGCGTCTCCAGTGCCTCGACCACGCTCGCGTCCGTCCACTTCAGCTTGTGCGCGGCGAGGGCGTCGTACTTCTCGGGCCCGGCCTGGGAGAGGTAGATGTTCTCGAACCAGTCGGTGAGCGTCCAGCCGTCCTGACCGGCGACGGAGAACGCGGCGAGCCCGGAGTCGGAGACGGTCTGCCCGGCCTTGAGCATCTCGTCGTAGGTCTTCGGGGGCTTCACGCCGGCCTGGGCGAGGGCGTCGGGGCTGTACCAGACGGTCGACTTGTGGGCGGCCTTGAAGTACAGGCCGTACAGGGTGCCGTCGACGCTGCCGTACTCCTTCCACACGGGCGCGTAGCCCGCGTCGACGGACTGCTCGGTCTTCTTCGACAGCGGCTTGAGCCAGCCCTTCTGCGCGAACTGCTTGAGCACGCCGACCTGCGGGACCATCACGACGTCCGGGGCGTTGCCGCCCTCGATCTTGCTGCCGACGACGGTGGAGACGTTGTCGCCGGTGGACGTGAACTGCGTCTTGGCGCCAGTCTTCTCGGTGAAGGCGTCCAGCACCTTCTGGAAGTTCTTCTGCTCGGTGCCGGACCAGACACCGGCGACGGTGACGGTCTGGCCGTCCAGGGACTTGTCGCCGCCGCCGGCCGCGACCGGGCCGCCGCCGCAGGCGGTCGCGCCGAGTGCCAGGACGAGGGCGGTGCAGCCGGTGAGCAGGGTGGTACGTCGTCGCATCATCGTTGATGTCCCTTCGGGGAGTTGACTTGCGGGTCGTTCAGGAACGGATCCACCAGGCGGCCGTGGAGCCGGAGAGGACTCCGGGCGGGCAGGGGCCGCTGGTGAGCAGGGGGGAGCCGGGGACCGGCGCGGGGGTGGGGGCGGTGCCGAAGTTGACGGCGCACACCAGGCCGTCGCCCCGCTCGAAGGCCAGGACCCCCGGCGGGGTGTCCAGCCAGCGCAGCGTGCCCTCGCCCAACTGGGGCAGCGCGGCGCGCAGTTGCAGACCGTCGCGGTACAGGTGCCAGAAGGAGCGGGTGTCGGCGAGGGCGCGGTCGGTGGCGTATTCGGCGAAGTACTCCGGCTGCGGCAGCCACGGCTTGGCGCTCTCCACGCCCGGGGTGAAGCCGAACGGCGAGGCCTGGCCCGACCAGGGCAGCGGCACCCGGCAGCCGTCGCGGATGCGGGCCCTGCTGCCGGTGCGGCGGAAGATCGGGTCGGTGAGCACGTCGTCGGGCAGGTCCACGACCTCGGGCAGACCCAGCTCCTCGCCCTGGTAGATGTAGGCGGCTCCGGGCAGCGCCAGCATCAGCAGGGCGGCGGCACGGGCGCGGGCGGCGCCGAGTCCGCTGCCCTCGGTGGCGGGTTCGCCGTAGCGGGTGACGGTGCGGACCTGGTCGTGGTTGTTGAGGACCCAGGTGACGGTGGAGCCCGTCCCGGCGATGTCGTCCATGGCCTCGGAGATGACCTTGCGGAAGGCGTCGGGGTCCCAGGGCGCGCTGAGCAGGTCGAAGAAGAAGGCCTGGTGCAGTTCGTCGGGGCGGACGTACTGGGCGTGCTCGCGGGCGGTGGGGACGGAGACCTCGCCGACGAGGAGGCGGTCGCGGCCGTCGCGCTCGGTGTACTCCTCGCATATGGAGCGCCAGCGGCGCCACACGTCGTGGACCTCGGGTTGGTTCCAGGCGAGCGGGTTGACCGAGTCGCGGGTACGGGCGTCGGCCTCCGGGTCGTCGGAGTCGGGCAGCTGAGGGTGCTTGAACAGGCCGGCGGCGACGTCGATGCGGAAGCCGTCGATGCCCCGGTCCAGCCAGAAGCGCAGGATGCGGTCGAACTCGGCGGGGATCTCGGGGTTGCGCCAGTTCCAGTCGGGCTGCTCGGGCGCGAACATGTGCAGGTACCACTGGCCGGGCCGCCCGTCGGGCTCGGTGACCCTGCTCCAGGCGGGGCCGCCGAACATGGAGTGCCAGTTGTTGGGCGGCTCGGAGCCGTCGGGGCCGCGGCCGTCGGCGAAGTGGAAGCGGGCCCGGGCGGAGCTGCCGGGCGGGGCGGCGAGCGCTTCGCGGAACCAGGGGTGCTCGCTGGAGCAGTGGTTCGGGACGATGTCGAGCAGCACCTTGATGCCGAGCCGCCGCGCGGACCCGACCAGCAGGTCGAACTCGCCGAGGTCGCCGAAGAGCGGGTCGACGTCGCAGTAGTCGGCCACGTCGTAGCCGTGGTCGTGCTGCGGCGAGGGATAGAAGGGGCTCAGCCAGATCCCGTCGACGCCGAGCTTCTTCAGGTACGGCAGCCCGGCCCGGACCCCGGCGAGATCACCGATGCCGTCGCCGGTGCTGTCGAGGAAGCTGCGGACGTAGACCTGGTAGATGACCGCGTCCCGCCACCAGTGGTACTTACTCAGCATGCATGCATGTTAGGTAGCGGCTTCAGAAGGGTGTCAACGAAAAGAACAGAAGTAACCGGCCAGTTGGCCTGACAAACAGGTACTTACTCGGACACACCGAAGCCAGTTGAGATGCCCTCGTTACCTAACATGTAACTAGCGGCTGGAGATGGCCGCCAGTTCCCGCGCCAGTCGCCGCACCGCCGCCTCGGGCGTCTGCCGCCCGGCCATCGCGTCGTGCACGACCGCCTGCACCACCAGGCTGACCTGGTCGTAGTGCGGGCTCTTGGGACGCGGCTCGGCCGCGAGCACGCTCGCGCGCAGGGTCGGCAGGTAGGGGAACCTGCGGATGAGCGCGGGGTCCATGTAGAGATCGGCCCGCACGGGTGGCAGCGCGCCCCGCGTGAGGACCTGGCGCTGGACGGGCTCACCGGTGAGGTACGCGATCAGGCGCGCGGCGGAGTCGGGGTGCCGGGCGTGCGTGCTGACGGCCAGGTTGGAGCCGCCCAGGACGCTCGTCCCCGGCCCGTCGGGTCCGGGCAGGGGTACGGCGCCGACCTTCCCGGCGAGCCGGGAGCCCGGGGCGGAGGCGCCGACGTAGGCGTACGGCCAGTTCCGCAGGAAGAGCAGCCGGCCGTCCTGGAAGGCCTGCTTGGACTCCTCCTCCTTGTACGTCAGCGCCTCTCTCGGGATCCAGCCCTCGCGCACCCCGCGCGCCAGGAAGCCGATGCCCTCGCGGGCCGCCGCCGAGTCGACCGTGACGCGCTCGCCCTCGTCGCCGAGGATCGAGCCGCCCGCCGAGTAGACGGCCTCGGCCGCGTTGACGGTGAGGCCCTCGTAGGGCAGGAACTGCCCGGCGTACCCGTCGAGGCCGTGCTTCGGGGCGATGGTCTTCGCGTACCGCTCCAGCTCCGCCCAGGTGCGCGGCGGCTCGACGCCCTCCTCCTCCAGGACGTCCTTGCGGTACAGGAGCAGTCCGGCGTTGGTGACGTACGGGACGGCGTAGAGCTGTCCGTCGTAGGTCGCCGTGTCCACGACCGGCGGGAGGAAGGTCTTCAGCGGGAAGCGGTCGCGCGGCAGGGGCCGGATCCAGCCCGCGGCGGCGAACTCCGAGGTCCAGTTGACGTCGATGTTGAGCACGTCGAACCGGCTGCGGTCACCGTCGCGCAGATCGGTGGCCATCTGCGCCCGGGTCTCGTCGGCCGAGTCGGGCAGTTCGACCAGCGTGACCTTCTCGCCGGGGTGGGTGCGGTTCCAGCCCTCCAGCAGGGGGCCGAGATAGCCGGTGAGGTCCCCGGCGGTGGCCAGGGTGAGCGGCCCGCGACCGCCCTCCGACGGCTCCCCGGCCTGCGCTCCGGCGGCGATGTAACCGGTCAGGACCACGACGAGAACGAGGAGGCCCCTACCGGCGGCATGGATCCACCGCATAGGTTCCTCCCTATACACCGGCGACGGGCACCCTTGCCCGGAACAGAGGCCATGTATACCTGTTAGGTATGGGCGATACTAGGGCCTGGAGCACATTGGACCGGACAGGAGGACTGCACGCGTGCGCCTGCCCCTCCTGGCACTCCTCGCCCGCGGACCCGCCCACGGCTACGAGCTCAAGCAGGACCTTGAGCAACTGCTGGGCTCCGCGTACCCTCAGCCGAACGTCGGCCAGATCTATGTGACCCTCGGCCGCCTCGAGAAGTCGGGACTGATCGAGGGCGAGGACGTGGCGCAGTCCAGCCGGCCCAACAAGAAGGTCTACCACCTCACCGACGCCGGGCGGGAGGCGCTGCGCGCCTGGTTCGAGGAGCCCGAGGACGAGCCGCGGGTTCGGGACGAGTTCTTCATGAAGCTGGCGCTCGCCCCGCAGACCGGCCTCGCCGACCAGATCTCCCTGATCAACCACCAGCGGCGCCAGTACCTGAACACGATGCGGCAGCTGTCGAAGCTGGCCGCCGCCGAAGACCGCGACAACCGCATCGCCCATCTGCTGATCGAGGGCGCGATGCTGCACCTGCAGGCCGACCTCGACTGGCTGGAGCGGTGCCAGGAAGAGCTGGAGGAGCTGGAGTGAGCGACGACCGTCCCGCTCCTGTGCTGCGCGCCGAGGGGCTGGTGAAGACCCACCACGGCGAGGGCGCGCCCGCCCATGCCGTGCGCGGGGTCGACCTGTGCGTCCGGCAGGGCGAGTTCGTGGCGATCACCGGCCCGTCCGGCGCCGGCAAGTCGACGCTGCTGCACCTGCTCGGCGGGCTCCAGCGGCCGGACGCGGGCAGCATCTGGCTCGACGGCGAGTGCACCGACGCCTACAGCGAGGCCCGCTGGGCGGTGGAGCGCCGCAAGCGCATCGGGATCGTCTTCCAGTTCTTCAACCTCGTGTCCAACCTGTCCGTCGCGGACAACGTGGAGCTGCCCGCCCTGCTCGCCGGGGTCCCGCCGAAGCAGGCCCGGGCCGAGCGGGAGCAGCTCCTGGCCGAGCTGGGCCTGACCGGCAAGGAGCGGAGCATGCCGGGCGAGCTGTCCGGCGGCGAGCAGCAGCGCGTGGCCCTCGCCCGGGCGCTGGTCAACCATCCGCCGCTGCTGCTGGCCGACGAGCCCGCGGGCAGCCTCGACAGCAAGGGCACCCGCGAGGTGATGCGGCTGCTGTCCCGCTTCCACCAGCGCGGCCAGACGATCCTGCTGGTCACGCACGACGCCCGGCTGGCGAGCGCCGCGGACCGGGTGATCAGCTTCTTCGACGGCCGCATCGCCGACGACGCGACCCTCGACGGCGGCACCCCGCCGCGCCGCGCCGGCATATCGGGCGTACTGGAGCTGAAGGACTGACATGCGCGTGTACGACGTGTACGACGATCCCCGGAGGGGCTGACCCGTATGCGAGCCACCCTGCGCTGGGCCCACTCCGATCTGCGCACGCACCGCGGCGAGGCGCTGTTCCTCGTCCTCGCCACCGCGGGCATCGTCGCCTCCCTGCTGCTGGCCACGGCCCTGTTCGGGTACGCGACCAACCCCTGGCAGCGCGTCTTCACGCAGTCGCACGGCGCCCACGTGTGGCTGCACACCGACACGACCGCCGACACCGGCAGGCTGGCGGAGCTGGACGGCGTCGACGCCGTCGCCGGCCCCTACCCCACCGCCGCCACCACCGTCTCCGCACGCGGCAGCCGCGCCTCCGTCGAACTGCGCGGCACCCCGGAACGCCCCTCCGTCGGCCGCCCGCCGATCGTCTCCGGCCACTGGCTGGACCCCGCGACCCCGAACGGCGTGGTCCTGGAGAGCCGCCTCGCCCGCGCCCTGCTCGCCGAACCCGGCGACACCCTCACCGTGCCCGGCACCGCCCGAACGCTGACCGTCGTCGGCCTCGCCGACAGCGCCGAGCCGCGCTACCGGCCCGGTGAGCAGCCAGGACTGGTGTGGGCGCTGCCCTCGGCCGTGCCGGACCCCGGCGGCCAGGTGATCGGGCTGCGGCTGACGGACCCGGGCGACACCTCCTACGTCGTCCAGCGGGCCGTGACGGTGCTGGGTGCCGGGGCGATCGGCGAGGTGTCGACGTGGCAGCAGGCCCGGGCCGAGGCACAGGGCGACAACCGGCTGCTCGGGCAGGTGCTCGGCCTGTTCGGGCTGGGCGCGCTGGTCGCCGCGGGGCTCGCCGTGCACGGCGCGATCGGCACCCGCATCCGGGGCCACCTGCGCGACCTCTCCGTACTGAAGGCGATCGGCTTCACCCCCGGCCAGGTGGTCCGCGTCTTCCTGCTCCAGCACCTCGCCTACGCCCTGCTGGGCGCCGTGGCCGCCGCCGCGCTCGCCGAGGCCCTCGGCAGCCGGATCCCGGGGCGGCTCGGGGACGCGGTCGGGGTGTGGCAGGGGCTGCCCGGGCACACCGTGGCGCTGCTCGTGATCCCGGTGGGCGCGGTGCTGTTCATCGGCGCGACCACCGGGCTGGCCGCCTGGCGGGCCGGGCGCGTGCCGCCGGTTCCGGTTCCGAGGCCCGCCGCGACCCCGGGCGGGCGGCTGTCCGGCGTGGCCCGCCGGGCGCTCGGCATGCGGATCCCGCCCGCGCTGGTGCTGGGCTGGCACAAGGCGTTCACCCGCCGTCCCCGCTCCCTGGCCACGGTCGCCCGGCTCACGCTGCCGCTGCTGCTGATCGTCGTGGCGATGAGCGCCTGGACCACCCTCGACCGCTTCCACAGCAGGCCCGAGCGGATCGGGCTGCCCACCACGCTCAGCGTCCGCGCCGACACCGGCCTCACCGACCGGCAGGCCCGCACCCTGCTGGAACGCGACCCGCAGGTGGCCGACGCCTACCCGGGCGTCGAAACGGCCGCCCTGGTCCCCGGCCAGACCGCGACCATCGCCCTGCGCGGCCTCGGCACCCACCAGGAGCCCTACCCGTACACCCTCGCCGAGGGCCGCCCCGCCCGCGGCGCCGACGAGGCCGTGGCCGGGCAGGGGCTGCTCGACCTGCTGGACGTGCGCGTCGGCGACTGGGTGCGGATGACCGTCGGCGACCAGCCACAGATCCTGCACATCGTGGGCCGCAGCATCGAACCGGAGAACGCCGGCCGGGTCATCTCCACATCCCTCGACACCCTCCGCGCCAACGACCCCGGGCTCCGCCCCACCCTCTACGAACTGCGCCTCGACCCCGGTGCCGACCCCCGGGAGGTCGCCGACCGGCTCGCCACGGCCGGACGCGGCCACCTGGACGTGCACACCGTGACCAACCCCGCCGACGGGCTCTCCCCGCTGCGCGCGGTGGTCGCCGGACTGATCGCCGTCCTGGCGCTGATCGGGCTCATCGAGCTGCTGACCGCGATCGGCGGCACCGTCCGCGAGAGCGAACGGGACCTGCTCGCGCTGAAGGCCATCGGCCTGTCGCCCCGGCAGATCACGGCGATCACCGTCACGGCCACCGGCCTCACCGCTCTCGCGGCCGTGCTCGCCGCCACCGCCCTGGGCCTTCCGCTGGCCTACTGGCTGATCGACGCCCAGGGCAGCTCCAGCGGCATCGGCGCCGGCATCGCCCAGGGCCCGTCCGCCCCGCTCATGCTGCTGCTCGGGGCGGCGGCGGTCCTCTGCGCGGCGGCCCTGGCCGCCGTACCCGCCGCCCGGGCGGCACGCCGACGGCTGGCGGACACGCTGAGCGCGGTGGCCTGACGGGCGGGAAACGAACGCGGCGCCTCCCGCCCGGCAGCCTCCCGCCCGGCGGCCTCTTGACCAGCGGCCTCAACCGTCCGGCGGTCTCCCACCCCGCGGCTCGTCACTGACGCCCGCGCAGCTCCCGGTACGTCGCGACCAACGCCTTCGTGGAAGCGTCCAGGCCCTCGACCTCCGCGCCCTCCGTCAGCGCGGGCTCGACGCGCTTGGCGAGGACCTTGCCCAGCTCCACGCCCCACTGGTCGAAGGAGTCGATGTTCCACACCGCGCCCTGCACGAACACCTTGTGCTCGTAGAGCGCGACCAGCTGACCGAGGACGGACGGCGTCAGCTCGGGCGCCAGGATCGTCGTCGTCGGGTGGTTGCCCCGGAACGTCTTGTGCGGCACCAGCTCCTCCGGCACGCCCTCGGCCCGCACCTCGTCCGGCGTCTTGCCGAAGGCGAGCGCCTGCGTCTGGGCGAAGAAGTTGGCCATCAGCAGGTCGTGCTGCGCCTTCAGCTCGTCGCTCAACTCGGCGACCGGCCGGGCGAACCCGATGAAGTCCGCCGGGATCAGCTTCGTTCCCTGGTGGATGAGCTGGTAGTAGGCGTGCTGCCCGTTGGTGCCCGGCGTGCCCCACACCACCGGCCCGGTCTGCCACTCCACCTCGCGCCCGTCCCGGCCGACGTACTTGCCGTTGGACTCCATGTCGAGCTGCTGGAGGTAGGCGGTGAACTTGGACAGGTAGTGGCTGTACGGCAGCACCGCGTGCGACTGGGCGTCGTGGAAGTTGCCGTACCAGATGCCCAGCAGGCCCAGCAGCAGCGGCACGTTGGACTCGGCGGGCGCGGTCCGGAAGTGCTCGTCGACGATGCGGAAACCGTCGAGCATCTCCCGGAAGCGGTCCGGGCCGATCGCGATCATCAGGGACAGGCCGATCGCGGAGTCGTAGGAGTAGCGGCCGCCGACCCAGTCCCAGAACTCGAACATGTTGGCCGTGTCGATGCCGAACTCGGCGACCTTCTCGGCGTTCGTCGACAGGGCGACGAAGTGCTGGGCGACGGCGGCCTCGTCACCGAGCGCGGCCAGCAGCCAGGAGCGCGCGGAGGTGGCGTTGGTGACCGTCTCGATGGTGGTGAAGGTCTTGGAGGCGATGATGAACAGCGTCTCGGCGGGGTCGAGGTCGCGGATCGCCTCGTGCAGGTCGGCGCCGTCCACGTTCGACACGAAACGCAGGGTCAGGGAGCGGTCGGTGAAGGCGCGCAGCACCTCGTAGGCCATCGCGGGCCCGAGGTCGGAGCCGCCGATGCCGACGTTGACGATGTTCCGGATCCGCTTGCCGGTGTGGCCGGTCCACTCGCCCGAGCGCACCCGGTCCGCGAAGTCGGCCATCTTGTCGAGCACCGCGTGCACACCGGGCACCACGTTCTCACCGTCGACCTCGACGACCGCGTCCCTCGGCGCGCGCAGCGCGGTGTGCAGCACGGCCCGGTGCTCGGTGGTGTTGATCTTCTCGCCGCGGAACATGGCGTCCCGCAGCCCGAACACGTCGGTGGCGGAGGCCAGTTCGCGCAGCAGCCGGAGCGTGTCGTCGGTGACGAGGTGCTTGGAGTAGTCGACGTACAGGTCGCCGACCCGGAGGGTGTACGCGGTGCCGCGGCCGGCCTCGGCGGCGAACAGCTCGCGCAGCCGGACATCGCCCAGCTCCTCGCGGTGCTTGGCCAGTGCCGTCCACTCGGGCGTCTGGTTGAGCCTGGTACGGCCGTCTGCGTTCATCTCGGACTTCAGCCTCTTTCCTGTCCTGCCTGTGCTGCTGCGTAACCGCCCCGCTGCCGGTCCCAACCTAGTTGATCAGCGGTTGCCGTGGCCTGTCGTCGCACCGTCCTGCGGCGCAACAACAGGTACGTCCGGACGGCGCCCCGGTATCAGCGCGGTGACGGCCAGGACGAAGAAGGCGGCGGCGAGCAGGGCCGGGGTGTTCTCGCCCCAGGCCGTGGCGGCGGCTCCGCCGAGCAGCGCGCCGAGGGGCGCTCCCGCGATCGCGAGCGTCCGGTAGGCGGAACTCACGCGGCCCAGCAGCTCGGCGGGGCTGCGCTGCTGCATCAGCGTGGTGGTGTTGACGTTCCACACCATTCCCATGAACCCGAAGACGGCCAGGGCCGCCACCAGCGCGACCATGCTGCGCACCGAGCCCATGACGAGGAGCGCGGCGGTCTGCGCGGTCCCGGCGACGAGCACCATGCGCATCCGTCCGAAGCGGGCGACGAGCCGGCCGCCGACGGCTCCCCCGGCCAGGCTGCCTGCCGTGTACGCGGTCATGGCCGCCGCGTATCCCGCGTTGCCGGCGTCGAGCCACCCGGTCACCAGGACCACGAGGGTGGCGACGAGGGCGCCCATGCCGATGTTGCACAGGGCAGTGGCGGCGCACAGACCGCGCAGGGCCTTGTCCCGGGCCAGCGCGCGCAGCCCTTCGGCGATCTCCCGGCGCAGTGTGCTACCCGCCGGTCTCGGCTTCCGGTCGGGCGCGGCGGCCGGCAGCGAGGCGATCAGCGCGGCGGCCACCAGGAAGGTCACGGCGTCGGCCGCGAACGGCACGGCCGCCCCGGCCGCGAGCAGCAGCGGCACGAGGGGCCCGCCCAGCAGGCCGCCCGCGATGCGCTGGCCGGTCATCAGCCGGGCGTTGGCACTGCCGAGCGCGTCCCGGTCGACCAGGGCGGGCAGCAGCGCCGTGGCCGCGTTGTCGAAGAGGGTCTGCAGGGTGGTGAGGGCGAAGGCCAGCACGATGAGCAGGCCGATCGAGGCGTGGCCGAGGGCGACGGCCACCGCGAAGGCGGCGACCAGCAGCCCGCGTGACGCGTCCACCAGCCACATGGCGCGCCGCTGGTCCACGCGGTCGGCGACGGCCCCGCCGAGCAGGCCGAAGACGATCCAGGGCAGATAGCCGCAGGCCGTGACGGAGGCGATGAGCAGCGGCTCGTCGGTGAGCGTGACGGCCAGAAGGGGCAGCGCGGCCGTGCGCAGCGCGTCGCCGAAGCTGGACAGCACGGCGGCGCTCCACAGCCGCCCGAAGCTCCCGCGCCACGCGGGCGCGCGCACGCTCTCCACGTCGACCGTCGTCACTGCTCCCCCTCACGGTTCGCCCGATGCACAAACCGTAGAGGGCACCACTGACAATCGGTCGCCGGCGGACCGGGAAAGCAGCTCCGGCCGGGCACCCGCTGGTGCCCGGCCGGTCTCAACTCCTAGATCTCGCCCCGCAGTTTGGCGAGCGCCTCGGCGAGGATCGCCTCGCCGTCCGCGTCGCTGCGCCGTTCCCGCACATACGCCAGGTGCGTCTTGTAGGGCTCGGTGCGCGGCGGGTCCGGGGGGTTGTCCCGGTCCTGGCCGGCCGGAAAGCCGCAGCGGGGACAGTCCCATGTGTCGGGCACCTGCGCGTCGCTGGCGAAGCTCGGCTGGGTCTCGTGTCCGTTGGAGCACCAGAAGGAGACGCGCAGCCGGGGCGCGGACTCGCCGCGCTCGGCCTCGCCCATCGGCCCCGCCCCGACCCGGCTTCCCCGGATCGCGTTGCCACTTGCCACGGTCGTAACTCCCTGCGTGATGGTGCCGCGAAGCGAGTCGGCGTTCCGCTTCGCCGCGAGCGCCTCAGTCTACGTAAGGCCCAACGCGCGTCCAGTGATTGGAGTTACAACCCTCACACCTAGACGCAAGCCCCATGATAGGCCGCGCTCAGCTGCGCGTACCGAACATGGGGCCCTACGTGCGAGTTCCGTGCGGATTGCGGCTCGGTCAGTTGTTCACCTTCATCAGGATGCCGAGCACGACAATGCACGCGAACCACAACAGACCGACCACGACGGTGATCCGGTCGAGGTTGCGCTCGGCGACCGAGGAGCCGCCGACGGAGGACTGCATGCCGCCACCGAACATGTCGGAGAGGCCGCCGCCCTTCCCCTTGTGCATCAGCACCAGCAGCATCAGCAGCAGGCTGAAGACGATCAGGGCGATGGAGAACCCCAGAACCACGGCTGGACCAACTTCCTCGGATGCGGATGGACGACGCGGGGCCCAGCACAGCGCTGGACCCCGCAAGGGTACGACGGATCGCCGCTACGGCCTACTCACTGGTCGCGGAAGCGCACGATCTTGACGAACTCGTCGGCGTCCAGGGAAGCGCCGCCGACCAGGGCGCCGTCGATGTCGGCCTGGGCCATGATCTCGGCGACGTTGCCCGACTTCACCGAGCCGCCGTACTGGATGCGGATCTTGTCGGCGACGTCCTGGGTGTACAGCTCGGCGAGCTTGCCGCGGATCGCCGCGCAGACCTCCTGGGCGTCCTCGGCGCCGCAGACCTTGCCGGTGCCGATGGCCCAGACGGGCTCGTAGGCGATCACGATGGTCTCGGCCTGCTCGGCGGCGAGGTCCTTCAGGCCGCCCTCGACCTGGGCGAGGGTGTGGGCGACGTGGTTGCCCGCCTCGCGGACCTCCAGCTCCTCGCCGACGCACAGGATGGGGGTCAGACCGTGCTTGTAGGCGGCCTTGACCTTGGCGTTCACCAGCTCGTCGGTCTCGCCGTGGTACTGGCGGCGCTCGCTGTGGCCGATGGCGACGTAGGTGCACTTCAGCTTGGCCAGCATCGGGCCGGAGATCTCACCCGTGAAGGCACCGCCGTCGTGCGCCGAGATGTCCTGGGCGCCGTACTTGATCTTGAGCTTGTCGCCGTCGACCAGGGTCTGCACGGAGCGCAGGTCGGTGAAGGGCGGCAGGACGGCGACCTCGACGGCCTCGTAGTCCTTGTCGGCCAGGGCGAAGGCGAGCTTCTGGACGTGGGCGATGGCCTCGAGGTGGTTGAGGTTCATCTTCCAGTTGCCCGCCATCAGCGGCGTGCGCGTGCTCATGTAGGTCAGTCCTCCAGTGCGGCGAGGCCGGGGAGCGTCTTGCCCTCGAGGTATTCGAGGGAGGCGCCGCCACCGGTCGAGATGTGGCCGAATGCCGTCTCGTCGAAGCCCAGGGTGCGCACGGCGGCGGCGGAGTCGCCGCCGCCGACCACGGTGAAGCCCGGGGAGTCGATGAGTGCCTGGGCGACCGCCTTGGTGCCCTCGGCGTAGTCGGGGTGCTCGAAGACGCCCATGGGACCGTTCCAGAAGACGGTGGCGGCGTCGGCGAGCTTGGACGCGTACAGCTTGCGGGTCTCGGGCCCGATGTCGAGGCCCTCCTGGTCGGCCGGGATGGCGTCCGCGGCGACGGTGGTGGGGTTGGCCGGGGCCTTGGTCTTCAGGTCCGGGAAGTCGGCCGCGACCAGGGTGTCGACGGGCAGGACCAGTTCGACACCGGTCTTCCCGGCCCGCTCGATGTACTCCTGGACGGCCGGGATCTGGTCCTCCTGAAGGAGGGACTTGCCGATCTCGTAGCCCTTGGCCTTGAGGAAGGTGTAGGCCATGCCGCCGCCGATGAGGATGCGGTCGGCCTTGCCGAGCAGCTGGTCGATGACGGCGAGCTTGTCGGAGACCTTGGCGCCGCCGAGCGCGACGACGTAGGGCCGCTTGACGTCGTCGGTGAGCTTCTTGAGAACGCCGACCTCGTTGGCGATCAGGTAGCCGGCGTAGTGCGGCAGCCTCGCTGGGAGGTCGTACACGGACGCGTGCTTGCGGTGCACGGCGCCGAAGCCGTCGCCGACGTAGACGTCCGCGAGGGCGGCGAGCCGGTCGGCGAAGGCGCCGCGCTCGGCGTCGTCCTTGCTGGTCTCGCCGGCGTTGAAGCGGAGGTTCTCGACGACGGCGACCCGGCCGTCGGTGAGGCCGGCGACGGTGGCCTGGGCGGATTCGCCGACCGTGTCGGTCGCGAACGCCACGTCGGCGCCGAGCAGCTCACCGAGGCGCGCGGCGGCGGGAGCGAGGGAGAAGACCGGGTCCGGGGCGCCCTTGGGGCGGCCCAGGTGGGAGGCGACGACCACGCGGGCGCCCGCCTCGGCCAGCGCCTTGACGGTGGGCAGCACAGCGCGGATGCGGCCGTCGTCGGTGATGGTGGTGCCGTCCAGCGGCACGTTCAGGTCGGCGCGGACGAAGACCCGCTTGCCGGCGACGCCTTCGGAGAGAAGTTCGTCGATCGTCTTCATGAAGGGGACTCCTGGGGAGGGCTCGTGATCGCTCGGAAGCGCTCGTGATCCAACATGATCAGGACGTGAGTCAGGGCTCGGGCGGCGCGTCCCTGCGCCGCCCGAGCCCTGCTCTCACATCGAGGTGCCTGCTCTGGATATCAGAGCTGGTCGCCGACGAAGACCGTGAGGTCGACGAGGCGGTTGGAGTAGCCCCACTCGTTGTCGTACCAGCCGATGACCTTCACGTTCTTGCCCTCCTGGACCATGGTCAGGGAGGAGTCGAAGGTGCAGGACGCCGGGGCGTTGACGATGTCGGAGGAGACGATCGGGTCCTCGGTGTACTCGAGGAGGCCCTTGAGCTCGCCCTCGGCGGCCTTCTGGAAGGCGGCGTTGACCTCTTCCTTGGTGACCTCGCGGCCGAGCTCGACGACCAGGTCGGTGACCGAGCCGGTCGGGACCGGGACGCGCATCGCGATGCCGTCCAGCTTGCCCTTGAGCTGCGGCAGGACCAGAGCGGTGGCCTTGGCGGCACCGGTCGTGGTCGGGATGATGTTCTCGGCGGCGGCACGGGCGCGGCGCAGGTCCTTGTGCGGGAAGTCCAGGATGCGCTGGTCGTTCGTGTACGCGTGCACCGTCGTCATCAGGCCCTTGACGATGCCGAAGTTCTCGTCGAGGACCTTGGCCATCGGCGCCACGCAGTTGGTGGTGCAGGAGGCGTTGGAGATGACGTGGTGGTTCGCCGCGTCGTACTTGTCCTGGTTGACGCCCATCACGATGGTGATGTCCTCGTCCTTGGCCGGAGCCGAGATGAGGACCTTCTTGGCGCCGCCCGCCAGGTGCTTCGCGGCGTCTTCCTTCTTGGTGAAGATGCCGGTCGACTCGATGACGATGTCGACGCCCAGCTCGCCCCACGGGATGTCGGCGGGGTTGCGCTCGGAGAGGACCTTGATGGTCTTGCCGTCGACGGTGATCGTGTCGGCGGTGTGGGAGACCTCCTGCTTGAGGCGGCCCAGAATCGTGTCGTACTTCAGCAGGTGAGCGGTGGTCGCGGTGTCACCCAGGTCGTTGACAGCCACGATCTCGATGTCTGCACCCTGCTCCAGCAGCGCGCGGAAGTAGTTACGACCGATGCGGCCGAAGCCGTTGATGCCTACGCGGATCGTCACGAACCGATCTCCTCGTTGGTACGCCGGCCATGAAGAGCCGGCGAGCTCTGTTTGGGATGTCCCCGACCGCCTCCGACCCTACCTCCCTGAGGCCCCGGTGGTGACATCCAGATGCCCCATACACGGCAGGGCGGTCCGTACCGGCCAGTAGGGGTACGGACCGCCCGCCTCCGGAGAGCGAGATCACTCGATTTCGCTACACGGAGTGGTGCCTGTTGACCCGGGAGTTCCCCCTCCGGGGCAGGTCACACGTCCAGGGACGCGAGTGCCTTCTTCATCAGGGCCGCCCGGTCGCCGGGCGTGGCGACGTGCTCCAGGCCGAAGCCCAGCAGCACGGTGTCGTCCGTGGTGACCGCGCCGTACGTCTGGACGAGGGCCCCGGTGCGGGTCCAGTCCTTGGTGACGGCCGGGCTGCCCGCGGGCGGCCCGGCGACCTTCCAGACGCCGAGCGAGCTCTCGAAGCCCTCGGTCTCCTTCGCCGTGCCGCCGACGACGAGCGAGGCCTCGTCGGCCAGGACGCCGTAGCCGCCGGTGCCCGGGTCGGTGACGTAGCTGATCGAGATCTCGACGGTCCGGCCGGCGTAGGCGCTCAGGTCGAACTCCACCTGCTGCCAGCCGCTGGAGGTGCCGGTGAGGCTGTGCCACGATCCGGTGCTGCCGGTGGCGGTGCAGCCGTCGTCCGACTGGGTCAGGTAGTGCTTCAGCCAGGGGTGCTCGCGGACGTAGAAGCCGCCCTCGCAGTCCGTCGGCACCGTGGTCCTGGTGGCGCCGCCCGCCTCGGGCAGGGTCGTCCAGTCGTCGCCGCCCGCGGTGTGGGCCTCGACCAGGACGTTGTCGTAGCCGGGCTCGGTGTCCCACATCAGCCGGCTGCGCAGGGTGGGCCGGTCGGCCGCCGTGACGCCGGTGAGGTCCACGGTGCGGGTGAGGCGCTTGTAGGCGTCGTCGGTGTGGACGGCGGCGGCCATCGAGGAGCCCGCGTAGGGGCCGAAGGGGTTGACCGCCCCGGCGAACTGTCCGGCGCCCTCGCTCGCGAACTGCGGGAACTTCTCGGCGGGCAGTTCGTCGGAGGTGACGCCGTACCGGCCGGCCTTGTCCAGCGGGTTGCCGGGCGCCGCGGCGAGCGGTCCCGTGAAGCCGCCCAGCTCGCCGGAGCCGGTGAAGCCGGTGGCTCCGGCCGCCGAGGTCCGGCTGTAGGCGCCCAGGTAGTACTGGCTGAAGTCGTCGGACAGGGTGCCGCCGCCGAGGTCGACGCTGCCGCCGGCCTGCTCGCCGGCCTCGATCAGCCGGCCGCCCTCGTTGAGGAAGGCGCGCAGCTGCAGCTGGGTGGCCTTGCCGGGGACGCCCGCGCCGGTGTAGTGGACGACCGTGTCGAAGTGACTCAGCACGCCGAGCGCGTCCGGCGCGCCCCGTTCGGCGACGTCCCAGACGGCCGCCCGGCGGCCGTTGGCCTTGAGCGCGTCGACGTACTTCTGCGCCTGCGTGGCGGTCGCGCCCTCCTCGGCGACGACGAGGGTGTCCGCGCGGGGCCGTTCGGCGACGGTGTAGGTGAAGCGCTCGCTGGAGACCTTCTTGCCGTTCCGCGTCTCCGCGGTGAACCACACCTCGACCTTGTCGCCCGGGTCGCCGTCCTTGACCTTCGCCCGGTACTCGTCGAAGTAGAGGTTGTCCTCACCGCCGTAGGTCTCGCCGCCCTTCCAGGGCTTGAGCGCCATGTCCTCGGTGCGGCCGCCGTTGACGCGGTACTTCAGCTCCTTGTCGCGCAGCGACTTCCGTGCGACGACGGAGACCTCCTGGTCGGCGCCGCGCGAGTACGACACCGGGAACCCGGCCGGGGTGAAGTCGGCGGCGCTCAGGCCGACCGACGAGGACGGCCGGTCGGGGTGGGCGGCGGACTCGGCGACGGAGAGCGCGAACGGGACGTTCTTGGCGAACTCCTGCTGGATCAGCTTCTCGTCGTCGGGGAAGGTGAAGATCGACCGGCAGTCGGACGCCTTCCACTCGTCGTTCGGGTCGGCGTTGGAGGCCGTCTGACAGGTCGACATCTCCGGGGTGAACATCGCCAGGCCGTTGACGTTCGCCGCGTGGCCGTCGGCCTCGCCGTTGGTGGTGTACAGCTCGGAGGAGACCTGCGGGTGGTAACCGGGGATCGCGGGGTTCTCGGGCGTACCGGCGAGCGCCTCGTACACCACGTCGTCGGGGGTGGACGTGGCCACCTGCCAGCCGACCCCGTAGAGGATGAGTTCGGCGGCGGAGTGGTAGTTGATGCCGTACGTGAAGCCGATCCGCTTCTGGAAGGCGTCCAGCGCCTTGGTCTCCGGCTCGGAGTTGGGTCCGGCGCCGCGGTAAGTCTCGCTGGTGGGGTTGGGGGACGAGCCCTCGTTGTCGTAGCCCCACTTGTAGGCGAAGTTGCGGTTGAGGTCGACGCCGTCGCCGGTGCCGATGACGCCGTCGCCGTTGACGTCCCGCAGGTTCTTGCGCCACAGGCGGTTGGCGTCGTCGGCGAAGGTGTGGTCGTAGCCGTCGGGGTTGGCCGAGATGACGAACCACAGTTCGGTGGAGTCGACGATCTTCTTGACGCGCCGGTCCTTCTTGTAGTTGTCCAGGTAGTGGTGCATCAGGCGCCGGGTCATCTCCGGCGTGATCCACTCTCGGGCGTGCTGGTTGGACAGGTAGAGGACCGAGGGCTTGGAGCCGTCCTTCGTCTTCTTGGCGCCCTTGGTGAGCTTCAGCGCGAGGATGTCCTGGCCCCTGACCGTCTTGCCGATGGAGACGACCTTGGTGAGGCCGGGGTTCTCCTGCGCGGTCCTGAGGATCTCCTCCTTGATGCCGCCCTTGCCGCTGTACGGGCGGAACACGCCCTCGGAGGCGGCCTCGACGCGGGCTTCCGCCTTGGTGGAGAGGTCGTGCTCGGTGAGGTCGACGCCCTGCTTCGCCAGCTTCTTCGCCTGCTGGTCGGTCAGGATGACCTCGATGGTGGCCGTGCCCTTCTCGGGCACCTGCTCGCTGAGTTCGTGGCCGTCCTGGCCGGCCGCGAGCAGCAGGGGCACCTGCTCGTGGGTGACGTCGGCGCGGAAGACCTTGACTTCGTCCGGGTCGGACGGGGGTGTGCGTTCCGGTTGTGCCTGGGCGATGGGCGCGATGCTCGCTCCGCCGATCAGGAGCGCGCCGACAGCGAGGATCGATCTCGCTCTTCGTCTCATGAACCCCCCTAGCGTGGGTTCGCCACAGCAGCGAACAGATGCCAGGCTCATGACAGTCCATGATCGAGTCAAGGGCGCCTCAGCGACACGCGAAAGCCGGTGCCGGTCACCCAAGTGGGCTCCGGCACCGGCTCCTTGACGACCTGTCGTCAGCCGACGAGGTTGTCGGCCAGCTCCTCGCTGAGGTTCGCCTCCGTGCCCGGAATGCCGAGGTCGGAGGCGCGCTTGTCGGCCATGGCCAGCAGCCGGCGGATGCGGCCGGCGACGGCGTCCTTGGTCAGCGGCGGGTCGGCGAGCGCGCCCAGCTCCTCCAGGGAGGCCTGCTTGTGCTCCATGCGCAGCCGGCCGGCCGCGGCGAGGTGCTCGGGGACGTCGTCGCCGAGGATCTCCAGGGCGCGCTGCACCCGGGCGCCGGCGGCGACGGCCGCGCGGGCCGAGCGGCGCAGGTTCGCGTCGTCGAAGTTGGCCAGCCGGTTCGCCGTGGCCCGCACCTCGCGGCGCATCCGGCGCTCCTCCCAGGCCAGCACCGACTCGTGGGCGCCGAGGCGGGTGAGCAGGGCGCCGATCGCGTCGCCGTCGCGGACGACGACCCGGTCCACCCCGCGCACCTCGCGGGCCTTCGCGGCGATCGACAGGCGGCGGGCGGCGCCGACCAGGGCGAGCGCCGCCTCGGGGCCGGGGCAGGTCACCTCCAGGGAGGAGGACCGGCCGGGCTCGGTGAGCGAGCCGTGCGCCAGGAACGCGCCACGCCAGGCGGCCTCGGCGTCACAGGTGGCCCCCGAGACCACCTGCGGGGGCAGGCCGCGGATCGGGCGGCCCCGCCCGTCGACCAGGCCGGTCTGGCGGGCCAGCTGGTCGCCGCCCGCGACGACGCGCACCACGTAGCGCGAGCCTCTTCGCAGCCCGCCCGGAGCCATCACGATCAGTTCGGAGCTGTGGCCGAAGATCTCCAGGATGTCCCGCTTGAGGCGGCGGGCCGCCATCGCGGTGTCCAGCTCCGCCTCGATCACGATCCGACCGCTCACCAGGTGGAGGCCGCCAGCGAACCGCAGGATGGCGGAGACCTCCGCCTTTCTGCAGCAGGTCCGGGTGACGGGGAGCCGGGAGATCTCGTCCTTCACCGCTGCCGTCATCGCCATGGGCCGATCCTTCCATGCATCCGAAAAATACGGTCGTACGCGGCGGCCAACAGCTCCGGGTCGTGCCTCGGGGTCCCGTCGGGCCGGGCCACCGGCGCCAGCTCGACCGCGGCCCCGAACCGCTTGGCGGCATCGGTCAGGGAGTCACGGTCGGGCACGGCGGCCTCGTCGGCCAGCACCACGTCCAGGGCGAGTTTAGGGGCGTGTCGTCCCAAAACCTCCAAATGACGCTGCGGGGAGAAGCCCTCGGTTTCTCCGGGCTGCGGGGCGAGGTTCAGGGAGAGTACCCGGCGGGCCTTCGTCTGCGTGAGCGCGTCCAGCAGCTCGGGCACCAGCAGGTGCGGGATGACCGAGGAGAACCAGGAGCCGGGGCCGAGCACCACCCAGTCCGCGTCCAGGACGGCCTCGACCGCCTCGGGCACGGCCGGCGGGTCGGCCGGCACCAGGTGCACGGACTGCACCTCGCCCGGGGTGAGGGCGACCGTGGCCTGGCCCCGGACCGTGTCCACCTCGTCCGGGCGATCCGGGTCGTGGCCCTTGACAAGGGCCTGGAGCTCCAGCGGGACGGCGGACATGGGCAGCACGCGGCCCTGGGCGCCGAGCAGCCGTCCGACCAGGTCGAGGGCCTGGACGTGGTCGCCGAGCTGCTCCCACAGGGCGACGATCAGCAGGTTGCCGACCGCGTGCTCGTGCAGGTCGCCCTTGGACTGGAAGCGGTGCTGGATGACACGGGCCCAGGTCTGGCCCCAGTCGTCGTCACCGCAGAGCGCGGCCAGCGCCTTGCGCAGGTCGCCGGGCGGCAGCACGCCCAGCTCGTCGCGCAGCCGGCCGCTGGAGCCGCCGTCGTCGGCCACGGTGACGACGGCGGTGAGGTCGCCGGTGATCCGGCGCAGGGCGGCGAGCGAGGCGGACAGGCCCATGCCGCCGCCGAGGGCGACGACCTTGGGCTGGGTGCCGCGGCGGCGCGGCCTCGCGCCCCGGGCCTCGGCGGGCCGGCCGCCCTTTCCGCCGGTGTTGCCCTCGGGCATCACCCGGCGCAGCCGGCTCAGCCGCGGAGTACGTCGTGTCATTCGCGTCCCATGTCCCGGTGTACGACCACCGTCTCCACGCCCTCGGCGGCGAGCCGGGCGGCGAGCTTCTCCGACATGGCGACCGAACGGTGCTTGCCGCCCGTGCAGCCCACGGCGATGGTCACGTAGCGCTTGCCCTCGCGGCGGTAGCCGGTGGCGACGAGCTGGAGCAGCTCGGTGTAGCGGTCGAGGAACTCCTTGGCGCCGGGCTGGTTGAAGACGTACCCCGACACCTCCTCGTTGAGGCCCGTGTAGGGGCGCAGCTCCGGGACCCAGTGCGGGTTCGGCAGGAAGCGGCAGTCGACGACGAGGTCGGCGTCGACCGGCAGGCCGTACTTGTAGCCGAACGACATCACCGTGGCCCGCAGCTCCGGCTCCTCCTCGCCGGCGAACTGGGCGTCCATCTTGGCGCGCAGCTCGTGCACGTTGAGGCTGGAGGTGTCGATCACCAGGTCGGCGTCGCCGCGCAGCTCGCGCAGCAGCTCGCGCTCGGCGTCGATGCCGTCGACGATGCGGCCGTCCCCTTGGAGGGGGTGCGGGCGGCGCACCGACTCGAAGCGGCGCACCAGCGCCTCGTCGGAAGACTCCAGGAAGACGATCCTCCGGGTGACGTTCTTCGCCTCCAGGTCGGCGAGGGACTCGCGGAGGTTGTCGAAGAAGCGGCGGCCGCGGACGTCGACGACGACGGCGATCCGGGCCACGTTGCCCTGGGAGCGGGCGCCGAGCTCCACCATGGTGGGGATCAGCGCGGGCGGCAGGTTGTCGACGACGAACCAGCCGAGGTCCTCCAGGCATTTCGCGGCCGTCGAGCGGCCGGCCCCGGACATGCCGGAGATGATCACCAGCTCGGGGATGGCCGCCTCCGGGACCGGGGCCTTGTCGTTGGGCGTGCCCGTACTCACCTGTGCTCCGTCTCCGGCTTGCTCGTGTTGCCCGTCGTGCTCGTTCACATTCATGTCTCCTGCCCCCGTCGTTCGTCCGGGGCGCCCATCGTCACGGGCTCCCCACTGGAACCCATGGTGCCGGGTTCCTCTTCCATGATCTCTCCAGTCGCCGTGTTGACGGCGGGTGCGGCCGGGGCCGCCTGGGCGAGGGCCGCCGCGATCGTCTCGGCGGTCTTGCGGCCTATGCCCGGGACCTCGCAGATCTGGTCGATGGTGGCGGATCGCAATTTCTTCAACGAACCGAAGTGCTTGAGAAGTGCCTGCTTGCGCGTGTCTCCGAGGCCGGGGACGTCGTCCAGGGGGCTGGAGCGGAAGCGCTTGGACCGCTTGGTGCGCTGGTAGGTGATCGCGAAGCGGTGGGCCTCGTCACGGACCCGCTGGAGCAGGTACAGGCCCTCGCTGGTGCGGGGCAGGATCACCGGGTCGTCGTCGCCGGGCAGCCAGACCTCCTCCAGGCGCTTGGCCAGGCCACACACGGCGATGTCGTCGATGCCCAGCTCGTCCAGGGCCCGCCGGGCGGCCGCGACCTGCGGGGCGCCGCCGTCGACGACCACGAGCTGGGGCGGGTAGGCGAACTTCTTGGGGCGGCCGTCGTCCTCGGTGAGCCCGCCCGGGCCGACCGGGGCGCCCGAGGCGGTGATGACGTCGGGGCCGGCCGGTGTCTCCGTGCCGGTCAGGGCGCCCGGGGAGCCCTCGGCGCCGCCGTCCTTGTCCTCCGTCCACTCGCCGGTCTTCTCCTTCTCGGCGAGGTAGCGCCGGAAGCGGCGGGTGATCACCTCGTGCATGGAGCGGACGTCGTCCTGTCCGGCGAAGCCCTTGATCTGGAAACGGCGGTACTCGCTCTTGCGGGCGAGCCCGTCCTCGAAGACGACCATGGAGGCCACCACGTCGTCGCCCTGGAGGTGGGAGATGTCGTAGCACTCGATGCGCAGCGGGGCGCTGTCCAGGTCGAGGGCGTCGGCGATCTCCTCCAGGGCGCGCGAGCGGGTGGTGAGGTCGGAGGCGCGCTTGGTCTTGTGCAGCACGAGCGCCTGCTGGGCGTTGCGCTGCACGGTCTCCATGAGGGCCTTCTTGTCGCCGCGCTGCGGGATGCGCAGCGAGACGTTCGAGCCGCGCCGGCCGGTGAGCCACTCCTGGACGGGCTCCACGGGGTCGGGCAGGGCGGGGACGAGGACCTCCTTGGGGACGGCGTCCCCGGTCTCCTCGCCGTAGAGCTGCTGCAGGGCGTGCTCCACCAGGGCGCCGGTGGTGATCTCCTCGACCTTGTCGGTGACCCAGCCGCGCTGGCCGCGGACGCGTCCGCCGCGCACGTGGAAGATCTGGACGGCCGCCTCCAGCTCGTCCTCGGCGACCGCGATGAGGTCGGCGTCGGTCGCGTCGGCGAGCACGACCGCGTTCTTCTCCATGGCCTTCTTCAGGGCCTCGATGTCGTCGCGCAGGCGGGCCGCCCGCTCGTACTCCATCTCCTCGGCCGCCTCGCCCATCTGCTTCTCCAGGCGGCGGATGTACGTGTTCGTCCGGCCGGTCATGAAGTCGCAGAACTCGTCGGCCAGTTCGCGGTGCTCCTCGGCGGAGACGCGGTCGACGCAGGGGGCCGAGCACTTGCCGATGTAGCCGAGGAGGCAGGGGCGGCCGGTGCGGGCGGCGTTCTTGAAGACACCCGCCGAGCACGTGCGCACGGGGAAGACGCGCAGGAGCAGGTCGACCGTGTCACGGATCGCCCACGCGTGCGCGTACGGCCCGAAGTAGCGCACGCCCTTCTTCTTGTGACCGCGCATCACCTGCACGCGCGGGTACTCCTCGTTCATCGTCACCGCGAGGTAGGGGTAGCTCTTGTCGTCGCGGTACTTGACGTTGAACCGGGGGTCGTACTCCTTGATCCAGGAGTACTCCAGCTGGAGCGCCTCGACCTCCGTGGACACCACCGTCCATTCCACGGACGCGGCCGTGGTGACCATGGAGCGGGTGCGCGGGTGCAGGCCCGCCAGGTCCTGGAAGTAGTTCGCCAGGCGCTGGCGCAGGCTTTTCGCCTTTCCGACGTAGATCACCCGGCGGTGCTCGTCACGGAACCTGTAGACCCCCGGCGAGTCGGGGATCTCACCCGGCTTGGGGCGGTAGCTGGAGGGGTCGGCCATGTCTCACACCCTACTGGCGAGCACCGACAGTCCGGCCGGAGCGCGGGGCGCGATCAAGGGCTCGGCGGCAGGCAGTTTCCAACGGCATGTCCCGCGCCGGGGTTACGGCGGGCCGGGAGCGGGAATGCAGGCTTCCCACGGGGACACGGCGACGTCCGGCGGACGGAGACCGTGTCGGTGCAGACACAGGTTGTCGATGCGGACCGGCCGCTCCGGGTGCGGAGCGGGCGGGCCACGGGTCGGAGGGCTGCGCAGATGAAGCGGATGCGGATCGAGAAAACCCGGCGGACCGGCCGGGCCCGCCGGTACGCGGACGAGGCGTTCGCGCTGCGCGACGTCCTGGACCCGCGCGACCCCGACATAGTGCGGGCCAAGCGCCTCGCACTCGAGAAGGGCTCGAGCGAGCGCTCGTAGAAGCTCACTGTCGGCTGCGAACGCCCGGGGCGCGCGCCCCGGGCGTTCGCATGTCCTGGGCGCCCCCGCCGGGAGTACATCACTGTCCGGCATCAGGTGTTGTCGGGACCAGGTCAACACGCTTCAATGCGGGGGAACTCGGGACCCTGAACGACGGCGTACGGATGTGAAGAGCCCCCCTGCGCCGGCGGACGGCCCGGGCACCCCGTGCGAACGGTCTGACCAGCCGTCGCCGACTCACAGAGAGGCCGCTGCATGCCGCACGCCCCACAGCACGCGGACGTCGTCACCGCGGAACTGGACTCGGCCCTGCGAGGCGGCCCCTTCCACGTCGCCCTGCGGGCCGCCATCGCCGCCCGCGGGCTGCCGCTGCAGCGGGTGCAGCACCATCTGTCCCGCCACGGCGTGAAGGTCGGTGTCACCAGCCTGAGTTACTGGCAGCAGGGGGCCAGGCGCCCGCAGCGGCCCGAGTCGCTGCGGGCCGTGCGCGCCCTGGAGGAGATCCTGGAGCTGCCCGAGGAGTCGCTGATCCGGCTGCTCGCCGAGTCCGGCGACAGTCTGTCCGGGGGGCAGCGGTCCGCGTCCCGGTCCTACCGCTCCCTCGTCGAGGCCTCCGGGGTCCTGGACCAGCTGCTGGCCGAGCTGGGCTGCCCGCCGGACGGGGGCCTGCACACCCTCGCGCACCACGAGCGGCTCCGGGTCGGGGCGCGGCGCGAGCTGGCCGGGCGGGAGTCGCACCACATCGTGCGCGCCCACCGGGACGGCGTCGACCGGTTCGTGGCCGTCCACCACGGCGACCGGGGAGCCGTGCCGGAGCGCATGGCGGTGCACGCCCTGGAGAACTGCCGTGTCGGACGGGTCCGCCGGCACGGCGACACGGGGGTGCTCGCGGCCGAACTGCTCTTCGACACGCGGCTGCGGGCCGGGGACACGTTCCTCTTCCGGTACGGCGTCGAGGACGGCACGGCGGGCGTCTCACGCGAGTACGTCCGCGGCTTCGACTCCGCCGGCGGCCAGTACGCGCTCCAGGTGTGCTTCGACGCGGCGGCCCTCCCGGTGCGCTGCCACCGGTTCGCCCAGGCCTCGGCGGCGGCACCCCGGAGCGGCTGCCAGGAGCTGGCGATGAGCGGGCGGCACCGGTCGGTGCATCTGGTGGAGCCGCGGGTGCGGGCCGGGTTCCTGGGGATCGGCTGGGACTGGGAGTAGGGGGATCTGGCGGCGGTGCCGGACGGGTGCTGTGTCGCCGTCGGACGTAAACGTTTGCGCAAGCGTTTACGTCCTGCCCTGGATGCGATACGTTCCCCGCCTGGGCGCGCAGCGGAGGAGGAAGCGGCATGCCGACCATGGCCGACGTCGCACGGAGCGCCGGTGTCTCGGTGGCGACCGTGTCGCACGTGCTGAACGGCACCCGGCCGGTGCTGCCGCACACCCGCCAGGCGGTCCTGGACGCCGTGGAGGAGCTCGGCTACACCACGAACACGCTGGCCCGTTCCCTGGTGACGTCCCGTACCCGGTCCATCGGCCTGGCGGTGTCGGCGATCAGCAACCCGTACTTCACGGAGATCCTCCAGGGCGTCGAGGCCGCCGCGCTGGAGGCCGGCTACAGCCTGCTCATCGCCGATCCGCACGACGATCCCCGGCACGAGCGCAAGGTCGTCCAGCTGCTGCACGAGCGCCGGGTGGACGGCATGATCGTCGCGCCCTCCGCCGATCCCCGGGAGCTGCTCGCGTACCTGGGGCGGCACGCCGTGCCGGCCGTGTTCCTGGACCGGCTGGTGGACGCGCCGGGGGCGGACGGCGGTCCGCGTTTCGACCAGGTCTGCTCCGACAACGCCGAACCGACGTCCCGGCTGGTCACCCATCTCGCCGGGCTCGGCCACCGGCGGATCGGGCTGGTGGCGGGGCTGCCGGGGCTCAGCACCACGAGCGAGCGGATCATGGGCTACCGCAGCGGCCTCGCCTTCGCGGGCCTGCCGTACGACGAGCGGCTCCTCGTGCACGGCGACTCGGAGTCGGCCGGCGGCGCAGCGGCCACCGCGGCCCTGCTGTCCCTCGCCGTGCCGCCCACCGCGCTGGTCACCGGCAACAACGCCATGACCATCGGGGCACTGCGGGCGCTGCGCGACCAGGGCCTGTCCGTGCCGGGCGACGTCGCGCTGTGCAGCTTCGACGACTTCGCCTGGGCGGACCTGTTCGCGCCCCGGCTCACCGCGATCGCACAGCCCAGCAAGGACATCGGTGCCCGGGCCGTGCAGGTGCTCCTGGAGCGTCTCGCCGAGCCGGACCGGCCCGCCCGGACCGTGCGGCTGCCCTGCACCTTCGTCCACCGCACGTCGTGCGGCTGCCCCGACCCGTCCGAGAAAGGAACCCCGTCGTGATCGTCGTAGCCGGTGAGGCACTGATCGACCTGGTACCACAGGGCGCAGGCGCCCTGGCGGCACTGCAGCCGGCGCTCGGCGGCGGCCCCTACAACACGGCGGTGGCGCTGGGCCGCCTCGGCTCCCCCGCCACCTTCTGCTCACGGGTGTCGTACGACGCCTTCGGGGAGGCGCTGCTGGACCGGCTGCGGGAGACCGGCGTGGACGTGACGTCCGTGCAGCGGGGCACCGAGCCGACGACGCTCGCCGTCGCCACGGTCGGGGAGGACGGCTCGGCCGCGTACTCCTTCTACGTCGACGGGACGGCGGACCGAAAGTTCACGGCGCCGTCCGCGCTGCCGCCCGGCACCCGCGCGGTCTCCTTCGGCACGTGCTCGCTGGTGCTGGAGCCGGGGGCGAGCGCGTACGAGGAGCTGATGCGCTCGGCGGCCGCGCAGGGCGTGTTCACGGCGCTGGACCCGAACATCAGGGCCGGGCTGATCCCCGACGCGGACGCGTACCGGGCGCGGTTCAAGAGCTGGCTGCCGTCGGTGACGCTGCTGAAGCTGTCCGAGGAGGACGCCCGGTGGCTCGGCGGCACCCCCCAGGAGTGGCTGGCGGCCGGCCCGGCGGCGGTCGTGATCACCCGGGGCGGCGACGGGCTGACCGCCTTCACCGCCGACGGCGGCACGTACGCGGTGCCGGGCGAGCGGGTGGACGTCGTGGACACGATCGGCGCGGGTGACACGGTCAACGCGGCCCTGCTGCACGGGCTCGCGGTGCGCGACGCGCTCGGCGGCCGGGCACTGGCCGCGCTGGGCCCCGACGGCTGGACGGAACTGCTGGGCTTCGCGGCCCGGGCGGCGGCCGTGACGTGCTCACGCGCGGGTGCCGAGCCGCCGTACGCGCACGAGCTGGACGACTGACCGGGGGCCGGGCATCCTCCAGCGGCCGGTGGCAGGCCCAGGCGCGTCGGCCGGGCTGCCACCGCTCACACCGCGCCGGGGCGCCTCAGCCCGTCTCCGCCACCGCTCGCAGCGCGCCGGGACGCCTTACCCCGTCTCCACCACCACCCGCCGCAGGCCAGGGCGCCTCAGCCCGTCTCCGCCACCGCTCGCAGCGGGCCGGGACGCCTTACCCCGTCTCCACCACCACCCGCCGCAGGCCAGGGCGCCTCAGCCCGTCTCCGCCACCGCTCGCAGCGCGCCGGGGCGGCGGCCGTTGAGGCGGTCCAGGGCGGCGGCTGTGGCGTCGTCCGCGGGCAGGTGGACGATGATGCGCTGGCCCTCGTCGGAGAGCGCCAGCGTCTCGTGCAGCAGGCGCAGCGAGCCGGCCTGCGGGTGTTCGAGGTGCTGGGAGCCGGTCCGCCGCGGTGTCGTGGTGAGGTCGGCGAACCGGTCGGCGAACTCCGCCCCGGCCGTCACCGTCAGCTCCTCGGCCAGCTCGGCGAGGTGCGGGTCCCGGAGGGGGACGCCGTGCCGGAGCCGGGCGACGAGGTCGTCGGCCACCCGGTCCCAGTCGCGGTAGGCGCTGCGGGCCCGCTCGTCGGTGAACAGGTGCCGGAGCAGGTTGGGCCGCTCGTCGTCGAGCAGCCCGATGGGGCCGACCAGCCGCTCGTACCCGGCGGTGTGGGCGAGGACGTCGCCGATCCAGTTGACCACCACGGCGGGGGCCGGTTCCAGGCGGTCGAGGACGGCCCGTACGGTCGGGCGCGCCGTGCGGCTGAGCGTCGGGGCCGCCGCGCAGACCAGCGGGTCACCGCCGTCCGCCTCCTTGGTCAGGCGGCGGAGCAGCATCCGGTCGGCCAGGGACAGGTTCAGGGCGTCGGCGAGGGCGCCGAGCACCTGGGCTGACGGGTTGCGGTCGCGGCCCTGTTCCAGCCGGGTGAGGTACTCGACGCTGATGCCGGCCAGCGTGGCCAGCTCGGCGCGCCGCAGGCCGGGGGTGCGCCGCCGGGGCCCCGCGGGCAGGCCGGCCTCCGCGGGGGTGACGGCTTCGCGCCAGGTGCGCAGGTACGTGCCCAACTCGTTGTCGCTCACCCGCCGAACGTACAGCGCCCGCGGGCGCGGAGGGTGGCCCCGTCACTACCAGGCTCCGGCCGGTCTCCCTCCGGGGCCGCGCGGCCCTCAGGGTGGAGGGCATGACGAATGACACCGCCACCACTGCCCTGCCGCTCGCTCCGGGTCACTGGGCCCTCGACCCGTTCCACTCCTCCGTGAACTTCACCATCCGTCACCTGGGCATCGCCAAGGTGCGGGGGCGGTTCGAGCGCCTGGAGGCCGAGCTGTTCGTCGGGGAACGGGCCGAGGACGTGCGGGTCTCCGCGACGGTCGACCTGGCCTCGGTGAACACCGGCAACGCCGACCGGGACGCGCACGTACGCGCCGCCGACCTGCTCGACGTCGAGAAGCGCCCGACGATGACGTACCGCTCGACGCGGGTGTCGGGCGAGGGCGAGGACTGGACCATGGAGGGCGAGCTGACGATCGGCGACGTGACCCGCCCGGTGACGCTCGCCGTGGAGTTCGGCGGGCTGGTCGACGTGCCCATGGACGGCAGGCGGCACGCCGGGTTCGAGGCGACGGGCGAGATCCGGCGCAGCGACTTCGGGCTCGACTTCGCCCCCGGCCTGCTCGGGGACGTGGTGAAGATCCAGCTCGACATGCAGTTCGTGGAGCCGAAGGGCGCCTGACCACGCAGCGAACGCGCCGCGCCCCCACAGGGAGTCCCTGCGGGGGCGCGGCGCGTTCGGCGGGAGCCCTCAGCCCTTGGTCGTGCGCGTGGTCTTCTTCGCGGCGGCCTTGGTGGTCTTGGCAGCTGTCTTCTTGGCGGCGGTGCTGTTGACCGTCTTCGTGGCGGTCCTGCCCGTCCTGGACTGCGCGGGGACCGTCTTCTTGGCCGTCCTGCGCGGTGCCTTCACCGAGGAGGCGTCGCTGATGCGGTCGGCGCCGAGGATCTCCCGCAGGAACTTGCCGGTGTGGCTCGCGGGGACCCCGGCGACCTGCTCGGGCGTGCCCTCGGCGACGACCAGGCCGCCGCCGGCTCCGCCCTCGGGGCCCATGTCGACGATCCAGTCGGCGGTCTTGATCACGTCGAGGTTGTGCTCGATGACGATGACCGTGTTGCCCTTGTCGACCAGGCCGGACAGGACCTTCAGCAGCTTGCTGATGTCCTCGAAGTGCAGACCGGTGGTCGGCTCGTCGAGGACGTAGACCGTGCGGCCGGTGGAGCGGCGCTGGAGCTCGCTGGCGAGCTTGACGCGCTGGGCCTCACCGCCGGACAGAGTGGTCGCGGACTGGCCAAGCCGGACATAGCCGAGGCCGACGTCCTTCAGGGTCTTCATGTGGCGGGCGATCGCGGGGACGGCCTCGAAGAACTCGGTGGCCTCCTCGATCGGCATGTTCAGGACGTCGGCGATGGACTTGCCCTTGTAGTGGACCTCCAGGGTCTCCCGGTTGTACCGGGCGCCGTGGCAGACCTCGCACGGGACGTAGACGTCCGGGAGGAAGTTCATCTCGATCTTGATGGTGCCGTCGCCCGCGCAGTTCTCGCAGCGGCCGCCCTTGACGTTGAAGGAGAAGCGGCCGGGCTGGTAGCCGCGGACCTTCGCCTCGGTGGTCTCGGCGAACAGCTTGCGGATGTGGTCGAAGACTCCGGTGTACGTGGCCGGGTTGGAGCGGGGGGTGCGGCCGATGGGTGACTGGTCCACGTGGACGACCTTGTCGACGAGGTCGTCGCCGTCCACGCGCGTGTGCCGCCCGGGAACGTTCCTCGCGCCGTTCAGCTCGCGGGCCAGGTGCGTGTACAGGATGTCGTTGACCAGGGTCGACTTGCCGGAGCCGGAGACGCCGGTCACGGCGGTGAACACACCCAGCGGGAAGGACACGTCGATGTCCTGGAGGTTGTTCTCCCGGGCGCCGTGCACCGTGAGCTGCCGGGAGGGGTCCAGCGGGCGCCGGATGTCGGGCAGCGGGATGGCCTTCTTGCCGGACAGGTACTGGCCGGTCTGCGACTCCTCGTTGGCGAGCAGCTCCTTCAGGGAGCCGCTGTGCACGACCTTGCCGCCGTGCTCACCGGCGCCGGGGCCGATGTCGACGACCCAGTCGGCGGTCTTGATGGTGTCCTCGTCGTGCTCGACGACGATGAGCGTGTTGCCCATGTCCCGGAGCCGGACCAGGGTCTCGATCAGCCGGTGGTTGTCACGCTGGTGCAGGCCGATGGAGGGCTCGTCCAGGACGTACAGGACGCCGACGAGGCCGGACCCGATCTGGGTGGCCAGGCGGATGCGCTGGGCCTCGCCGCCGGAGAGCGTGCCGGCCGCGCGGTTGAGCGAGAGGTAGTCCAGGCCGACGTCGACCAGGAACCGCAGCCGTTCGTTGACCTCCTTCAGCACGCGCTCGGCGATCTTCTTGTCGCGTGCGGTGAGCTTCAGCTCGCCCAGGAAGTCCGCGCAGTCGCTGATGGACATCGCGGAGACCTCGGCGATGGACTTGCCCATGATCGTGACCGCGAGGACGACCGGCTTCAGGCGCGTGCCCGCACAGGTGGGGCAGGGCACCTCGCGCATGTAGCCCTCGAAGCGCTCGCGGCTGGCGTCGCTCTCCGCCTCGCTGTGCCGGCGCTTGACGAAGGGGACGGCGCCTTCGAAGGCCGTGGTGTAGCGGCGCTCACGGCCGTAGCGGTTGCGGTAGCGGACCTCGACCTGGGTCTTGTGGCCGTGCAGCAGGGCCTTCTTGGCACGCTGCGGCAGGCCCGCGAAGGGGATGTCCGTACGGAAGCCGAGCGCGTCGGCGAGGGCGCCGATGAGGCGGCCGAAGTAGTCCTTGGTGTGGCCGTGCGACCAGGGGTGGATGGCGCCCTCGTCGAGGCTCTTCTCCTCGTCCGGGACGATCAGCTCCGGGTCGACCTCCATGCGTGTGCCGATGCCGGTGCAGTCCGGGCAGGCGCCGAAGGGCGAGTTGAAGGAGAAGGAGCGGGGCTCCAGCTCCTCGAAGGACAGGTCGTCGTACGGGCAGTACAGGTGCTCCGAGTACATGCGCTCGCGCTCGGGGTCGTCCTCGGGGAGGTCGACGAAGTCGAGCACGACCATGCCGCCGGACAGGCCGAGGGCGGTCTCGACGGAGTCGGTGAGGCGGCGCTTGGCGCCTTCCTTGACCGTGAGGCGGTCGACGACCACCTCGATGGTGTGCTTCTCCTGCTTCTTCAGCGTCGGCGGGTTCGACAGCTGGATGGTCTCGCCGTCCACCCGCGCGCGGGAGTAGCCCTTGGTCTGGAGGTCGGCGAAGAGATCGACGAACTCGCCCTTGCGCTCGCGCACCAGCGGCGACAGCACCTGGAAGCGGCTGCCCTCCGGCAGCTCCAGGACCCTGTCGACGATGGCCTGCGGCGACTGGCGGGAGATCGGGCGGCCGCACTCGGGGCAGTGCGGCTTGCCGATGCGCGCGAAGAGCAGACGCAGGTAGTCGTAGACCTCGGTGATGGTGCCGACCGTGGAGCGCGGGTTGCGCGAGGTCGACTTCTGGTCGATGGAGACGGCCGGGGACAGGCCCTCGATGAAGTCGACGTCCGGCTTGTCCATCTGGCCGAGGAACTGCCGGGCGTACGAGGAGAGCGACTCCACGTAGCGCCGCTGCCCCTCGGCGAAGATGGTGTCGAAGGCCAGCGAGGACTTGCCCGACCCCGACAGGCCCGTGAAGACGATGAGCGAGTCGCGCGGGAGGTCGAGCGAGACGTTCTTGAGATTGTGCTCGCGCGCTCCACGAACGATGAGACGGTCGGCCACGCCGGTCCGCACCTTTCTTGAGAGAAGTGACAGGGGCGGGGCCCCCGTCCTTCTCAGACTAGGGGGAGCCACTGACAACGCCGGTCGGATTCACGGGTTGCCAACAAACCCCGGCTCTCCAGCATGCCCGACGCCACGTCCGACCATATAGCACGTGCTTTCGATTTACGGCACTGGTTTACCACCTTCACCCGAAGGTGTGGCGGGGCTAGGGTCAGCACCATGATTGATCACGCGCATGACCTGGCGTCTGTACGTGACGCGACCGAGCTGCTGCTGAGCGCAGTCGGCAAACTGGACAACGCGTCTGTGACGGAGCCGTCACGGCTGCCCGGCTGGAGCCGCGGCCATGTCCTGGCCCACCTGGCCCGCAACGCGGACGCTCTGGTGAACGTCCTGGAGGGCCGCCCCATGTACGTCTCCGGCGAGGCCCGGGACGCCGACATCGAGCGGGACGCCCCGCGCGCCCTCGACGTCCACCTCGCCGACCTGCGCGAGAGCGCGGCCCGCTTCCAGGAAGCCGCGGACGCTCCGGCGGACTGGTCGCGCACGGTGGAGCTGCGGGGCGGGGTCACGGACTCCGCGTCCCGGGTGCCGTTCCGGCGGTGGGTGGAGGTGGAGCTGCACCACGTGGACCTGGGGATCGGGTACGAGCTGGAGGAACTGCCGACGGAGTTCACAGAGCGGGAGATCGCCTTCCTCGCCGACCGGTTCTCCGGGCACCCCGAGGTGCCGTCCACGCGCCTCACGGACGGCACGCGCGCGTGGAGCACGGGGCGGGAGGCGGACGAGCCCGAGGTGACCGTCACCGGTCCCCCGGCCGACCTGCTGGGCTGGCTCGCGGGCAGGCGCACCGGAGCCGCCTTGGCCGTGGCCGGCGGCCCGCTCCCGGCCCTGCCCCCGCTGTAGGCCCGGGGCCATTCCCCCGCTATAGGCTGGCGGACATGACGTACAGCGGACAGGTGACGGTCGGCGGACCTGCCGACGTGCACGAGCTCAAGGACCTGATGATCACCAAGATCGCGGTGGGTCCGATGAACAACAACGCCTATCTGCTGCGCTGTCGCGCCACCGACGAGCAGGTGCTGATCGACGCCGCGAACGAGGCGGCCACGCTGCTCGGCATGATCGGTGACGACGGCATCGCGTCGGTCGTCACGACCCACCGGCACGGCGACCACTGGCAGGCGCTCGCCGAGGTCGTGGCGGCCACCGGCGCCCGCACCTACGCGGGCCGGGACGACGCCGAGGGCATCCCCGTACGGACCGACGTGCTGGTCGACGACGGCGACACCATCCGGGTGGGGCGCGTGGAGCTCACCGCGCGCCACCTGGTCGGGCACACGCCCGGCTCGATCGCCCTCGTCTACGACGACCCGCACGGGCATCCCCATGTGTTCACCGGGGACTGCCTCTTCCCCGGCGGTGTGGGCAACACCCACAAGGACCCGAAGGCGTTCGCCAGCCTCATCCACGACGTCGAGACGAAGATCTTCGACGTCCTCCCGGACGAGACGTGGGTCTATCCGGGGCACGGCAACGACACGACCCTGGGCGCGGAACGCCCGCAGCTGCCGGAGTGGCACGCGCGCGGGTGGTGAGCCACTGCGCGGGGCGCACGCGCGGGGAACGGTATGCCGCGCACGCGCCCCGTGTGAATCATTCGCACACGCCGGCGTCGTACGTACGCTCCCCCTCCACGTAGTTGCGCAGTCAACTGGTAGGAGCCCCGCGCAGGATGACGGCTCCTGGGCGGATGGGCCGCCGGCCTGTCGATCCCCGCCCTCGGCCGGCGGCCCCGGCGTCCGCCGAATTCACGCTCGTGCGGGGCGCGTTCACACGACTGCAACACCCGTTCCCATTATCCGGACATCTGTTGCCGTGACCTCGACAAACGGGAGCGTCGGCTGCCACTCTCCCGCCATGCATCCTGCCCCGCGCGCCCTGCGCCGCGCTGCCGTCGCCGTCGCCCTCCTCGCCGCCGCCGTGAGCTGCGCCCCGCAGCCGGAGGCGTCCTCGGGCAAGCCCTCCGCATCGGCCACCAACGCGTGCGCCCGGGGCAAGCTGGCCACCGAGACCCCGGGCAAACTGACCGTCGCCACCGACGAACCCGCCTACGAGCCCTGGTTCCAGGACGACGACCCCGCGAACGGCAAGGGCTTCGAGTCGGCGGTCGCGTACGCCGTCGCCGAGCAGCTCGGGTACGGCAAGGGCCAGGTCGTCTGGCAGACCGTCCCCTTCAACAAGGCCTTCGCCCCGGGCGAGAAGACGTTCGACTTCGACATCAACCAGGTGTCCATCAGCGAGGAGCGCAGGAAGGCCGTCGACTTCTCCTCCGGCTACTACGACGTGCGCCAGGCCGTCGTCGCGCTGAAGGGCTCCAAGGCCGCGAAGGCGAAGAGCATCGCCGACCTGAAGGACGTGAAGCTGGGCGCCCAGGTGGGCACCACCAGCCTCGACTACGTCGACGACGTGGTGCGGCCCACGCGGCCGGCCGCCGTGTACGCCAAGAACGACCAGGCCAAGTCCGCCCTGAAGAACGGCCAGGTCGACGCGATCGTCGTCGACCTGCCCACCGCCTTCTACATCACCGGGGCCGAGATCACCGACGCGACGATCGTCGGTCAGTTCGAGAACCAGGGCGGTACGCCGGAGCAGTTCGGACTCGTGCTCGACAAGGGCAGCGCGCTCACCCCCTGCGTCTCGCGGGCCGTGGACGCGCTGCGCGAGGACGGCACGCTCAGGAAGATCGAGCAGCAGTGGCTGTCCGACGCCGTCGACGCGCCGGTGCTCAAGTGACGCTGAACAAAGAGGAGCGCACCGAGGGCTCCGGGGAGCCCGAGGCCTACGTCCCGTCCCAGCGGCGCCTGGACCGTGAGCGCTACCGGCGCGCCCGCGCCCGGCGTGCCACCGCGATCGGCGCGCTGTCGACGCTCGTCACCGGAGCGGTCCTCTACCTGGTCGTCGTCAACGCCCCGGGCTGGCCGCGCACCAAGGAGACCTTCTTCGACTGGGGGTACGCGCGCGAGGCGTTCCCGAAGGTGCTCGAAGGGCTGTGGCTGAACGTCCGGCTGCTGCTGGTCTGCGGAGCCGCGGTGCTCGTCCTCGGCATGCTCATCGCCGTCGCCCGGACGCTGCGCGGCCCGGTGTTCTTCCCGCTGCGCGTCCTGGCCGCCGCGTACACGGACTTCTTCCGGGGGCTGCCGCTCATCATCAACCTGATGATCGTCGTCCTAGGTGTCCCCGCGCTGCGGCTCCAGGGGGTGACCGTCGACCCGGTGCTCCTCGGCGGCACCGCGCTCACCCTGACCTACTCGGCGTATGTCGCCGAGGTGTTCCGCGCCGGCATCGAGTCCGTGCACCCCTCGCAGCGCGCCGCGGCCCGCTCCCTCGGGCTCAGCAACCGGCAGGCGCTGCGGTACGTGGTGCTGCCCCAGGCGGTGCGCCGCCAGGTGCCGCCGCTGCTGAACGACCTGGTGTCGCTGCAGAAGGACACCGGGCTCGTCTCGATCGGGGGTGCGGTGGACGCCGTACGGGCCGCCGACATCATCGTCGGTCGCAGCCTCAACTACACGCCGTACATCGTCGCGGGTCTGGTCTTCGTCGCACTGACCATCCCCATGACCCGCTTCACGGACTGGGTGACGGCGCGCATGGACCGCCGGCGGGCCCAGGGAGGAGTCGCATGAGCGAGACGCCCGTGCTGCGGATGGAGTCCGTCCGCAAGACCTTCGGCGGCTCGGTCGTCCTGCGGGACGTCGACCTGGAGGTCGCGCCGCACACGGTCACCGCGCTGATCGGTGCCTCCGGCTCCGGCAAGTCCACGCTGCTGCGGTGCGCGAACCTGCTGGAGGAGATCGACGACGGGGCGATCTGGCTGGACGGCGAGGAGATCACCGACCCGCGCGCCGACCAGGACGCCGTGCGCCGCCGGATCGGCGTGGTCTTCCAGGCGTACAACCTGTTCCCGCACATGACGGTCCTGGAGAACATCACGCTCGCTCCGCGCCGGGTGCACGGCGTGCCCCGGGCCGAGGCCGAGGCACGCGCGCGTGAGCTGCTGGAGCGGCTGGGGCTCGGCGGCAGGGCGGACGAGTACCCGGACCGGCTCAGCGGCGGCCAGCAGCAGCGTGTGGCGATCGTCCGTGCCCTGGCCGTACGCCCCCGGCTGCTGCTGCTCGACGAGATCACCGCCGCCCTCGATCCCGAGTTGGTCGGCGAGGTCCTCACCGTCGTCCGCGGCCTCAAGGACGAGGGCATGACCATGGTGCTGGCCACCCACGAGATGGGCTTCGCGCGGGAGGTCGCCGACCAGGTGTGCTTCCTGGAGGGCGGGGTGGTGCTGGAACGCGGTACCGCGGAGCAGGTCTTCGGGGATCCGCGGCAGGAGCGCACGCGGCGCTTCCTGCGGCGGATCGTGGAGGCGGGACGGTTGTGAGGAGGGGCTGCAAGGGGCGGGCGGTAAGGGGCGGTCGCCAGGTCGGCGGGGCTTACCGGCAGCGGCTCAGGTGTCTGCCTGCCCCGCCCCCGCCAGCGCCGCGACCCGCTCGACGCCGAACACGTACCCCTGCACCCCGCAGCCCGCGATGACGCCGTCGGCGCGCAGCGAGACATAGGAGTGGTGCCGGAAGGTCTCGCGCTGATGGATGTTGGAGATGTGGACCTCCAACACCGGCATGCCGTCACAGGTGTTGAGGGCATCCAGGATGGCGACGGAGGTGTGCGAGTAGGCACCCGGGTTGATCACGATGCCGCAGTGGTTCAGGCGCGCCTCGTGGATCCAGTCGACCAGCTCGCCCTCGTGGTTGGACTGGCGGAAGTCGACCGTGCCGCCGTGCGCGGCCGCCGCCTTGGCGCACAGGGCCTCGACGTCGGCGAGGGTGTCGGAGCCGTAGATCTCCGGCTGGCGCTGGCCGAGCAGGTTCAGATTGGGGCCGTTGAGGATCATGATCGGGGCGTTGGCCAGGGTGCGGGGCACGGTTCCTCCGGTCCGGTCAGGGTCGGGCGGCCCATGGCGGACCGCTGCTCACAGCCGGTTTATCACGGTGCGCCGGCCGCCCGCCGGGCCGTAGCCTCCCGGCATGACGAGCCCCCTCTACCCTCCCAAGCCGTCCCCCGGGGACCGCATCGCCGTCATCTCGGCCTCCGGAGGCCTGCCGGAACTCTTGCCGCTCCCCTACGAGCTGGGTCTGGAACGGCTGCGCGAGGAGTACGAGCTGGAACCGGTCGAGTATCCGGCGACCCGGAAGATGGGCTCGACGCCCCAGGAGCGGGCCGACGACATCCACGCCGCCTTCGCCGCCCCGGACATCAAGGCGGTCATCGCGTCGATCGGCGGGGACGACCAGATCACCGTGCTGCCGTACCTGGACCGTGAGTTGATCCGTGCGAACCCGAAGCCGTTCTTCGGGATGAGCGACAACACCAACCTGCTCGCGTTCCTGCGCAACAGCGGCATCGTCGCCTTCCACGGCGGCAGCGTCATGGGCGAGCTGGGCCGCCCCGGGGCCATGCACCCGCAGACCGCCGACTCCCTGCGCGCGGCCCTGTTCACCCCCGGCCCGTACGAGCTGCGGCCCGCCGAACGGTGGCGCGACATCGACCGGGACTGGGCCGACCCGGCGACCTTCGACGCCGAGCCGGAGACCCGGCCCGGGACCGGCTGGGCCTGGGTGAACCCCGATCGGGTGGTCGAGGGCCGCACCTGGGGCGGCTGCCTGGAGATCGTCGGCTGGCTGCTGATGGCCGACCGCGAGATCGCGCGCGACCTGTCCGAGTACGAGGGGGGCGTGCTGCTCCTGGAGACCTCGGAGGAGATGCCGAGCGCCACGGAGGTCTACCGCACCCTGCGGAACATGGGCGAGCGGGGGCTGCTCCAGCGTTTCCCGGCGCTGCTGATGGGGCGCCCGAAGACGTGGTTCTTCAACCGGCCCAACAGCCCCGAGGAAGCCGCCCGTTACGCCTCCGACCAGCGCGAGGCCGTCCTGCGCGCCCTGCGGGACTACGCCCCCGACACCTTGATCGTCTTCGACGTGGACTTCGGGCACACCGATCCGCAGCTCGTGATCCCGTACGGGGGCACCGTGCGCGTCGACGGACCGGCCCGGCGCATCACGGTCACGTACTGAAGGCCCCTCAAGCCCCCCACGCGCCCCCGTAACCGCCGGTCACCGTGGGTAGTTGACGCGGCATGCACGACGTACGCACCGTAAGGGCACCTTCCATGCCGCGCCTCGCGGCCGCCTCGCTCGCCGGCACGGCCATCGAGTTCTACGACTTCTTCGTCTACGGCACCGCGGCGGCCCTGATCCTGGGGCCGCTGTTCTTCCCGACCTTCTCGCCGGTGGCGGGGACCCTGGCCGCCTTCGCCACCTTCGGCGTGGGCTTCGTGGCCCGGCCGCTGGGGTCCGTGCTGTTCGGGCACATCGGGGACCGGCGCGGGCGACGGCCGGTCCTCGTGGCCTCCCTGCTGCTCACCGGCGCCTCCACGGTCGCGGTCGGCTGCGTGCCGACGTACGACACGATCGGCGTGGTAGCTCCCCTGCTGCTTCTGGTCCTGCGCTTCCTGCAAGGGCTGGGGCTCGGCGGGGAATGGGGCGGTGCGGTGCTGCTGACGGTGGAGCACGCGCCCGCCGAGCGGCGCGGGCTGTGGTCGAGCTTCCCGCAGGTCGGGCCCGCGCTGGGGTTCCTGCTCGCCAACGGTGTGGTGCTGGGCCTGTCGGCGACGTTGTCGGAGGCGCAGTTCGCCGCGTGGGGGTGGCGGGTGCCGTTCTGGGCGGCCGGCGTGCTGGCCGTGGTGGGGCTGTGGCTGCGTTCGTCGCTCGCCGAAAGCCCCAGTTTCCTGGAGATCGACGACCACGCGCGCGTGCCGCTCGCCGAGGTCCTACGCCACCACTGGCGCCTGCTCCTGCTGACCGGTGGTGCCCTCGCGATCGGCTACGCGATCTTCTACGCCGTGACGACCTGGTCCCTCTCCTACGGCACCGAACAGCTCGGGGTGAGCCGCACGGTCATGCTGACCTGCATCATGGGCGCGGTCGTCGTGAAGGGCGCGCTCACACCGCTGGTGGCGCTGCTCGGGGACCGGCACGGCCGCCGCCCCCTGTGCCTGGCCGGCTGCGCGGCCGCCGCCCTGTGGATGTTCCCGATGGTCGCTCTGCTCGCCACCGGCGCGCCGCTGCCGATGTTCCTGGGCTTCCTCGGGGCGATGCTCGCGTTCATCACGATGTTCGCCGTGATCGCCGCGTATCTGCCGGAGCTGTACGAACCGCGGGTGCGCTGCACCGGCGCCGCCGTCGGCTACAACCTCGGCGGGGTCGTCGGCGGCGCCCTCACCCCGATCGCGGCGACGGCCCTCGCCGAGCAGGGCGGGCGGGTGCCGTGGGGTGTGGCCGCGTATCTGACGGCGATCGCGCTGCTCAGCCTGGGTTGCTTCGCGCTGCTGCCGGAGACGCGTCCGGTGCCGGTGGGGACGGCTGCGGAGCCCGCTTCCGGCTGACCGCCGGCCTAGGGATTGATCGCCAGTTCGAGGTACGCCGCGAACAGCACCAGATGGACGCCGCCCTGGAGCGGCGTGGCCCGGCCCGGCACCACGGTCAGCGACGCCACCACCACCGTCAGGGCGAGCAGCACCATGTGGGTGGCGCCGAGGCCGAGGACCAGCGGCCCGGAGAGCCAGACGGACGCGAGCGCCACGGCGGGGATGGTCAGACCGATGCTGGCCATCGCGGAGCCGAGAGCGAGGTTCAGGCTGGTCTGCACCCGGTCGCGGCGGGCGGAGCGCAGCGCGGCGATGGTCTCCGGGAGCAGCACCAGCAGCGCGATGATCACGCCGACGACGGCATGGTGCAGCCCGGCGGCCGCCACTCCGGACTCGATGGTGGGCGACACCCCCTTGGCCAGGCCGACCACGCCGATCAGGGCCAAGCCCAGGAGCCCCAGGCTGGTCTGGGCGGCTCGGGCGGAAGGAGCCGCGGCGTGCTCCTCCGCGGTGATCACCTCGCCCTGCCGGGTGATCGGCAGGAAGTAGTCCCGGTGCCGCACGGTCTGCGTCGCGACGAACAAGCCGTACAGGATCAGCGAGGAGAGCGCCGCGAAGGTCAGCTGGACGGTGGAGAACTCCGGGCCCGGCTTGCTCGTGGTGAACGTCGGCAGGACCAGGCTGAGCGTGGCCAGGGTGGCGACGGTCGCCAGCGCGGCGCCGGTGCCCTCCGGGTTGAAGACCGCCGTGCCGTGCCGCAGCGAGGCGACCAGGAGGCAGCAGCCGACGATGCCGTTGCAGGTGATCATCACAGCCGCGAAGACCGTGTCGCGGGCCAGCGTCGAGCTCTTGTCGCCTCCGTCCGCCATCAGGGTGACGATGAGGGCGACCTCGATGATCGTGACGGCGACGGCGAGCACGAGGGAACCGAACGGTTCGCCGACCCGGTGGGCCACCACCTCGGCGTGGTGCACGGCGGCCAGGACGGCTCCCGCCAGCACCAGGGTCACCAGCGCGACGATCGCGGCCGGAAGATCGCGCCCCCAGGTGAGGACCAGCAGGACGGCGGCGAGCAGCGGCACCAGGGTCGTCCACTGTGCCGCGAGCGGCCTGCGCCGAGCGATCATGCAGTGATCGTCGCAGACGTGAAGGGGCCCCGCACTCCGGTCGTGCGGGCCCCTTCGGGGGTGCGGCCGGGCTACTTGAGGTCGCGTGCGTCCAGCAGGTCGCAGTTGGTGTACACCCGCTCCCCGAGGCAGAGCGCGCCCAGTTGCTCCGCCATCCGGCTGGTCTCGGGGTCGTCGCTGTTGCGCATGGCCTCGTCGTACGACTCGAACTCGATCAGCGCCAGGTAGCGGCGCGGATTGTCGCGGTCCTTCAGGAGCATGCGGTGTGTGGGGCCGCCGCCCGCCCGGTCGGCGAAGCGTTGCCCAGCCTCCTCGAGGAGCTGCTCCATCTCGTCCAAGCGCTCGGTTTCGAAGTCGATGATCTGCACGAACCTCATGGCACCTCCAGCCGACCACGGCGCCCCCGGGCCGGGGAACGCGCTCAAGGAACAAGCAAGCACCGGGACCGGTGGTCGGCAATTCGCCGAGCACCGGTCCCGGTGCTGGTTGTTCCTACGTCCGGCGTGGTCAGACGTCGATGCTGTCCTTCGGGGCGCTTCCGCTCTGCGTCTGCGCCGCCTCGGCCGCCGCCTGCTTCTTGGAAGCCCGCAGGCTGGTGATCGTGGTGACGATCAGGACGGAGCAGATCACGCCGAGCGAGACCGGGATGCTGATCTCGGGGACGTGCACCCCGGACTCGTGCAGGGCGTGCAGCACCAGCTTCACGCCGATGAAGCCGAGGATGATCGACAGGCCGTAGGAGAGGTGAACCAGCTTCTTCAGCAGGCCGCCGATGAGGAAGTACAGCTGCCGCAGGCCCATCAGGGCAAAGGCGTTCGCGGTGAAGACGATGTACGGGTCCTGGGTCAGGCCGAAGATCGCCGGGATGGAGTCGAGGGCGAAGAGCACGTCCGTCATGCCGATCGCGAGCATCACGACCAGCATCGGGGTCATGACCCGCTTGCCGTTCTGCTGGATCCACAGCTTGGTGCCGTGGTAGCGGTCGGCCACGCCGAAGCGGCGCTCGGCGGCCTTGAGGAGCTTGTTCTCCTCCCACTCCTCGTCGTCCTCGTCCGCGCGGGCCTCCTGGATGAGCTTCCAGGCGGTCCAGATGAGGAAGGCGCCGAAGAGGTAGAACACCCACGAGAAGCTGGCGAGGATCGCGGCGCCGGCGGCGATGAAGATCGCGCGCAGGACCAGGGCTATGAGGACACCGATCAGCAGCACGCGCTGCTGGTACTGCGAGGGCACCGCGAACTTCGCCATGATCAGGACGAAGACGAACAGGTTGTCCACGCTCAGTGACTTCTCGGTGATGAAGCCCGCGAAGAACTCACCGGCCGGCTGGCCGCCGCCGAATACCAGCAGGCCGAGCCCGAAGAGCACGGCCAGGACGATCCAGACGACCGTCCAGATTCCGGCTTCCTTGATCGATACGTCGTGCGGCTTGCGGCCGATGAAGAAGTCGACGGCGATGAGGGCGGCAAGGCCCACGATCGTCAGGACCCATAGGGTCACGGAAACATCCACTGCGCCTCCGGCAGTCGTCACGGCAAATGTCAGCGTCGTAGCTGCCGGAGGTCTCTTCCACCCAACGATGGGCCGACGCCCCGGGAGCAGGCCGTATCGACCTGATCCGTATTGACGGGTACGCCGCAGCAGACAGGGAGTACTCCCCTCCGTGCCGACAACAGTACCCAATCACCAAGAACAGGTAAAGCGTTTGGCAAAAGAAAGACCAAAATCCCTGGTCGGAGGGCTTTACGAGTACTTGGTGCGGGCGGCTGCGACCTGGGCGAGCACCTGCTGGAGGACCTCGCTGCCCGGCGGCACGAGCGTCGGCTCGTACGTCCAGGCATGGCCGACCCAGGGGTCGGCGAGGTGGTCGTCGGGCACTGGCGTCAGTCGCAGCAGCGAACGCCACAGCGGGTCGAGCAAAGGCCCGTAGCCGGAGGACTCCTCGCGGTCGGCCACCATCATCAGGTGGACGCCGAAGGCGGGCCCCTCGTCGGCGAGGTAGCGCAGTTGGTTCACGGCCCGGTCGTCGAAGCCGTGCGGGAAGTCGTTGACGATCAGCAGCTGCTGCGAGGTGTCGAAACCGGGCGGGAGGGAGTCGGCGGCGCCTCCCCGGACCGCCATCTGCACCAGATCGACCCGCTGGGTGAGCCGGGTCAGTACGTCCGTCACCCCGGCGGCGCCGCGCGCGGGCGGGCCCGCGAGCACACCGCTGTGCACGAGGGGCGCCAGCGGTTGGGCTCCCGAGCCTGCCGGGTCGACGACGTGGACGGTGAACTCACCCGCCGGATGGACGGCGAGCAGCCGGGCCGCGTGCGCGACCGCCGTCTCCATGGCGAGACGCCCCAGGGCGTGCGCGTCGGTGGACAGTCCCTCGGACGACTCGGTCCGTCCGCTGTCGATCCACAGACCCCGCTCCAGCGGCAGCCGGACCAGCATCGGGATGCGGATCCGGTCGGCCTCGGGGAGATGAAGGTCGCCCAGGCGCAGGGCCATGGGGGTCTCCATCGGCACCCGGTAGGCGTGCCACACAGGGTTGTCCCAGCGGGCGTAGGCCGGCGGCAGGGCGGGTTCGACGACGTCGGCCTCGGCCTTGAGCTGCGCGAGGTCCCGGTCGAGGGCTTCCCTGGCCCGGTCGACGAGCTGGGCGTACCGGGCGCGGGCCGCCTCGCGGGCGGCGTCGCCCTGCCCGCCGATCCGGCTGCGCGGGTCGGACAGAACCTGTTCGAGCTCCTTGTCCATGCGCGACTCGGCGAAGTCGACGGCGCTGCGGTAGGCGGCGGTGGTGCGGGCGAGGTCCTCGAACATGCCCCACACCTGGTTGTACAGCCGCTCCTCCATGGACCAGCCGGTCGCGTCGCCCGCGACGGGCTGCGCGGGCTGTCCGGGTGCGGCCGGCGGCGCGGTGGGCGGAGGCGGGGGCGGAGCGGCGTTCCGGCGGCGCGGATGGCTGTAGTCGATCGGGCCGCCGCCTGCGGTGGGGCCGGCGGGCTGGGTGACGGCCGAGGGGTCCGCAGCGGCGCCCGGATACCCCGGCGGCTGCCCCTGCCCGCCGGACGGCTGGCCGCCGTACGGGGACATCGGGGGTACCGGGCCGGGCTGGGGCGCGGTGCCGCCCTGGTCCGGGCCGAGGGCGGGGGCCGCTGCCTGCCGGGAGCGGTCGCCGTCCGCCGTGCGCGGCGGGGCTGCCTGCACCGAGCGGGCCAGCCCCTGGGCCACGGCGTCGTTGATGCTGCCGGCGAGCTGCTGGGCCTGCGGCAGCCCCTGGTCGGTGAGGAGTTCGGCGAGGCCCCCCGCGTAGCCCTGGCCGACGGCCCGCACTTTCCAGGCGCCCTGCCGGCGGTAGAGCTCCAGGGCGACGACGGCCGACTCGGCGTCCAGGCCGGTGATCGTGTAGCTGGCGATCTCGGCGCCGTCGAGGCCGGTGACGGCGACGTACGGGGCGGCCACGGCGCCGAAACGGACCGGGCCCGCCCCGCCGACGGGCAGGGCGAGCAGCACGCTGACGCGGTGGACGGTCTCCGGCATGGCGTCCAGGTCCACCGCGAGACGGTGGTCTGCGGCGGCCTGCCGGGAGACCTCGAGACCCGGCTGGGTGGGCGCGCCCGGGTGGGCCACCCCCTCCACGCCGTGGATCCTCCCGGCCTCGTCGCTGAGCGCGGCCGCGGCCACGATCGGCGTGTCGGCCGAGACCCGGATCTCGAGACGGACCTGGGAGAGCGGGTGATTCTGCCCCCGCACCAGCTCGGCCGTCATCGCCTTCGTCCCCCTGTGTCGTTGTGTGGTGTCGTGTGCCGCCCGCCGGCCCCTGCGGTCGGGCTCCCGCGCTATGTCAGAGCAGCGGCAGGATGGACGGCATCAGGTCCTGGAACGTACGGCCGTTGGCCGGGTTGCCGAGGGCCGTCATCGTCCAGCCCGAACCGGAGCGGTGCACCTTCGCCATGATCTGGGCCGTGTACTGGCCGCCGCCGGCGAGCGTGTAGCGGGCGAGCTCCTGCCCGTTGGTCTCGTCGACCAGGCGGCAGAACGCGTTCTGCACCTCCTGGAACGTCTGGCCCGTGAAGGAGTTGACGGTGAAGACGATCTGGTCGATGTGGACCGGGAGGCGGGCGAGGTCGACGAGGATCGCCTCGTCGTCGCCGCCCTGGCCGACACCGCCGACGAGGTTGTCGCCGGTGTGGCGCACCGAGCCGTCGTCGCTCACCAGGTGGCGGAAGAAGACGACGTCGACCGGCTGCTTATCCGCGAACAGGACGGCGGAGGCGTCGAGGTCGATCTCTCGCGTGCGCGAGCCGAACAGGCCGCGCCGGGGAGCCGCCTGCCAGCCGAGACCCATGCGCACCGCGGTCAGGCTGCCGCCGTCGTTCTTCTGCAGACTGATGGCCTGACCCTTGGTCATGTTGACGGTCACGCGCTGATTCCCCTCTCGAACGTCCCCTGTTGCCGCGCAGTCGCGGTTGACCTGAACACTACGCAGGGGCACTGACAGCGACGTAGACCGCTCCGCACTTTGTGTCGGTCTTGCAACACTGCGCGTAGGCGGTCCGCTGTCAGGCCAGTCCCGCCTCCTTCATCTGGCGCAGTTCCTTCTTCATCTCGGAGACCTCGTCGCGCAGTCGGGCCGCGATCTCGAACTGGAGGTCCGCGGCGGCGGCCCGCATGCGCGTGGTGAGTTCCTCGATCTGTTCGGCGAGTTCGGCCGCGGGGCGGTCGGTCGGCACCGTCTCCTTGGCCTTGCCCCTGCCCTTGGCGGGCTTGGCCATCTCGGCCGCCTTGCCGAGGGAGGGCACGGGTGCCTTGGTGCCGCCGCCGTCCTTCCTGGACTTGCGGTAGCCCGAGCCGAGCAGCTGCTCGGTGTCGATGTCCTCGCGGGCGATCTGGGCGACGATGTCGTTGATCTTCTTGCGGAGGGGCTGGGGGTCGATGCCCTTCTCCTTGTTGTACGCGATCTGCTTCTCCCGGCGGCGGTTGGTCTCGTCGATGGCCTTCGCCATGGCCGGGGTGATCTTGTCGGCGTACATGTGGACCTGGCCGGAGACGTTGCGCGCGGCGCGGCCGATGGTCTGGATCAGGGACGTGCCGGAGCGCAGGAATCCTTCCTTGTCGGCGTCCAGGATCGCCACCAGGGACACCTCGGGCAGGTCGAGCCCTTCACGCAGCAGGTTGATGCCGACGAGCACGTCATACTCGCCGGCGCGCAGCTCACGCAGCAGTTCGACGCGGCGCAGGGTGTCGACGTCGCTGTGCAGATAGCGCACCTGGATGCCCAGCTCCAGGAAGTAGTCCGTGAGGTCCTCGGCCATCTTCTTCGTGAGTGTGGTGACCAGGACGCGCTCGTCCTTCTCCGTGCGCTGCCGGATCTCGTGCACCAGGTCGTCGATCTGGCCCTCGGTGGGCTTGACGACCACTTCCGGGTCGACGAGGCCGGTGGGGCGGATGATCTGCTCGACGACGCCGTCGGAGCGGGAGAGCTCGTAGTTCCCCGGGGTGGCGGACAGGTAGACCGTCTGGCCGATGCGCTCCTGGAACTCCTCCCACTTCAGCGGGCGGTTGTCCAGGGCGGAGGGCAGCCGGAAGCCGTGGTCGACGAGGGTGCGCTTGCGGGAGGCGTCGCCCTCGTACATGGCGCCGATCTGCGGGACGGTGACGTGCGACTCGTCGATGACGAGCAGGAAGTCGTCCGGGAAGTAGTCCAGCAGGGTGTTGGGCGGGGAGCCGGGCGAGCGGCCGTCGAAGTGCATCGAGTAGTTCTCCACGCCGGAGCAGCTGCCGATCTGGCGGAGCATCTCGATGTCGTACGTGGTGCGCATCCGCAGGCGCTGGGCCTCCAGCAGCTTGCCCTGCTTCTCCAGTTCCGCGAGGCGCTCGGCCAGCTCCTTCTCGATGTCGTTGACGGCCCGCTCCAGGCGCTCGGGCCCTGCGACGTAGTGGGAGGCCGGGAAGACGTAGAGCTGCTGGTCGTCGCTGATGATCTCGCCGGTGAGCGGGTGCAGGGTGGAGAGCGCCTCGATCTCGTCGCCGAACATCTCGATGCGGACGGCGAGCTCCTCGTAGACCGGGAAGATCTCGATGGTGTCGCCGCGGACGCGGAAGGTGCCGCGGGTGAACGCCATGTCGTTGCGCGTGTACTGGATGTCGACGAAGCGGCGCAGCAGCTCGTCGCGGTCGATCTCCTCGCCGACCCGGAGGGGGACCATGCGGTCCACGTACTCCTGCGGGGTGCCGAGGCCGTAGATGCAGGAGACCGAGGCGACCACGACGACGTCGCGGCGGGTGAGCAGCGAGTTCGTCGCGGAGTGGCGCAGGCGCTCGACCTCCTCGTTGATCGAGGAGTCCTTCTCGATGTAGGTGTCCGACTGCGGGACGTAGGCCTCGGGCTGGTAGTAGTCGTAGTACGAGACGAAGTACTCGACTGCGTTGTTCGGCAGCAGTTCGCGGAACTCGTTCGCCAGCTGGGCGGCCAGGGTCTTGTTCGGCGCCATCACGAGCGTGGGGCGCTGGAGCTTTTCGATCATCCACGCCGTGGTGGCGGACTTGCCGGTGCCGGTCGCTCCGAGCAGGACGACGTCCTTCTCGCCTGCCTGGATGCGCCGGGCGAGGTCGGCGATGGCCGTCGGCTGGTCGCCGTTCGGCTGGTAGGGGCTGACGACCTCGAAGGGCGCCACCGTGCGTTCGATCTGGGAAACGGGCCGCATGGAATCCACCGTACGACCCCGCACTGACAACGCGCTCCGATCAGCGGTTCTGCGGGGTGCGGGACCCTCGGTGCTCCACGGGGCGGCGGGGGCGGAACCGCAGGCGGTGCTCGGGGTACTGGACGGCGGTGTGGGTGTGGGCGGGGATGCCGGGCCGCTGCTCGACGGGGGTGACGGTGGGTTTCCCCATGACCATCAGCGGGTCGAACATCACCACGACGCCCGCGAGCAGCAGGAAGGCGAGCGGGCCGACCAGCATGGGTGCGAGCAGGGCCGCGGGAGACTCTCCCGCGGTAGGTTCGGCCGCGCCGTGGAGGTGGACGCTGAGGGCGGCCATCCCGGTGTAGTGCATGCCGCTGACTGCGAGACCCATGACGAGGCTGGCGCCCACGCTCCACAGGAATCCCCTGACCTGGCCGGCCGCCCACAGGGCGGCGGTGGCGGCGCCCATGGCGATCACGACGGAGACGCCGACGGTGAAGGTGTTGTACTCCAGCTTCCCGTCCAGGCGCATGCTGGCCATGCCGAGGTAGTGCATCGACGCGATGCCCAGGCCGGTGATGGTGCCCCCGGTGAACAGGGCCGTTCCGCGGGCTCCCCGGTAGCCGACGATGAAGATCCCGATGCCCACCATCACGATCGCGACGGCCAGGCTCGCGAAGGTCATCGACTTGTCGTAGTGGATCGGGGTCCCGTGCACCGTGAAGCCCATCATCGCGATGAAGTGCATGGTCCATATGCCGGAGCCGATGGCGGCCGAGCCGAGGGCGAGCCAGCCGGGGCGCCAGGACTGGGCGACGAGCATGGACCTGGTGGTGCAGCGCAGGCCCAGGGCCCCGCCCAGACAGGCCATGAGGTAGGCCACCAGGGGTGTGACCAGGCCGTAGCTGAATCCGTCGACCGTGCCCTGCATGCGCGGCTGCCCTTCCCGCCCTTTGCGTCCCGGAATTCCTGATGTGCGCCCCCTCCCAGGACCGCACGAGCGGTCAGGGTTGACGCAGAGAGTATGACCCCCACCGGAATGGTCGAACGACTTTCCGGCAAAGAAACACGGCCTTGCCGCAGTTGTGCGGCACCAGTGAGCGGAGTTGGGTCATCTCCGTTCAACGTGTGGCCATCCTGTACCCCTCTCGCGTTGACCCTCTGCTGTCACAGTGGTGCTGTCTGTGACGTTTGATCGCTCGACGCGAGGAGTACGCATGCACGCGCGCGCTGTTGCCGCCTCGACCACCGCACTCCTGGGGACCGCCGCCCTCCTGTTCCCCGTCTCCCCCGCGCGGGCGGCCGGCGGCGGTGCGTCGCCGCTGGTCATCGCGCACCGCGGGGCCTCCGCGTACGCGCCCGAGAACACGCTGGCCGCCGTGGACAAGGCGGCGGAGCTGGGCATCCGCTGGGTGGAGAACGACGTCCAGCGGACCAGAGACGGCGAGCTGGTCGTCCTCCACGACGACAACCTGCGGCGCACCACCGACGTCGAGGAGGTCTTCCCCGACCGGGCCCCCTGGAAGGTGAGGGACTTCACCGCCGCCGAGATCGCCCGTCTCGACGCGGGCAGCTGGTTCGGCCCCGCGTACGCGGGCGCGCGCGTGCCGACGCTGGAGCAGTTCGTGCACCGCGTCGAGCACCATCACCAGAAGCTTCTCCTGGAGATCAAGAACCCGGAGCTGTACCCGGGCATCGAGCGGCAGACGCTGAAGGTCCTCAGCAACGAGGGCTGGCTCGACCGGCCCCATCTGGCGGGCCGGCTGATCGTGCAGAGCTTCAACGCGGACAGCGTGCGGACGGTGCACGAGCTGAAGCCCGGTGTGAAGACCGGGTTCCTGGGGACGCCGCCCGTGTCGGACCTGCTGGACTACGCCGGCTTCGCCGACCAGATCAACCCCTCGCACCGCTCGCTCTCCCCCGCCTACGTGGCCTCGGTGCAGGCGTTCGACGGGCCGCACGGCAGGCCGATGGAGGTCTTCACCTGGACGGTCGACGACGCGGCGACGGCCCAGCGGGTCGCCGGATACGGCGTCGACGGGATCATCACGAACAAGCCGGACGTGGTGCGCAAGGCCGTGCGCGGGTGATCCGTCGTCCGTCGGGACGGCGTTGTCAGTGGCGGGTCGTACCGTGGGCGCATGGAGAGTCAGGAGCCGGTGGAGCCGCGGGTCGTGTGGGCGGTCGTGGAGAGCGCGATCGGGCCGTTGCTGCTGGCCGCCGGCCGGGACGGCCTGGTCAACGTCGTGTTCCACGCCACGGACGAGGTGCGGGACCGGGCGGTCGAGCGGCTGGCGTCGCGGCTCGGCACCGAGCCCGTCGAGGCGCCCGGCTCCCCGCTGCTGGCCGAGGCGATACGGCAGTTCGAGGCGTACTTCGCGGGTGAGCGCCGCGACTTCGACCTCCCGCTGGACTGGTCGCTGATCTCGGGCTTCAACCGGGAGGTCCTGCGCGAGCTCGCCTCGGGCGTGCCGTACGGCACGGTCGTCGGGTACGGCGATCTGGCCGGGCGGGTCGGCCAGCCCGGCGCCGCCCAGGCCGTGGGCACGGCCATGGGCGCCAATCCGCTGCCGGTGGTGGTGCCCTGTCACCGGGTCGTCGAGAGCGGCGGCGGCATCGGCGGCTTCGGGGGCGGGCTGGAGACCAAGCGGAAGCTGCTCGCCCTGGAAGGGGTCCTGCCCGAGCCCCTGTTCTGAGGCACGGGCCCGGTCAGTCGTAGTGCCGCGCCTCTCAGTCGTAGTGCCGCGCCTCGAAGACGTTGCCGTCCGGGTCGCGGAAGTAGAAGCTGCGCGTGGCCTTGCCCCGTGCTCCGAAGGAGTCGTACGAGAGGTCCGACACCGGTACGGAGCGCTCCTCCAGGCGGCCGAGGAGGGCGTCGAAGTCGCCGCGGGGCAGCGACAGGCAGACGTGGTTGACGGGGTGCCCCGCGCTGTCGGCGGCGCCGGGGAGCATCGTCATGCGTGCCGCGAAGGTCAGCGGCATGAGGTCGAGGATGGTCGCGTCGTTGACGCGGACGGAGGGGAACGGCACCTCCCCGGCGGCGAACTCGGTGAGCCTGAGTGCCTTCAGGCCGACGGCCTTCTCGTAGAAGTCGGCGGCGGCGAGCGGGTCGCGCACCCAGAGGACGACGTGGTCGAGACGTGGTGTGTGGTCCGTCATGCACCCCAGGCTCGTGAGGTCTGTGACAGCCCGCAAGGGTTTGGCCCGGCGCGCCGCCCGCCAGAGATGAGGAAGACCGACTGATCGACTGACAGGAGGCGGGCGCGTGGTGCTGGTGGTGTCCGAAGAAGTGCGGGAGGCGATCGACGCGCGTCGGCCCGTGGTGGCCCTGGAGTCCACGATCATCGCCCATGGGCTGCCCCGGCCCCGCAACCTCCAGGTGGCGTCGGAGCTGGAGACGGCCGTGCGGCAGGAGGGCGCGGTGCCCGCGACCATCGCCGTCCTGGACGGGCGGCCCCATGTCGGGCTGGACAAGGAGCAGCTGGAGCGGGTCGCGAACGAGAACGGGATCCGCAAGCTGGGCCATCGCGATCTGCCGCTCGCGGTGGCGTCCGGGGCGAGCGGGGCGACCACGGTGTCAGCGACGGCGCTGCTGGCCGCGCTGGCGGGCGTCCGGGTGTTCGCGACGGGTGGGCTCGGCGGGGTGCACCGGGAGTGGACGGTGACGCAGGACGAGTCGGCCGACCTGGGGCTGCTGGCGCGGGCGCGGATCACGGTGGTGTGTGCCGGGGTGAAGTCGATCCTGGACGTGCCGTCGACCCTGCAGCGGCTGGAGACCCTGGGTGTCGCGGTGGCCGGTTACGGCACCGACCGGTTCCCGGGCTTCTATCTGTCGGACTCGGGGCATCCGGTGGACTGGACGCTGCGGACGCCGGAGCAGGTGGCGGGCGTCATGCGGGCCCAGGACGCGCTCGACGGGCCCGAGTCGGCCCTGATCGTCGCGAACCCCGTCCCCGAGGAGGAGCAGCTCGATCCGGAGCTGCACGCGCGCGTGCTCGCGGACGCGCTGCACGCGTGCGAGGACGAGGGGATCACCGGCCAGGCGGTCACCCCGTTCCTTCTCGACTATCTGGTCCGGCACACCGACGGCGCCTCCCTGAGCGCCAACCTGGCGGCGGTCCGCGGCAACGTGCGCCTGGCGGCGCGGATCGCGGCGGCCTGGGCTCGGGGATGAACGGGGCCGGGGTCGGCGACGGGGGGCGCGGGGGGCGCTGGTCTGAGGGCAGCGGAGGCCCGGCAGAGCGTGGCGAGGGCTCAGCGAAGGGTGGCAGGGGCTCCGCGGACGGTCGCGGAGGCTCGACGAGGGCCGGAGCTTCGCCGGGGGAGGCCGGGACGCGGCCGGGAGAGGCCGGAACGCGGCCGGAAGGAGCCGGAACCCCCTCGGAAGGGGCCGGAACGCGGCCGGGAGGGGCCGCAGCAGGGTCGGTCGCGGCCGCAGCGAGGTCGGCCGAGGCCTCAGCAGGGTCGGCGAGGCGCGGCGCGGATTCCGTGGCAGGCCGGGCATTGCTCGTCGTCGGGGACGTCATCACCGATGTCGTCGCCCGTCACCGCGGGCCGCTCGCCGTCGGCACGGACACGGCTGCCTCCATCCGCATGGTGCCGGGCGGGGCGGGCGCCAACGTGGCGTGCTGGGCCGCGCACCGGGGCGCTGCGGAGGTGCGGCTGCTCGGGCGTGTGGGGGCGGAGGCTGCCGCCTGGCACGAGCGTGAGCTGATGGCCCAGGGCGTCAGTCCCCGGCTCGTCGTCGACCCGCAGGCTCCGACCGGGACGGTGATCTGCCTGGTGGACGGGGGTGCTTCGGCGGAGCGGACGTTCCTCACCGACAGCGGCGCGTCGCTGCGGCTCGAACCGGCCGACTGGTCGGACGCGCTGCTCGACGGAGTCGCCCGGCTTCACCTGTCGGGCTACCTGCTGTTCTCCGAACCGAGTCGCGCCCTGGTGACGGTGGCCCTGAACGCCGCACGCGCGCGTGGAGTGCCGGTGAGTGTGGACCCGGCGTCGGCCGGCTTCCTCGGGGAGTTCGGCGTCGAGCGGTTCCTGGCGCTCGTCGAGGGCGTGGACGTACTGCTGCCCAGCCGCGACGAGGCGTGCCTGCTGACAGGGCTGACCGACGCGAGCGCGGCGGCTGCCGAACTGAGTCTGCGCATCCCGCTGGTCGTCGCCAAGCAGGGCCACGAGGGAGCGCTCGTGGCCCGCTCGGGGCGGGTGTGCGCCCGCGTCCCCGCCGTACCGGCCACGGCACGGGACACCACGGGTGCCGGTGATGCCTTCACGGGTGCGTTCCTCGCCGCGCTCCTCACGGGGGCGGGGCCGAAGGAGGCGGCGCGGGAGGGCTGCCGGGCGGGAGCGCTGGCGGTGGAGCGGGTGGGCGGCAGACCGCCCGTACCGGGCTGACGGTGCGTACCCGACTGACAGACGCGGCCCGGTTCACGGCGCCTCCGACTGTTTGCGCCCCCACGCCGAGATCATCGGTGCCGTCGTCAGATCAAGCGCCCCGGACGTGACGTTCACCAGATGCCGGTCGATCTCCTGGTCCGTGGCGAGGCCCGCGGTCACCAGCTGGTCGCGGATCTGGCGGATGGTGACGGACTCCAGGGCCGCGCAGGCCGGCGAGACGAGGGGGAAGTAGGCGTCCGCGTGGACCCGGGTCAGACCGGCCTCCCGGAGCTGGCGCGGGAGAGTGCGGCCGCAGGGGAGTTCGGTCCCGCGGTCGGCGAGCAGCTTGCGGAAGCCCTGCCGCAACCGGTTCGCGAGCTGCTGCTCGGGCCCGTACTCGTCGGGGCAGAGCAGGGGCTGGAGGCCGGGGTCGGCGTCCTCGACGAGGAGCCGACCGCCGGGGCGCAGGGCCCTGACCATGGACCGCAAGGCCTGCTCCCGGTCGGTGACGTGGACGAGGGCGAGGCGGGCGTGCACCAGGTCGAAGCCCTCCCCCGGCGGGTCCTGCGCGCCGAGGTCGTGGACGCGCACCTCGACGGGCGGCCGGGCGGCCGGGGCGAGCCGTGCGGTGTCGGTGTCGGTCGCGACGACGCGTCCGGTCGGTCCCACCTTCTTCGCCAGCCAGGACACCACGGAGGTGCCGGCACCGACCTCCCAGCACCGCCAGCCGGACCCGATGCCGAGCGCTTCGAGATGCCGGAACGTCGTGGGGTCGAAGAGCGCGGCGAAGGCGCTGAAGTGTTCTGCCGCCTCGGGCCGCCGGTTGTCGAGGAGGTACCCATCGGTTCGTGTCATGCCGCGATCATCCCAGTTGCCCCACTTGTCGGTAATGGTCGACGCACCGGTATGAAGAACCGCGTCAACGCTCCGGCGCCGAGAACCGCTCCGCAGCCCGCACACGTCGATGTATCGGGGCGTCGGCGCGGCGTTGTCCACAGCCGGGAACCAAGCGGAACGAGCCGTTTCCACAGGCTTACCCGCAGCTCACGTCGGCCTGGCAGACTGACGCGCCAAGGCGCAGGAACGGCGCGAGGAGTTCCACGCAAGGAGATGCGGATGTCCATGGCAGGGAATCTGCGGAAGGTCACGAGCCTCGGCGGGGTCGGCGGCCTCCGCAGGGTGGCCCGGCTGGCCCGGCGACGCCCGCGCGTCGACCTGAGCCACCCGGCCCGGTCCCCGCTGGGCTCCTCGGTGGTGAACTGCGTGACGTACCGGGACGGCGTCCGCATCCCCGCTCGCGGCGATCTGGTGGACGTCGTGGAGCGGGTGCGCAAGCACCGGGAGGGCTTCGTCTGGCTCGGTCTGCACGAGCCGACGGACCGGGAGTTCGCGGGCATCGCCGAGCTCTTCGACCTCCACCCCCTGGCGGTGGAGGACGCCGTCGAGGCCCACCAGCGCCCCAAGCTGGAGCGCTACGGCGAGACGCTCTTCGCGGTGTTCAAGACGGTCTGCTACGTGGAGCACGAGGAGCTCACGGCCACCAGCGAGGTGGTGAACACCGGCGAGATCATGGTGTTCGTCGGCCACGACTTCGTGATCACGGTGCGGCACGGCCGGCACGGCTCGCTGGGTCCGTTGCGCGAGGAGCTGGAATCCGACCCTCAGCAGCTCGCCAAGGGCCCGTCCGCGGTGCTGCACGCGATCGCGGACCATGTGGTCGACGACTATCTGAGCGTCACGGACGCGGTGCAGGAGGACATCGACCAGGTCGAGACGGACGTGTTCGCGGCGGACGGCGCGCGGGCGGACCCGGGGCGCATCTACCAGCTCAAGCGTGAACTGCTGGAGCTGAAGCGGGCGGTGGTGCCGCTCAGCCGGCCGCTGGAGGAGCTCGCCACCCGGCCGATCCGCGCGGTCGACCCCGAGATACAGGCGTACTTCCGTGATGTCTCGGACCACCTGCTGCGGGCGAAGGAGCAGATCGCCGCCTTCGACGAGCTGCTCAACTCCATCCTGCAGGCGCACCTCGCGCAGGTCACGGTCGCGCAGAACGAGGACATGCGGAAGATCACGGCGTGGGCCGCGATCATCGCCGTGCCGACGATGGTCTGCGGGGTGTACGGCATGAACTTCGACCACATGCCGGAGCTGCACTGGAGGTACGGCTACGGCATGGTCCTCGGCGTGATATCCGTCGCGTGCCTGGCGCTGTACCGGGCGTTCCGGCGCAGCGGGTGGCTCTGAACAAGGGGTGACCTGCGCGAGAGCCCTGCGGGCCCTGTGGGGGTGGCCTACGGAGTGGTTCTGGCGTAGACGCTCTCGGCCCAGGAGGCGATCTGGTCGTGCGCCAGGTGCCGGGCGAGGTCGGCTTCGCTGATCATGCCGACCAGGCGCTTGTCCTGGATGACGGGCAGCCGGCGGATCTGGTGTTCCTGCATCTCGCGGAGCACCTCGCTGACATCGGCGTCCGCGTCGATCCAGCGGGGGGTGCCCTTGGCCATCTCGCCCGCGGTGACCCTGGCGGGGTCGTGGCCCATGGCGACGCAGCCGACGACGATGTCGCGGTCGGTGAGGATGCCGCAGAGCCGCTCGTTCTCGTCGCTGATGGGCAGGGCGCCGACGTTCAGTTCGCGCATGAGCTGGGCGGCGCGGTCGAGGGTCTCGTGGGCGGGGATCCACTGGGCGCCGCGGTGCATGATGTCTCCGGCGGTGGTCATGGGGTACCTCCCGGTGCCGGACGGCCGGCGCGGCGCCGGACGCACCGCGAGTCCCGGCGCCCTTCATTCCCGCCATTCTCGCCGCGCCGGCGGATGCCCGCACACGGGACGCCGTCCTCGCCGAGTGACGCGCACGCGGCCCCGCGCCGACGCACCGCACGCAGCCGCGCCACGCCCCACGCGCCTCACCGTGGCTTCCCCGGCCGCCGGACCGGACTGCCGCTCAGCCACCCCACGCGGGGTGGCGAGGATCGTCGGCCCGTACCAGGACGTCGGCCGTGCCCGCCGGGTCGGTCTCCTGCTCGTAGCGCTCGAAGGCCGGCAGGGTCCAGTGCTCGGCCTCGGGCGTGCGGCGGCGCAGGGCGCCCGGGGAGAGCAGGACGTGGACGCTCAGATCAAGAGGGAACCAGTGCCGAAGGAGGAAGGGTCCGTGCAGCAACAGGAAGCCGCCTGGCGGGAGTTGGACGTAGGGGCTGCGGGTCGCCCGGTCCGCGGCCGGGTCCCACAGGTCGGGCAGGACGCGGCCGTCGCCGTCGGCGTCGAGGGGGCCGAACACCTCGCGCCACAGGGCGCCGGTGTCGTACCAGCCGCTGTAGTAGGCCTCGACGTCCCGGTGGCCGTACTCCAGGCGCACGGAGGCGGGGCGCAGGAAGCCGTCCGTTCCCACCACGAGCGAGGAGCGGCCGCGCACGCGCAGCGCTTCCGAGACCCGCTGGGCGAGGTCGCCCGGGCGGGCTGCCGGGGCGCCGTCGAAGGCGATGCGCGGCCAGGGACTGCCGTCGGCGGGCTCCAGGTCGAGCAGGCGCTCGGCGAGCAGGTCGCCGAGCCGGTCCCAGGTGATCGCTTCGAGTCGCACACGGCCCATGATGCGTCAGGCCGCTGCGGGGCGTCCCGGCGGCCGCCATCGTCTCCCGCGGCGCACGTGGTGCCCACTGTCGTCAGGGGGAATGAACCCCGTATGGCCCCTCGCGCAACGCTCCCGCCGCTCCCCGGACCGCTCGTCTTCCAGCCCCTGAAGCGGCGGCACTGCGCCGAGTGCCGGCGGGGGCCGCTGCCGCTGCTCGTCCTGGAGGACAGTGCCCCGCGTTGCCTCGACTGCGCCGACCTCGGACATCTGGTGTTCCTGCCGCGCGGCGACACGGCGCTGACGCGCAGGGCGCGGGAGGAGAGCACGCTGTCGGCGGTGGTCGTGCGGTTCAACCGGCGCAAGAGCCGTTACGAGCGGCAGGGCGTCCTGGTCGAGGAGGCGGCGCTCGCCAGGGCCGAGCAGCGGTGTCTCGCGGACGCGGAGGCGCGACGGCGGCGCCGGATGCGGGACGCGCGGCGGCGGGAGGCTCAGGACGAACTGTTCGCTCAGGCGTTCGCGAGGGAGATACGGCGGCTGTTCCCGGGGTGCCCGCCCGACCGGGCGCGGGCCATCGCCGCGCACGCCTCGGAGCGGGGCAGCGGCCGGGTGGGGCGCAGCGCGGCGGGGCGGGCGCTGACCGAGGGGGCGGTGACCTCGGCGGTGGTGGCGTCCGTACGGCATCTGGACACGCCGTACGACCGGCTGCTGATGAGCGGTGTGCCGCGGCACGAGGCGCGGCGACGGATATCGGCGGCGGTGGAAACGGTGCTGAGGGGGTGGACCGAGGCGGGGCTCGGTTCCGCGGGGTGACATGAGGGGCGCCGGGCACGGCTGTTCGGTGGACGCCAGGGCGCTGGACGCTGCCGTATGTCCCCGCGCCGCTCGGCCATGGTCGCCGGGATCGTGCGGGATTTCACTTGTGGTGAGGCAGGGTGCCGGGCAGGATCCCGGCTCGACGGGCGGGAGAAGCTGACATGATCGACGGACCGTACTTCTGGCTGACGGTGCTGGGTGTGCTCGGGACCGGCCTGGTGGCCGGGGTGTTCTGCGGCTTCTCGACCTTCGTCATGCGGGGCCTCGCCGAGCTGCCGCCCGCGCAGGGGGTCGCCGCGATGAAGGCGATCAACGTGGCCGCGGTGACACCGCCGTTCATGGCCGTGTTCCTCGGCTCTGCCGTGCTGTGCGCGGTGATAGCCGTGGTGACGTTCGTACTGTGGCCGGAGGAGGGGACGGTGGAGCTGCTGGTGGGCAGCGCGCTGTACCTGTTCGGCTCGTTCGGGCTCACCATGGTCGCGAACGTGCCGCGCAACGACGCGCTGGCCAAGCTGGAGCCGGGCACGTCGGAGGCGGCCGCGTACTGGCCGGCGTACGTGCGCGAGTGGACGATGTGGAACCACGTCCGCACGGTCGCCTCGGCCGGGGCCGCCCTGGCGTACGTGCTTGCTCTCACCTGACACCCGCGCCATACGGCGATAGGCACCGGCCCGGAGGCGGACGTATCGTGGCGAAAGGAGTGCCGCACGTGCCGCCCGACGACGCACGGCCTGTCACACGCGTACGCAAGGAAGACGGCCATGGCCGATCCCAAGGGTTTCATGACCACGCCCCGCCAGGACTGGCCGCGCAGGCCGGTCGAGGAACGGGTGCGGGACTGGAACGAGGTCTATGTCCCCGGGGCGCTGCTGCCGATCATCGGCAAGCAGGCCGATCGCTGCATGGACTGCGGCATCCCCTTCTGCCACGAAGCCTGTCCGTTGGGCAATCTGATCCCCGAGTGGAACGACCTGGTGTCGCGGGAGGACTGGCGGGCCGCCGCCGACCGGCTGCACGCCACGAACAACTTCCCGGAGTTCACGGGCCGGTTGTGCCCGGCGCCGTGCGAGGCGGGGTGCGTGCTGGCGATCAACCAGCCGGCCGTCACGATCAAGAACGTCGAGTGCGCGATCGCCGACCGGGCGTGGGAGGAGGGCTTCGCACCGCCGCGTCCGCCGGAGCGGCTGTCCGGCAAGACGGTCGCGGTGATCGGTTCGGGCCCCACCGGGCTGGCCGCGGCCCAGCAGCTGACCCGGGCCGGGCACACGGTCGCGGTGTACGAGCGGGACGACCGGCTCGGCGGGCTGATGCGGTACGGCATCCCCGCGTTCAAGATGGAGAAGCACCATCTGGAGCGGCGGCTGGAGCAGATGGGCGCCGAGGGGACCAAGTTCCGCACGTCGACGGCGGTCGGGCGGGACATCGGGGCCGACGAGCTGCGGACCCGATACGACGCCGTGGTGATCGCGACCGGGGCGACGGCATGGCGTGAACTGCCTGTTCCAGGACGTGAGTTGACGGGGATTCACCAGGCGATGGAGTACCTGCCGCTGGCCAACCGGGTCTGCGAGGGCGACCTGGAGTCGTCCCCGCTGTCGGCCGCCGGGAAGCACGTGGTCATCGTCGGCGGCGGCGACACCGGGGCGGACTGCCTGGGCACGGCCGTACGGGAGGGCGCCGCGTCCGTGACGCAGCTGGACATCTACGCGCTGCCGGGCGCCGAGCGCGACGAGGACACCGAGCCCTGGCCGACGTATCCGGTGCGGCTCTACCGGCTGTCCGCCGCGCACGAGGAGGCGCGTGACCTGCGGACCGCGCCGGTGGCCGACGCGGACGCGCGGCTGTTCGCGGCGTCCACGCTGCGCTTCGAGGGTGACGCGGAGGGGCGTGTGCGGTCGCTGCACCTGGTCGAGGTGGACGCGCGGCGCCGCCCGGTGGACGGCACCGGGCGCACGCTCGCCGCCGACCTGGTGCTGCTCGCCCTCGGCTTCACCGGGCCCGACCGGCGGGACGGGCTCGTCGACCAGCTGGGGCTGGAGCTGGACCCCCGCGGCACGATCGCGCGGGACGCCGCTTTCGCCACGAACGTGCCCGGCGTGTTCGCCGCGGGGGACGCCGCCCGCGGCCAGTCGCTCATCGTCTGGGCGATCGCCGAGGGTCGGGCGGTGGCGGCAGCAGTCGACCGTCATCTGACGGGCAGTTCGACGCTGCCGGCCCCGATCGGCCCCTACGACCGGCCCATGACGGTGTAGCCGCCGATCGGCCCGTACGACCGGCCCATGGCCGTGCAGCAGACCCGGATCACCGCTCGTCCGTCCCCGCCACCTTCGCCGTGGACAGCGCCACCCGGTTCCACGTGTTGATCGTGAAGATCAGGGCGAGCACCTGGGCCAGTTCCCGCTCGTCGAACTGCGCGGCGGCCTCGGCGTAGACGTCGTCCGGGACACCGGCGTCGGCGACCAGCGTCACCGCCTCCGTGAGGGCGAGGGCCGCCTGCTCCCGCTCGGTGAAGAAGTGGCGGGCCTCGCGCCACACGGCGACCATGTGCAGCCGGTCCTCGCTCTCGCCGGCCTTGCGGGCGTCGTTGGTGTGCATGTGGAGGCAGTACGCGCAGTGGTTGAGGTGCGAGGCGCGGATCTGGATCAGTTCGACGAGGGACGGGTCGAGGCCCTCCCGGGCGGCGGCGTCGAAGGCGATGAGGGCCCGGAAGGCCTTCGGGGCGGACTTGGCGAACTCCAGCCGGGGCGCCTTCACGGGGGTGGTGTGCGTGCTCGTGTTCGTCGTCATGCCGTTCAACCTACGGGCCGGAAAGACCCACTGTAGGGTGCATTTCCGTGGCGAATTCCTGGGTCAATTCGGCGGAGGGGATCGGGTCCGACCTGCATCTGGAGCTGACCGGTCCGGGGAGTCGGCGCGCGGCGCTGATCCGGGCCCTTCGGGAGGCCGTGCGCAGCGGACGGCTCGCCCCGGGCACGCGGCTGCCGCCGTACCGCTCGCTCGCCGCCGACCTCGGCGTGGCCCGCAACACGGTCGCCGACGCGTACGCCGAACTCGTCGCGGAGGGCTGGCTGACCGCCCGTCAGGGCTCGGGCACGCGGGTCGCGGAGCGGGCGGAACCGCTGCGGCCCGCCGCCCGCCTGCCCAAGAAGTCGCCTGCACGCGCGCGTGGCCCCCGGCACGACCTGACGCAGGGCACCCCGGACGTCTCGGCGTTCCCGCGCGCCGCCTGGCTGGCCTCCTACCGCAGGGCGCTGCAGCAGGCGCCCAACGAGGTGTTCGGGCCGGGCGACCCTGCCGGCCGGGTGGAGCTGCGGGAGGCGCTCACGGAGTACCTGGCACGCGCGCGGGGCGTGCGGACGGAGCCCGGCAGGATCGTGATCTGCTCCGGCTTCGCGCACGCGCTGCGGCTGCTGTTCGGCGGGGGTGTCCTGCGCGGGCCTCTCGCGGTGGAGGCGTACGGGCTCGGGTTCCACCGGGAGGTCCTGGCCGCCGCCGGTGTGCGGACCGTGCCGCTGCCCCTCGACGAACACGGCGCGCGGGTCGACCGGTTGGGGCGCGAGCGGGCCGTGCTGCTCACGCCGGCGCACCAGTTCCCGACGGGCGGCCCACTGCACCCCGCGCGCCGGGCCGCCGTCATCGACTGGGCACGCGCACGGGACGGGCTGGTCCTGGAGGACGACTACGACGGAGAGTTCCGCTACGACCGCAAGCCCGTCGGCGCCGTCCAGGGGCTCGACCCCGAGCGCGTGCTCCACATCGGCTCGGTCAGCAAGAGCCTGTCACCGGCGGTGCGGCTGGGCTGGATGGTGCTCCCGGAGCGGTACGTCGACGCCGTACGGGCCGTCAAGGGGGACCGGGAGGCGTGGGCGAGCGTCCTCGACCAGCTGTGCCTGGCGGACTTCATCACGTCGGGGGCGTACGACCGGCACGTACGGCGGATGCGGCAGCGGTACCGGAGCCGCCGGGACCGGCTCGTCACGGCGCTCGCCGAGCACGCGCCGCACATCGAGGTCACCGGTGTCGCGGCCGGGCTGCACGCCGTGCTGCGGCTGCCGCCCGGCACCGAGGCGTCGGCGGTCAAGGCCGCCGCCTGGCAGGGCATCGCCCTCGACGGCCTCGCCGCGTTCCGGCACCCGGAGACGGACATGGCGGCGGGCGACGGCCTCGTCGTCGGGTACGCGACGCCCTCCGAGCACGCCTACGGGCCGGCCCTGGAGGCGCTGTGCGGTGCACTGCCGCCGCCCTGACCGGCCCGTCACACACCCGGGGCTACGGCTTGCGGGCCACCGCCCCGTACCCCGGGATGATCCCGTCGTCCTGCCCGGGCACGGGCTCGCCCAGTTCGGGGTGCCAGCGGTGGGGCACCTCGACACCGGGTTCGACGAGGTCGAGGCCGTCGAAGAAGCGGGTGAACTCCGCGCGGGAGCGCAGGGCCAGGGTGACGCCGGCGGCGCGCAGCTTCTCGGTGGCCGCCTTCGACTCCTCCGGAGTGAAGTCGGCCGTCGCGTGGGTGATCACCAGGTAGCTGCCGGAGGGCAGTTCGGCCAGCAGCCGGCCGACCAGGTCGTGCGCGCCGTCCTCGTCGGGGACGAAGTGCAGCAGCGCGATCAGCGACAGCGCGACGGGCCGGGTGAAGTCCAGGACCTTCCTCGCGCCCTCCAGGATGGCGTCCGGGTCGCGGACGTCGGCCTGGAGGTACTCGGTCGCCCCCTCGTCCGTGCCGCGCAGCAGGGCCGCCGCGTGGGCCAGCACGATGGGGTCGTTGTCGCAGTAGACGACCCGGGCGTCGGGGGCGATCTCCTGGGCGACCTGGTGGAGGTTGGGCTCGGTCGGGATGCCCGTGCCGATGTCCAGGAACTGGCGTACGCCGCTGTGGGCCAGCCAGCGCGTGGCCCGGTGCATGAACGCGCGGTTGACGCGCGCCATCACCGGCACCCTGGGGTCGAGGCCGAGCATCTGACGGCCCATCTCCTCGTCGACCGGGTAGTTGTCCTTCCCGCCGAGGTACCAGTCGTACATCCGCGCGGGATGGGGTCTGGTCGTGTCGATCCTGACGGCCGAGGTGGGGCCCTGCCCGGTCATGAGGCACTCCGTAAGACACAGAGGGTGGTCAATTCAGCACCACCGATAGGAAATCGACAGGAAGTCGAGCGAGAGAAACCGCACCACATCAGGACAGCAGGAAGTCCGCCTCCCCTGCCTTCGCCCCCTCGATGAAAGCCGTCATCTCGGCGGTGGTGTAGATCAGCGCCGGACCGTCCGGGTCGGTGGACTGGCGGACCGCGATCCGGCCGTCGGCGAGCTTCATCGCCTCCAGGCAGTTGCCTCCGTTGCCGCCGCTCCACGGCTTGTGCCAGCCTTCGCTGCCCAAGTCGCGCGCGGGCATGCCGTTGTAGACGTGTTTGCGCGGCTTGATGCGATCCATTCACAGCTCCTTGCGGAGATCCCGGAGGATCTCCTTCGTGCGATGTGCCGTAGCGGCCTGCGCCGCCATGCGGTCCATGACCTCGAGGTGGGTCGCCACCTCGGCGCGCGCGTCGAGGTAGACCGCGCCGGTCAGGTACTCGCTGTAGACCATGTCCGGCAGTTCGGGCATGGCGAATCGGAACAGCACGAACGGCCCGTACGTGCCCGGGTGCGGCCCGCTCGCGAACGGGGCGATCTGCAGCGTGACGTTGGGCAGCTCCGTGGCCTCGAGCAGCCTGTCGATCTGGGGCCGCATCACCTCCGGCCCGCCGACCGGCCGCCGCAGCGCGGTCTCGTCCATCACGACCCACAACCGGGGCGCGTCCTCGCGGGTGAGCAGGTCCTGGCGCTGCATACGCAGGGCGACATGGCGCTCGATGTCCTCGGGGCTGGTCTGGCCGATGGCGCCGGAACGGAGCACTCCGCGCGCGTACTCCTCGGTCTGCAACAGGCCGGGCACGAAGTGCGGTTCGTAGCTGCGGATGACGCTGGCCGCGCCCTCAAGGCTCACGTACATCGAGAACCAGCCGGGCAGGATGTCGTGGAAGCGTTGCCACCAGCCGGGTTTGTTCGCTTCCTCGGCCAGATGGACGAAGGCGTCGGCCTCCTCGTCGCAGATTCCGTAGGCCTTCAGGAGCAGCTGCAGGTACGGGATTTTGAGCGCGACCTCGGCCATCTCCATACGGCGGACCGTGGCGGGGGCGACGCGGAGGATGCGGGCGGCCTCCTCGCGCTTCATCCCGGCGCGTTCCCGCAGGTCCAGCAGGCGCCGGCCGAGGACGACCTGCCCGACAGTCGGCGCGGACCGCGGTTCGCTCACGCTCCACCTCCACCAAGAGTTCTGACGAGCCGGCCACAAAAGAACGCTGACAGCCCTGCGGCGCCATTCGAAGACCTTTTCGAAGTGCCGATCCGAACGATTCTTTCGAACGAATCTTCGACGATCTCAACTGGCGCCGCGCGGGGTGCTGTTGCGAGCAGTGTGCCACGGCCTTCCAGACCGTCACACAGCACTCTGCAATTTTCAGAGTGACACTTGCCAAGTGTTCTCGGCGGGGCGATAGTGGCAAGCGTGATTCCGTCCCCGCCCTTAGGAACAGACGCCGCCGCAGGCCTTCCCGGCCTCGGTGCCGGAGACGGTCCCCTCGGGGCCGCCGCCGCGCGCCGGTTCCGTTTCGAGCTGGCCGCGCACCCGGGTTCCCCCGCACAGGCCAGACGGCTGACGCGGGCCCGGCTGACCGGCTGGTCGGTGTGCGAGGACACGTGCGACAGCGCGGCCCTGGTGGTGTCCGAGCTGGTCACCAACGCCATCGTGCACACGGCGAGCACGCAGATCGTGTGCGAGCTGCACGACGGTGACGACCTGGTGCGGATAGCCGTGCGCGACGAGGGCTGCGCCCCGGGCCAGCCGCATGCCGCCGCGCGGACACGGCCCGAGGAGGAGCACGGGAGGGGACTGCTTCTCGTCGACGCCCTCTGCCACGCCTGGGGGGCTCATGAACACGGCCCCGGACTGCTGGTCTGGGCCGAGCTGCCGCGCACGACGGAGGCTCCGCGCGATCCCGCCGGGCCCCGGGACGACCTGGGCTGGGGCACCCGCCCGAAGCCGGGCCCGTCCGACGACTCGGGCGACCGGAACCAGAACGGCGACCGGGATCAGAACGGGAACCGGGCCCAGAACGACAACCGGGAGCAGAGCGGGAACCGGGAGCAGAGCGGGAACCGGGCCCAGAACCGCCACCGGGACCAGAACAGCAACCAGGACCAGAACAGCAACCTGCGCCAGAACGGCAACCGCGACCAGCACCGGGCGCGCGACGCCCGGAGCGCGTCGGAAGTCCCGGCTCAGCAGCGGCACCGCGAGCGAGGCCCGGCATGAGCCCCGGCCCCGGTGGCCGCGTGCTGAACCTGGACACCCTGGCCCGCCTCCGGCGCGGGCTGCGCACGCCGGGCCCCGCCCTGCGCCTGCCGGTGCCGGAGGGCATGACCGCCCCGCTCGGCTGCGACGCGGTCGCCGTACCCGCCCGTTTCGGCCCGCTGGTCATGCCCCGGCTGCCCCGGGTCGGCTGTGTCTACGCCGACGGAACGACCTGGTGGTGGCTGGTGCCGTCGGACTCCGACCACGCCCTGGAGTGGCCGGCCCCCACGCACTACGCCACGGGCGCGGTCGTCCCGGACGCCCCGGAGATCCCCGACCTGATCCACCGCCCGGACGGCACGCTTCCGTACACCCCGCCGATACCGCTCTACCTGGCCCTGTGCCGGGTGACCGGGACGTCTCCGGCCTGGTCGCGGTCGGTCAGCGCGTAAGAACCGGGAACAACCGGCCGGCACCCAACACCCGAGCAGCAGCTCAGCACCATCAGCAGCTGAACAACACCGCACCACCACCCCACCACTCCGCGCCACCCCGCGCCGTCCCGTGTGGTCTTCGGCCAGGTCGTGCGCCCGCGCGCATCCGGCGCCCCGGGCTGCGCCCTGCCCGGGCGGGCACCGCACCGCAATAGTGACCGTTCATCCATGAACGGGCCACGAGCGGGAGGTCGGTCGACGGTGGCGAAGAAGCGGACCGCGCCGGAGGTGTCCGAGTCGGAGCGGCTGCTCTTCGGCGGGCCGCTGCGCTACGACATGGGCTGGAACCAGCACGCCGACGCGTTCCTGGAGCTGAACTTCCGTGCCATGATCACGCGGCTGCCGTCCCTGCTGGCGTCCAGCCTCCGGCTCGCCCGGCAGGCCGACAGGGGCGCCGCGCGGGTCGTCCTGGCCGCCGAGGCGGGCCGGGGCGTGGCCCAGGCTGTGGCGCTGCTCGCGGTCAACAGCGTGCTGGCCCGGCTGATGGGCGACGGCGCGATCGAGGACCGGCTGCGCGGAGCCGTCCCCGCGCTGGTCACGGTGGCCGTCGTCATGCTGCTCGCGGCCCTGCTGCGGGCCGCGAGCACGTATGCCACCGGCCGGCTGGAGCCGAAGGTGGAGCGGGTCGCGACCGAGCAGTACCTGGAGCGGGCCGCGGCCGTGGAGCTGGCCGCGATCGAGGACCACGCCTTTCACAAGCTGCTGGACACCGCGCAGTACGGCGCCGCCTCCGCCCGCCGCATGATCGCGTACGGGACGCGGGTGATCAACGCGATGATCTCGCTGGTCGCGGCCGCCGGCGTGCTGACCGTGCTGCACCCTGCCCTGCTGCCGCTGCTGGTCACGATGACGCTGCCGAGCGCCTGGAGCGCGCTGACCGTCGCCCGGCGGCGCTACGAGTCCTTCCACGCCTGGGTGCAGCACGCCCGCGCCGGACGGCTGCTCGGCAACCTGCTCATCGAGCCCGAGGCGGCCCCCGAGATCCGGGTGCACGGAGTGGGCTCCTTCCTCCTGCGGCACTTCCGCGCGATGTCGGAGACCGCGGAGGCCGAGCAGGCCCGCCTCGCCCGGCTCGCCGCCCGCACCGGTCTGATCGCGGCGGCGTGGACGGGCCTGGCGACCGTGGCGACGTACGCGACGCTCGGCGGGCTGCTGCTGGCGGGGGCGATGGCCCTGTCGGTGGCGGGTACGGCCGTGATCGCGATCCGGACCGGCTCGCAGAGCCTCGACACGCTCGTGGTGGAGGTCAACGCGCTGCACGAGGAGGCGCTCTTCGTCGGCGACCTGCACCGGCTGTACGCGGAGGCGGCGCAGCGGGCGATTCCCGAGGGCGGCCGGCCCCTGCCGGAGAACCCGCGGGAGATCCGGTTCGAGAACGTCACGTTCCGCTACCCGGGGGACTCCGCGCGTCCCGCCCTCGACGACGTGACCCTCACCCTCCCGCTGGGCCGGATCGTGGCACTGGTCGGGGAGAACGGCTCCGGCAAGACGACCCTGGTCAAGCTGCTCGCCGGGCTCTACACCCCGGAGAAGGGGCGGATCCTGTGGGACGACGTGGACGCGGCAACCGCCGACCGGCACCTGCTGGCCGAGCGCATCGCGATGGTCGCGCAGGACTTCAAGAGGTGGCCGTTCACGGCCCGCGTGAACGTCGCCCTGGGACGTACGTCGGCGCCCGTCTGCGAGGAGCGGCTGGCCGCGTCGATCGCCGAGGCCGGGGCGGAGACGGTGGTCGCCGACCTGCCGCGCGGGCTGGACACGCTGCTGGCCCGCAACTTCAGCGGCGGGCACGAGCTGTCGGGCGGCCAGTGGCAGCGCCTCGGCATCGCCCGGGCGGCCTACCGCAGGGGCCGCATCCTGATCGTGGACGAACCGACGGCGGCCCTGGACGCCCGGGCCGAACTGGAGGTCTTCGAGCGGATCCGCGCCCTGGCCGACAGCGGCCAGACGGTCGTGCTGATCACGCACCGGCTGGCGTCCGTGCGCCATGCGGACCTGGTGCACGTGCTCGACCAGGGCCGGCTCGTGGAGTCCGGGACGCCGGAGGAGCTGCTCGCCACCGGCGGGCTCTACGCCGAGCTGTACGCGCTCCAGGCGGAGCAGTTCGCGAAGGCCCCCACGACCGTCACGCCGGTCACGCCGGTCCCGAAGGTGCCGGCGCCGAAGGCGGGCTGAGCCGAGAGGTCACGCCGTGGCGTCGGGAGGTCATGCCGTGGCGTCGGCACCGTCCCCGCTGCGCACGATCACCAGGAACATGTCCGTCGCGAGGTCCATGACGACCTCCGCGGGCAGGCCCTCCAGACGCCGCGCCTGCGCGAACTCCTCCGCCGGCCAGGAGCCACGCGGCCCACCGGCGGGAAAGCGCTCGAGCACCGTTCGCCCGTTCACCCTGCACCTCCATGTAGCGCTGTACTCGTAGAGTTAAACGCCAACCATGGGGTGAACGGCTCGCGAAGTGACGGTTCTGAGACGTAGTTGACACGCGTTCACCGTCAAGTGTGAGCAAAGTCTCAGCCGCTTGGCTTATTTCCTCACTTTGCGTGTCAGTCTTCGTACTCGTCGTGATATCGGATGCGCTCACTTCCCGCAGGCGCCCCAAGAGCCGAAGCGCGCCCCTTGGGCTCCTCCCACTCTTCCTGGCGGCCCAGTGCGGTGAGGTCGAGCAGGCTGGTGGTCGAGCCGAGGCCGTCGAGGCCGCGCTCGTACGTCGAGTACGTGTGGAAGACCCGGTCGCGATCCCGCAGGAAGCAGCTGAGGCCGGGCCGCTCGACGAGTTCGCCGTCGCGTTCGAGGGTCACCTCGAAGTCGCGGTTGAAGTCGCCGCCGTAGGAGGAGTACCAGGGCACCGCCCAGCCCATCCGGGCCTTGAACGGCAGGATCTTCGGGTACGGGGCCCGGGACACGGCCGCGAACGACGTACCACGGGCCGCGAGATGGGCGAGATGCCCGATTTGGTCAAGGAATCCGGAGCAGCTGGGGCAGCCGGCGTCCCACTCCGGCGCGAACATGAAGTGGTAGACGACCAGCTGCTGCCGGCCCTCGAACAGGTCGAGCAGGGTGGCCTTGCCGTCCCCGCCCTCGAAGACGTACTCCTCCCCGACCTCCACCATGGGCAGTCCGCGCCGCTCGGCGTTGAGCGCGTCCCGCGCGCGGGTGAGGGCCTTCTCCTTGACCAGCAGGTCCGCGCGCGCCGCGCGCCACTGCTCGCGGGAGACGATCTCCGGAAGCGACATGGGGCCCCTCCTGTGACAACGGTCCGTCCCGGGTGGTGACCGGCGGGACGGGTGGAACTCATCGCTGCCCGGGAGGTTTTTTTCGGGACTCGGCGCCGTGCCGAGCGACCGGCCTCCGGGAGGTCAGGTGTCGTACTCCTGGATGCGCCGGCCGTGGCCGCGGTCGACGAGCGCGGGCAGGCGCTCCCGAAGCTCCCGCACCACCGCCGGCACGTCGATCGTCAGCAGTTCCCGGTCGCGCATCAGGATCCGTCCGTCGACGATCGTGGTGCGGACGTCGGCGGAGCGGGCGCTGTGCACGAGGGTCGCGGCGAGGTCGTGGACGGGCTGGGTGTGCGGGCCGCTGAGGTCGACCAGGACGATGTCCGCCCGGCGGCCCGGCGCGATGCTGCCGACGTCGTCCCCCAGTCCCACGGCCCGGGCGCTCTGCAGGGTGGCGTGGTGCAGGGCCTCGCGGGAGGTCAGCCACCGCGGGTCGCCCTCGGCCGACTTCTGGACCAGCGAGGTGAGGGCCATCGCCTCCCACACGTCGAGGGAGTTGTTGGAGGCGGCCCCGTCGGTGGCGAGTCCGACGTCGACGCCGATGGCGCGCAGGGCGCGCACGGGTGTGGTGTCGGGCCAGGCGAACTTGAGGTAGCCGCGGGGCGCGGTGGCCACGGCCGTACGACGGTCCGCCTGCTCCATCAGGGGCAGGTCGGGGTCGGTGATGCCGGTGCCGTGGGCGAGGAGCAGGTCCGTGTGGAGGATCGTCGTACGGTCCAGGACCTCGATCGGGGTGACGCCGTGGCGGGTGAGGCTGGTGTCGGTCTGGTCCCGGTTCTCGGCGGCGTGGAGGTGCACGGGCAGGCCGTACGTACGGGCGAGCTCAGCGGTGGCGGTGAGGTCGTCGTCGTCGACCGTGTAGGGGGCGTGGGGTGCCAGGGCGGTGGTGATGCGGCCGTCGGCCGTGCCGCGGTGGCGCAGCGCGAACTCCAGTGACCGCTCCCGGCCTTCAGGCCCCTGCGAGGAGAAGAACGCCTCCCCGAGCAGGGCCCGCATGCCGCACTCCGCGACCACCCGCGCCACCCTGTCCATCGCGAAGTAGTGGTCGGCGAAGCAGGTGACGCCGCCGCGGATCATCTCGGCGCAGGCGAGCCGCGCCCCCAACTCCACGTGCTCGGCCGTGAGGTTGGACTCGACGGGCCAGACGACGTCGTTGAACCACTCCTCGATGGGCAGGTCCTCGGCGAGGCCGCGCAGCGCGACCATCGGCGCGTGCGTGTGACAGTTGATCAGGCCGGGCAGGGCGACCTGGCCCCGGGCGTCGATCCGCTCGGCGGCGGGCAGACCGGCGGCCTCGGCGGTGGTCGTGACCGCCTCGACGGCCCCGTTCCGTACGACGATCGCGGCGTCCTCCGCGAACCCGATCCGCTCTTGATCGTCGTGCACGAGGACGGTACATGCGCTGATGATGAGCTCGGCGGGACTGTCCGCGGCAGAAGGCGTCATCACGCCAACGTACGACGACGTCGTAGGGCGGCATGAGCCGAACCGCACATCCCGTCGCGGCTCTGTCGCGGGGCCGGCCGGGCGGGCACGCCGGCCTGACCACCCCGCCTGTCGGCTTCGGAAAGGAGCCCGGCATGCTGCTCGGCACCTGGAACCTGGAGAACCTCTACCGGCCCGGCGGCCCGTACGGCCCCAAGGACGAGGCGGCGTACGGGGCGAAGCTCGCCGCGCTGGCCGCCGTGATCACGGAACTCGACCCGGCGCTGCTGGGCGTGCAGGAGGTCGGAGACCCCGAGGCCCTGAAGGACCTGGCCGGGATGCTCGACGACGACTGGCACGTCGCCCTGTCCGAGCACGCGGACAGCCGGGGCATACGGGTCGGGTTCCTGAGCCGCGCGCCCTTGACGGTGGTGGCGGACACGGCGGCGTTCCCGGCGGGGCTGCGTCCCGTGCAGGCGGACGACTCGGGGCTTGCGGTGGGGCAGGCGGGGCGTGGCGTGCTGGCTGTGGAGGTCGAGGACGGGGTGCTGCGGGACGGACCAGTGTGGGACGGGCCGCTGCTGCGGGAGGGGCCGCTGCGGGTGGCCGTCTGTCACCTCAAGTCGAAGCTGTTGTCGTACCCGGACGGCCGGTTCCAGCCGCGCGACGAGGGCGAGCGGGCCCGGTACGGCGCCTACGCCCTGTACCGGCGGGCCGCGGAGGCGACGGCCCTGCGCGCCCTCGCGGACGAGTTGCTGGAGGGCGACGGGCGGGCCCGGGACGTGGCGGTCCTGGGCGACCTGAACGACGAGACGCAGGCGGCGACGACCCAGATCCTGCTCGGCCCGCCCGGCTCGGAGCTCGGCACACCGGGGTACGACAGGGACGACCTGGGCGACGCGGCGCGGCTGTGGGACGTGGCCCCGCTCATCCCCGCCGGACAGCGCTGGTCCCGCGTCAACTCCGGGCGGCGCGAGCTGATCGACCACATACTGCTGAGCCACCGCCTGGTGCGGCGGGTGACGGCGGCGGGCACGGGCCTGCCCGGCGAGGGCCCGCCCACCCTGCCGTCGGTCGGCCCCGACCCGGCGGAGCGGCGGGGCGCGCCCGGGTCGGACCACGCGCCGGTGTGGGTGCGGATCGGCGGATGAGGGCCCTCGACGTCCCGGAGCGGCTGAGCTGGGCGGTGCGGATCCTCGACCCCGCCCCCGACGACCGCGTGCTGGAGATCGGCTGCGGGCGCGGTGTCGCGGTCGGGCTGCTCTGCGACCGCCTCACCACGGGCACCGTCACCGCCGTCGACCGCTCCGCCTCGGCGGTGGCGGCGGCACGGCGCCGCAACCGCGAGGCGGTCGCGGCCGGGAGGGCCGCCTTCCACGTCCGGTCCCTGGAGGAGACGGACTTCGCCACCGGATCCTTCGACAAGGTCCTGGCGGTGAACGTGAACCTGTTCTGGACGCGCCCGGCGGACGCGGAGCTGACGGCACTGCGCCGCTGGCTCGCACCGGCGGGGATGCTCTGCCTGTGCTGGGAACCGCCGGACGGGAGGCGGGCCGGGGAGATCGCCGGGAAGGTGGAGCGGGCGGTCGCTGCCGCCGGGTTCGCGACGAGGACGGTGCGGGACGACGGACTGGTGGCGGTGCTGGGCGTGCTACCCGGCGAGGGGCGTCCGGGGCAGTCGTAGGCCCACCCGTTCCACCGGTCCGGCGAGTTCGTCGAGGACGGCGGCGAGGCGTTCCCGGTGGCGCGAGCCGATCTGTCCCGTGTCGTCGAGGTGCACGGCGCAGGCCGTGATCGTGTCGACGAGGCGTTCGAGGAGGGCGGCCACCTCGTCCGCGCCCTCGGTGTGCCGGGCGAGGGCGGGCAGTTCGTGCGCGGCGAGGGAGATGGCCGTACGGGCCTCGGCGAGGGTGCGGTAGGCCTCGCGGCGCAGGGTCCAGCGGGTGGCGCGGTGGTCGGAGGGGGTGCCGGAGGTTCCGATGCGCGGGGTGCCGGCCTCGTCGAGGACGTGGGTGAGGTAGGCGTGCGCGGCCTCGTTCGCCGCCGCGAGCCGGGCGCGCACGCCGCCGCCCCGCTGTCCCGGCATGGGCAGGTGCCCGACGATCAGCACGATCGCGCAGGCCAGCAGCGTCTCGCCGATCCGGCCCGCGGACGCCTGCGGCTCGCCGCCGACCATGACGAGGGCGAGGACGAGGACGGTGACGACGGCGGTCTGGGCGGCGAAGTGCCGGGTGGCGACGGGGATGAGCGCACCGCTGAGGGCGACGAGCGCGATGAGCCCTTCCGGCCGGGGCAGGACGGCGGCGAACCCGGCGAAGAGGAGAGCGCCGAGTACGGTGCCGGCGGCCCGGTTGAGCACGCGGGAGGCCAGCGGTCCCAGGTCGGGCTTGACGAGGAAGACGGCGGTGGCGGGCAGCCAGTACCAGTGCTCGTGCTGCCCGTACCACTGGGTCTGGTGCAGGGCCTGGGCGACCGCCGCGCTGGCCCCGAAGCAGAGGGCGACGCGCAGCCCGTACTCGCGTCCGGCGCTGCCGAGCACGGCGCGCAGCCGGTCCCGGGCGGTACGGGGACGGGTGTGCAGGTCCCCTCCCCTGCCCTGGTCGAACACCTCGGCGGCGTGCAGCAGGGCGTCGTCGAGGGCACGCAGCGCGGGTGCCGAGCGGGAGGGCGCGGGCAGCGGCCCGGTGTGGGTGTTGCCGCGGACGGCGGCGGCGAGCCGCCGGGGTCCTTCGGAGGCCCGCTCGGAGACGGCCTCTCCGGCCCAGGCGAGGGCGGTGGCGGCCTCGGCGAGGGGCAGCGCTGCGGCGTACTGCGCGTGCAGCCGCCGCTCGGTGGAGGAGGAGGCGTACCGCCGCAGCCGGGGTCCGGCGAGGGCGTCCTGCGCGTGGTCGAGGGCGGCGGTGAGCGCGGCCCGGCGGCGGATGGCCTCGGGTCCGCCGACGGCGTCGAGGAGTTCGGCGACGGCGTCGTACACGCCGGCGACGGCCTGCCGCTCCCCGTCGAACCGGAAGTCCCCGGCGAGGGAGCCGGGCGTGGGCAGGACGAGCCGCAGCACGACCAGCCACCCGGCTCCGGCGAGGAAGGCGAGCGCACGGGCCCATCCCGGCTCCGGCAGGGGCATCCCGGCCCCGACCGCCGAACCGACGAGCACCTGCGTCCCGACGGCGGACGCGACCGGCCCGATGGCGCTGATGCCTCCGGCGACCAGGCCGACGAGCGTGAGGATCACGGTCAGTACGACGGCGCCGGTCCCCTGCCCGGCGTACGTCCCGATCACCATTCCCAGGGCACCGCCCAGCGCGGGCACCCCGATCCGCTTCACGGAGGCCCGCCGGCTCCCCGGCCGGTCGTTGATCCCGGAGAGCATGGCGGCGATGGCGGCGACGACGCCGAGGGAGGTGTGCCCGGTCCGCACGGCCACGAGCAGCAACGGCCCGGCGGACAGGGCCCCGCGCGTCACGGCACTCCACGGCACGGGGCCGCGCTGAGCGCGCAGGGCGTGGGCCAGCCAGGGCGGAAGATGCGGGGCAACGCGGCGGGACACAGGGCTCCTGTCGTCTCATCGAGGGCAGGGTGGGCCTTCGGGCGACGGTGGCCGGGCGGTGTTGGGGCCCACGGTATGCGGGGTTCCTGGAGGAAAGGTTTCCGGAACGTGACGGAGTGGGCGGAAGTCGAGTTCTTTATGAACGCAAGTCCGCCGGGGGCTGTGCCGCCGTGAGGTGCATCGCGCCGACGCGCCCGCCCCCGTTGCGCGGCACGCTGTCGCCGTACCTCCTCCCTCTGAAGCGGCGCGCCTTTGACCAGAACCGCGTTGTTGCGGCAACCGGCGGCTGGTAGAGATGAAGATCGCGGTGTCAGTCGCCCGCCCGTGAAGACGGAGTTGACCACTCGGACACACAGCCCTGCGCAGCGAGCCCCATCGCTTTACCACCGCTGAAGAAAGAGGCCGGGAAATGTTCGGCGGCGACCCGAGCGGCACTTCCCGGTTCCCACTCACGACCATCCCTACTATCCGGTGGAGGCCCCACGCGGCCGCAAGGCAGACGTCCCGGTGAAAATAAAGCGCTACCTGGAATACAGAACAGTCAAGCTCGGATAATAGAGCAGATCAACAAAGACCTGACACTCCGAAGGTTGGATCCCGAGTACGAGCCCCGATGTGTATTCATGCATGCACCTCCGTCCCAGGCTCTGCGAAACTGCCTCATCCAGGCCCGTGTATTTGTAGAATACGGCCCACCCCCCAAGTAGATGCATCCGAGAGTGGAAGGTGTTGAAGATGGCAAGGCCGGGAGCTCCCGAACCGGATCTGGAGCGTTGGATTTACGAGGGTCGTCGGACGGTCATCGATGTCGCCGACATGCTCGGCGTGCCCCCGGAGGTGTACACCCGTGATCCGCTGACCTTGATTCCCGCTCTACAGAACTACGTATCACGCCTCCCACTCACCCAGTTCGAACAATCGGACTGGATTACGTTGCAGAGTGACCTGATGGCCTATGTTGCGGACGTCCTGATCCAAAGGTACGGTGCCCGCTGGATCGTGGTGGATGACTCGACCACTCCGCACGGTTACCGCTACGTTATCGAGGCGGAAGGTCTCGATGGTCAGATCCGCAGAATTGATCCCGTTGGCGCCGTTCAAGCCGAATTCACGAATCTGCCAATTGAGGTCACGCGGATGCTTGCCAGTGCGGAACTCACACTGCGCCTGACGAACGAAGTCGACGAACAGCGCTGACGCGCATTACGGCTGTCCAGGCAGAGAGACTCAGTGACCCAGGACATCATCGCCCTCACGCCCAGGATGCCGGACACCCGCACGCTGCTCGCGGCGTTGTTCGCGGGCTGTCCCGAGCTGCGGGTGGACCGTGCTTTCGAGGGCGCCGCGGTCCGGCTTTACGCGCCGGACGGGCGCCCCTCGGTGACAGTGGGGGTGCCGCTCTTCGTTCAGGTCCCGGGCGAGGTCAGCCGTTTGTTCGCCGGGAGGGTGCCGGAGGAAGCGCCGGTGTGGTGGACCGAAGTGCGAGCCACGACTGCATCGTAAGATCCGTTGGCCATCCGCTCCGCACGAGTTCCTCGCCCACCATCCACAAGCAGGATGTGGTGGTTGGCATCCGCGCGTGCCAGCTGAAGCAGGTACTTGCGCGGAGAGGCCGGCGAGCTTCGCGAAGGCCTCCTTGCTGAGGTCGAGCTGCCCGGGGACTCAGAGGGGTCACATTTGTCATACGTCTCGAGGACGGGAATCTCGTAGTTCCGCCCGGCAGCAAGATCGACCCCAAGGACATGCTGTGATCACCACGAATGCCATCGGTGACTGGACCTGGGAAGTCACGTCGAAGACCACCGCACTCCGGCCCATGGACGCCGCTGACACCGCTGTCGCGGTGTGGAACGAGCCGGCCCGCCACGAACTGGCCGTTCCCATGGGGAAGGTCGGCGTTACGGTACGCCCCATCGGCAACATGCGTGACTTCCGTATCGACGCCCAGGGCCTCAGCCTCGAAAAGGAGCCCCTGGCACCGGAGACGGGGCTGTCGCGCATCCTGCGCAAGGCCGAAGCGCTTCAGGGCGATTTCCTGGTCACCGTCCGGGTCGAATGCCCCGGCACGTGGTGGGAGTCGCGGGCAAGGCGCCGCGCCGAGAAATTGTTCGTCATCCATGTCGACCTCTGGGAGGCCAGCCTCCTCGCGGTGACTTTGGAGACTTACTCGGACGCATGGCTGACGATGGACACCCGGGACCGGGAGCAGCCAGAGATTTTCGCGCAGAACGCTCCGAGGCTCACCGCCGCCTTGGAGGGGGTTTCGGCTTTGCTGGGCTCTCCCCCGTCGCCGGGCGACCCAAATCGATTCGCTACCCCTACACAGACGGGTTTCGAGGATCCGCGAGTCGAGGGCACGGCCTTCGATGATTCCTGGGGGACATTCGAGATCCCAGCTCGTGCGGCACTTCTGCACTCCGTGGTCCCGGAGTCGAAGGACGACTACGAAGAAGTGACTGAACGGTCCGTGCGTTATTTCACGATCCAGCGGGACGGGCGGACTCTCGGCTACCTCTGGGCCGCGGTTGGCGAGGAGGCGGCAGGATACGAGCCCCGGACCGCGGCCGGTGACGATGCGTTCGCGGCAGGGGCCGAATGGCTACTGCGGCTGCGTACCGCCCACAGTCAAGGGCTCAATGCGCTGGCCGCGCTGGAATGGGCAGCGAGGCAGCCGCTGCGACCCGAGATCGGCCTGATCGCCGAGGCCACCCCGCTGGAGGCCCCGTCCTTGGACGCCCTGCAAGACATGTCGGGCCGGTACTGATCCTCATGGCGCCGCTGTCCCCTCCACCGGAAAGCCACACATGACCCAGGACATCATCGCCCTGACGCCGAAGATGCCGGACACCCGCACGCTGCTCGCGGCGTTGTACGCGGGCGGCCCCGATCTGCGGGTGGACCGTGCTTTCGAGGGCGCCGCGGTCCGGCTCAACGCGCCGGACGGGCGCCCCTTGGTGACCGTGGAGGTGCCGCTCTTCGTCCAGGTCCCGGGCGAGGTCAGCCGTTTGTTCGCCGGGAGGGTGCCGGAGGAAGCGCCGGTGTGGTGGACTGAAGTGCGGGCCACCACTGCCGTGCCGGAGGCTCAGCGGCTGGCCGCATCGGTGGCGGGACGTCTGACCGCCGTGTTGGGCGGCACCACGTGGCCGTCCATAGCCGGTCATACCGGCGTTGTGCCCGTCTCCTCCGCGGAATGTGAGGAAGGCGGTGCCGCACACCCGGCAGGCGACGATGGCCCTCTCGCCGTCGACGTGCTCACCGACAGGGCGGCCGTGGTCTTCCAGGACCGCCCGGTCATCGCCGCGACCACTTGGTTCAGCGACCTCCTGCGCAGCGCCGTCGCGTCGGACCGCGAACTACAGGTCGTCACGCCTCCCCGTACTCGCCTGACGCTGCCCACGCGCACTCTGCTCACCGGCCTGCCCGCCCGCTGGGTCGTCCGGGATTCCGCGGGCGGCTACTACGACGGGCTGACCGGCGCCGTACTCCACTGGCACGAGGGCCGCTTTGCCCCGGTCCCGGCCGAGACAGGCGGTTTCCCGCTCGCGGGCGCCTTCACCTCTCCCCCCGCCACCGGCACGCGCGGCGAGCAGCAATTGATCCTGACCCTCCGCACCACCCACCCGGCCACCGACCAGCTCCTCCTCGGCGATGCGCTCGAAGCCTGCTGGCAGACCCTCACCGGAGCCCCGCCGGCCGGCTGGTCGACCGCCGAACCCGTCAACCTGCCCTGGTCAGCACGTCAGCTGACCGAGTTGGCCCGCACCCGAGCCCAGAAGTCGGCGCCCACCTGGCTGATCGCCGTCGGCACCCCCGACCGCCCGGCGCTCGCGACCGTCCGTGTCGCCCACACCAGCGCCGGAGTAGAGGAGCACATCACCCTCACCCTCGGCTACGCAGCCGGCCAGCACCCACCCATCGATTCACTGCCCGAGCTGGCCGAGACACTCGCGACGCGGCACCACCTGACGTCCATGCTCACCCACCTCCGCCCCGCCCGGGCCGACCTGACCGCCCCGCCCCACCACGAGCCGCTCCCGGTCCCGCTCTCCTTCACCCTGGGCCCCGACGCCGTGCACACCATCGGCCCCACTCACGCCCGGTCCCTACCGGGAACGCGCCCAGTCCTCCTCGGCCCAGCCGCCCGGCCCGCCATGCACTACACCCTCAGTGCCGGCGACGGCACCGCCCCGGCCGCCTGGCATCACCTCGAACAGCTCAAAGAGCTCCTGGCAACAGGCCCGAGCGCCGGATCGAGCCGGGATCCCGGCAACCTTTCCGGCCCCGGTGGCCACTGATGAGTCGCAAGCGCGTGTTCTCCTGAACCAGGTAAGGACTCATCCGTGGCCTCCCGTTCCCATCGGCGTCCGCCTCACAGACGGCGTTCGGTCCTCGTTCCCTTGATCGCTCTGTCGGCCGTCGCACTCCTCGTGGCCCTGGTGGTGGCGCTCCGCCCCGGCGCCGAGCCGGACACCGTGCGGGCCGCCGCCGAGCCCTCCACGAGCTCACCGGCGAGCGCCACGCCCACGCCCACGGCTCCGAAGGCGACGGGCAGTCCCAAGCCGAAGCCGTCCGCGAAGACCCCGAGCCCGGCGCGCACCACGACCCGCCCGCCGGCCCGGCCCTCGCCCGTCGCCAGCCCGCGGCCCGCACCGCGGGCGGTGTCCGACTCGGCCCCTCTGGCGGGCCGGATCAAGCCCGGGACCACCTACCAGGGCGTCGCCACCCACTACGACGCCGCGGACGGTGACGGCGCCTGCCTGTACGGCCCGAGCCCCGACCTCATGGTCGCGGCGATGAACACCACCGACTACGAGACGTCCAAGGCGTGCGGGGCGTACGTCCTCGTCCGCGCGGCGAACGGCGCCTCCGTCACGGTCCGGGTCACCAACGAGTGCCCGCTGCCCTGCGCCCCCGGGCAGCTCGACCTCAGCAAGGAGGCCTTTGCGAAGCTCGCCGGCCTGTCCGCGGGCCGGATACCGGTCACCTGGAGCCTGCTGAGCCCGAGCACGTCCGAGAAGGTCTCGATCCGCTACAAGACCGGCTCCAGCCGCCACTGGTGCGCCGTCCAGGCCCTCGGCCACCGCAACCCGCTGGCCCGCCTGGAGGTCTCCACCGGCAGCGGCTGGCGGGCCCTGACCCGTACCGAATACAACTACTTCCTCTCCCCCGACGGCACCGGCTGCGGCGGCCCGCTCCGGCTCACCGACATCTACGGCGAACGACTCACCGTCGAGGGCATCGCGGTGCGCCCGGACGCCGTACAGCCGACGCGCGTCCAGTTCGCCCGGCACTGAGCGTCGTGCTCACGCTCCATCGGTTCGTCCGGCTCGTCCGGTTTTCCCGGCTCCCCCGGCGCGGAACAGCGCCTCCGCGTCGGCGACCGCCCGGACGAGGGCCTCAGGCTTCGCCGTCAGGCTCGCGACGAGGGCGTCCACCTCGCCCAGACCGGCCCGGGCCACGAGTCCCTTCTCGTTGGTGACCCACTCTCCGCGCGCCGCCAGCACCGCGTGCGCGGTCTGCGTCGCCGCGAGGGCGATGGCGCCCGCGACCTGGGTGACCGAACCCCTCGGGGCGTGGCCCGCCTTCGCGTACGCGAGGGTGGCCGCGGCCATGCCGTGCCAGTGGGGCGGGGCCGTCTCGCGCAGGGCCGGCGGGTAGGCCGTGGGGCGTCGCAGGGCGCCCCGCAGCACCTTGTTGACGGCGAGTTCGGCGACGAGGAGGTACGTCGGGATGCCCGCCAGGTGGAACATCAGGGGCTCGACGCGGAAGCGGCCCTGCTCGGCCTGCGCCCACTCGTGGTCCACGACGTCGAGGTCCCGGTAGTGGACGTCCACGCGCCGGCCGTCGATCGTCAGCCAGGCGCCTCCGTTGAAGACGCCGCCGCCCCACGCGCCGAGGTCGGACACCTCACCCTCCCAGCCGACCGCGCGGAGGTCGGCCGGGTCGAAGGCGCCCCGGTAGTAGACCGCCAGGTCCCAGTCGCTGTCGGGGCGTTCGGTGCCCTGGGCGCGGGAGCCGCCCAGGGTGACGGCCTGGACGGTGGGGAGGGCGGCGAGGCGGTCGGCGGTGGTGTCGAGGAAGGTCTGGTCCGACGGGGTGGGCACGGCGGGGGCTCCTCGGCGGTCGGGGTCCAGGGAAGGGTAGGGGGATCGCCGGTCGGAGCGAAACGAAATACATCGGCGTGGAGCGAAATACAGGTGCGTTCGGGTTCGGGACTTCGCATGATCGGTGAGTTGTCTGTCGTCGCCCCCAGACCGGAGCCCCCGTGATCCAGCGCGTCACCGTCCCCAGCCTCTTCCCGCCGCCCACCTACTCCCACGCCTCCGTCGTCGAAGCGGGCACGCGGCTGGCCTTCCTCGCCGGGTCCGTGCCGCTGGACGCCGGCGGCGAACTCGTCGGCCCGGGAGATCCCGTACGGCAGGCCGAGCAGGTGATCGCCAATCTGCGGGAGCAACTCGGCGCCGTCGGCAGCGACCTGGCGCACGTCGTGTCGACCGACGTGTACGTCGTGAGCAGTGAGCCGGCCGTGCTCTCCGCCGTCTGGGGCGTCGTCGAGGCGTCCGGGCTCAGCACCGGGCCGCACTCCTCGACGCTGATCGGCGTGGCGTGCCTCGGGTACACGGGGCAGCTGGTGGAGATTACGGCGACAGCCGTCGTTCCCGGCTAGCCGTCCGGCCGCAGGAGTCTCCATGTTGATCGAGCACCGCGGGCAGCGCCCCGCCGTCCCCGAGTCCGCGTACGTCGCTCCCACGGCCGTGCTGTGCGGGGCGGTCGTCCTCGGTGAGCGCAGCCGCGTGCTGCACGGGGCCGTGCTCACCGCCGAGGACGGGGAGGTGCGGGTCGGCTCGGACGTCGTCGTCATGGAGAACGCGCTGGTGCGGGGGCGGGCCCGGCACCCCGCCGTGATCGGTGACGCCGTGCTCGTCGGGCCGCACGCCCATGTCAACGGGGCGACCCTGGAGGACGAGGTCTTCGTCGCGACCGGGGCCTGCGTGTTCCCGGGAGCCGTCGCGAGCGCCGGCTCGGAGCTGCGGATCCACAGCGTGCTGCACGTCAACTCCGTGCTGCCGCCCGGCACCGTCCTGCCCATCGGCTGGATCGCCGCGGGAGCGCCCCGGGCCCGCCTCTTCGCCCCCGGCGAGCACGACGAGCTGTGGCAGATCCAGGAGGCGCTGGACTTCCCCGGGACCGTGTACGGCATCCCGCGCGGCACCTCGATGCGGGAGGTCATGGCCCGCCAGTCCGCTTTCTACGGGGCCCACCGTGACGACGTCACACTCGACGGCCCGTCATGAGCCGCTGCCGTCCGGCCTCCCCCACACCCTCCGTTTCGGCAGCGGCTCGGCGTAGCTCCCCACCCGGCTGGTCGTCAGCCCCAGCGCCACCAGCGACTCCGCCAGTTTGACCGCCGCGGCGACCCCGTCGACGACCGGCAGGCCCAGTTTCTCTCCGACCACCCGCTGCAGCCCGGTCATCCCGGCGCAGCCCAGCACCAGGACCTCCGCCCCCGCCGCGCAGGCCCGTTCGGCGGCGGCCAGGAACGCCGTCTCGGTGCGCTCGTCGTCGCCGAGGTCGAGCACGTTCAGGCCCGTGCCGACGACCGCGGCGCAGTTCCGGGCGACTCCGGCCGTCTCCAGGCTGTCCTCGATCTGCCCGCGGGACCGCTCCAGCGTGGTGACGACGCCGTAGCGGCGGCCCAGCAGGCAGGCCAGGTGGGCGGCGGCCTCGGTGATGTCGACGACGGGGACGTCGACCAGTTCCCGTACGCCTTCGCGCCCGTGCTCCCCGAATCCGGCCATGACCACGGCGTCGTACGGCGGTCCGTCGTAGGTCCGCAGCGTGTCGAGGACGGCGGCGGCGGACAGGTAGCTGTCGAGCCAGCCCTCGGCGGACTCGGGCCCCCAGGCGGGGGTCAGTCCTCTCACGGTGGTGCCCGGGCCTGCGGCGGCCCGGGCACCTCGTACGATCTCCTCGGTCATCTCCTGCGTGGTGTTGCAGTTGGTGACGACGATCCGCACGTCTCTCAGACCTCCGCGGTGGCGCGCTCGGGGCGGCACAGCGCCGCGTACAGCCCGGCGGCGAGCGCCGTGCCGATGAACCAGGAGTACGGGGCGACGTCGCTGAAGGTCTTCACCAGCGCGAGCACCGCCGCGACACCGGCCGCCGGCAGGAACGCCCACAGCGCCTTGGGGTTGAAGCCCTTGCGGTAGTGGTAGCGGGAGCCGGGCGTGGCGTCGAACAGTTCGTCGACGTTCACGCGGCCGCGCTTGACCCAGTAGTAGTCGACCATGATCACGCCGAACAGCGGGCCGAGGAAGGCGCCGAGTCCGCCGAGGAAGTAGTTGACGACGGTCGGGTTGGAGAAGAGGTTCCAGGGGGTGACGAGCAGGGCCGCGACCGTGCTGATCATGCCGCCGATCTTGAACGTGATCTTCTGCGGCCAGACGTTGGCGAGGTCGTACGCCGGCGAGACGAAGTTGGCGACGATGTTGACGCCCATGGTGGCGATGGCGAAGGTCAGCGCGCCCAGCACCAGCACCCAGGTGTTGCCGATCTCGGCGACCAGGTAGGCCGGGTCGGTGATCTCCTTGCCGAAGACCTCGAAGGCGCCCGCGGTGACGATGACCGACACGATCACGAAGGCCGTGGAGTTGATGGGCAGGCCCCAGAAGTTGCCGCGCCGGACCGACTTGTAGTCCGGGGCGAAGCGGGAGAAGTCGCAGAAGTTGAGCATCAGGGTGCCGTAGGTGGCGAGGACCAGGCCGATCGCGCCGAACCACTGGCGCCACTGCTCTCCGACGGAGACCGGGTGCGGGGTGGAGGTGAGGGAGATCGTCCAGCCGGCCTTGGCGAGGATCCACACGGCCAGCGCGATCATCACGAGCCAGATCGCCGGGCCGCAGAAGTCCTGGAACTTGCGGACCGACTCCATGCCACGGCTGATGATCGCCGCCTGCACCAGCCAGAGCGCGACGAAGGAGACCCAGCCGAGCGCGTCCAGGCCGAGGAAGGAGTTGTGCGTCCAGGACTCCAGGCCGGGCCAGGCGGCGAGCAGCATCACGTTGACGGCGACGGAGGCGAGGTAGGTCTGGATGCCGTACCACATGATGGCGATCACGGCCCTGATCAGCGCCGGGATGTTGGCGCCCCAGATGCCGAAGGCGATCCGGCTGACCACCGGGAAGGGCACGCCGTGGCGCTGGCCGATCTTCCCCATCCAGTTCATGCCGATGTAGATGATCACGAAGCCGACGAGCAGGGACGTGAAGATCTGCCAGACGTTCATGCCCAGGAAGAGCAGGCCGGCGGCGAAGGTGTAGTTGCCGAGGTTGTGGACGTCGGACATCCACATGGCGAAGAGGTCGAAGACCTTCCAGTTGCGCTTCTTCGCGGGAGCGAGGTCTTCGTTGGTGAGCCGGGGATCGGGGACGAACGCGGGGGTGCCGGTGGCGGGGGCGCGGTCGGCGAGGGACACGGGGGGCCTCCATGAGCACGGGGACGACGGAGGACTACACTGGGGGGTGTTTGGTATACCAAACAGCGCTCATGGTTCGCCGTCAACAGTTCTGACGGATATCGCTCCTGTTAACGCCGCGTAAAAGACATCTCGCGTCGGCGAGGATGGGCTCCATGACGAAGATCGAACCCCTCGGAGCGGTACGCGAACGCGTCACGGCCGCACTGCGCCAGGAGATCATCGCGGGCAGCCTGCTCCCCGGCGACCGCCTGGTCGAACGCGAGCTGGCGGAGCGTTTCGGTGTCTCGCGCGTACCGGTCCGGGAGGCGATCCGGGCGCTCGTCGCCGAGGGCTTCGTCCACTTCGAGACCCCCCGCCGCACGGTCGTACGCCGTCTCACCCCGACCGACGTCAAGGAACTGTTCGAGCTGCGCGAGGCGCTGGAGGTCTACGCCGCCGGACTCGCCGCGGCCCGTGCGACCCCCGAGGACCTGGCCGAGGTCCAGGAGCTCCTCGACCGCGCGGCGGCCGCCACCGAGGCCGGGGACGCCGAGACCATCACGGACGTCAACAGCCGCCTGCACGACCGCATCGTGGCGATGGCCGGCAACAGCCTGCTGACCGAGGCCCTGGAACCGGTCGCCGGCCGGCTGCGCTGGATGACCCGGCGCAACGAGGAGTGGCCCCAGCTCCTGGTGGAGCACCGCGAGCTGTACGAGGCGATCGCCTCGGGCGACCCGGACCGGGCCCGCGCGCACGCGCTGACGCACGTGCGGACCAACTACCGCTCCACCGTGCGGCACCTGTTCGGGGACGAGGCCCTCTAGGGGGTGTCGTCGGCAGGGCTGAGCCCCGCCGCCCGCGCCGCCGTGCGCAGCACGTCGCGCAGCATCGTGGGGGTGAGCCGGCCGGTGAAGGTGTTGCGCTGGCTGACGTGGAAGCAGCCGAAGAGCTCCAGGTCGTCCAGGAGGTAGCGGGCCCCGTGGGCGAAGGCGGGCCGGGGCCGGGGCACGGGCCAGCCCGCCTCGGCGAACGCGGGCAGCGCGGCCTGCCAGCCGAAGCCGCCGAGCACCACGACGGCCCGCAGTGTCGGGCGCAGCAGCCGCAGTTCCTGCACGAGCCAGGGGCGGCAGGTGTCCCGCTCCTCGGGGGTCGGCTTGTTGGCGGGCGGGGCGCAGTGCACGGGCGAGGTGACGCGCACGCCGTACAGCTCCAGACCGTCGTGGGCGTGCACGGCGGTGGGCTGGGAGGCGAGGCCGACGTCGTACAGCGCCTCGTACAGCACGTCCCCCGAGCGGTCGCCGGTGAACATCCGGCCGGTGCGGTTGCCGCCGTGGGCCGCGGGCGCCAGCCCCACGATCAGCAGCCGGGCGTCCGCCGGACCGAAGCCGGGCACCGGCCGGCCCCAGTACGTCCAGTCCGCGAAGGCGGCCCGCTTGGCCCGGGCCACCTCCTCGCGCCAGGAGACCAGTCGCGGGCAGGCCCGGCAGTCGGCGATGCGCCGGTCGAGGAGGGGGAGACCGCTGGCGTCCATCACTCCACCGTAGGCGCAGGCGCGGACTCGGTCGTCCGTGCCCCGGCGCGACCGCGCCAGAGCAGGGCTCCGGCCAGCAGCACGGCGCTCGTCAGCAGCCAGGGCAGCGGGCCCGGCCGGAGCGCCCCGACGAGCAGGCCGACAAGCGCGCCGAACAGTTGCTGGGCGAGGGACTGGACGGACAGCGCGGTGGCGCGGCCCGCGCTGGGGACGCGTCGGTGCAGCAGGTCGTTCTCGTTCGGGCCCGCCGCACCGATACCGAGGTAGACCAGGCCGAAGCCGGCGAACGCGAGGGCCGTGGTCACCGGGTGCGTGCCGGAGGCGGTGACGCCGAGCAGCAGCAGCCCGCTCGCCCCGGCCACGAGGGAGACCAGCACGGCCCGCTCGCCGCCGCCCGCGACCCGGGCGGTGAGGGGTGCGAGGTGGCTGCCGACGCCGAGGCAGACGAAGCCCCCGCAGGCGAGTGCGGCGTAGACCATCGCCCCGGAGTCGGTCGCCCCGGTGAGCGCCACGGTACGGCCCGGTATGAGCAGTTCGATGGTGGCCAGGGCGCTGCCGACGGCCGCGGCGGTGAGCAGGACCCGGCGGACCAGCGCGTCCCGTCCGCCCAGCCGCAGCCCGCCCAGGACCGTCACGGGGACGCCGCGCAGTACGGAACGCAGGGTGGCGGGCGGTCGCGCCGGCTCGCGCAGGGCGGCCAGTACGTAGCCGACGAAGACCACCCTGACCGCGGCTCCCAGCAGCATGGGGACGGACAGCGGCAGCACCGACCCGGATGTCGCCCGGCTCAGTTGCGCGCCGAGGTCGGGGCCCAGGCCGAGCAGCCAGGGCAGGGCGCCGCCGAGCAGGAGGCCGGCCGCGAGCGCCGCGGAGGTCGCGGAGCCGCCCCGGGCCAGACCTGTGCGCAGTTCGGCGTCGGGGCCGGAACAGGCATGGACGGTGTCGACGTACCAGGCCTCGGCCGTACCGCTGGCCAGGGCACGGGCCACGCCCATCAGCACCATGCCGGCGGTGAGCACCCACACGGTGGTGCCGAGTCCGACCAGGACGCAGGCGACCGCGTTGAGCGCACCGGACATGGCCAGGACCGGCCGGCGCCCGAGGACGTCGGAGAGCCCGCCCGTGGGCAGTTCCAGCGCGGCCACGGTCAGGGAGTGGGCCGCGAAGAGCCCCGCGACGGCGGCCAGGGACATGCCGCGCTCCCCCAACAGCAGCACCATCGAGGCCAGGCCCAGGCCCGGCGGCAGCCAGAGCAGCGCGCAGACGGTGACGTAACGACGGCGAGCGGTCCGGATCCCGGCCGGCTCGGTCACGCGGTCGGTCGCGCGGTCGGTCATGGGGTCGGTCATGGGGTGGCCTCGCGGGCCGCGCCGTCCGCAGTGCCGTCGTTCCGTGCGCCCGTGCCGTCGTTCCGTCCGCGCGTGCCGTCGTTCAGTCCGCGCGTGCTGTCGTTCCGTTGGCCTGTGCTGTCGTTCCGTTCGCGCGGGGCGAGGGGCAGGCCGGCGGTGAGGAGTACGACGTGTGCGGCGCGCGGGTCGTCCGCGTCCCGGGCGGTCAGTTCCGCCAGCTTCCGGTCGATCGTCTCCCAGAGTTCGGTGAGCGACCCGGCCGTCAGCCGGGGCATCAGGTCACTGATCCCGGACGGCTCCACCCACTCCTGACCGAACCGCCCGGCGGCCATGTCCGCCTCGTGCCGGGCGAGGGCCGACTCCAGGTGCTCGATCTGCCGCCGCCGCGCCAGGCTGACGAAGGCCCGGCCCGCCGCCGAGGACTCCATCGTCTCGTTGCTCCAGGAGGTCACGGTGTGCAGCGCCCGCCAGCGCCGCTCCCGCCCGTCCCGGTGCTCGGCCTCCGCGATGAAGGCGTACTTCGCCAGCACCCGCAGGTGGTAACTGGTCGACGCCGACGACTCCCCCGTCCGCGCGGCGAGTTCGCTGGCCGTGGCCGGCCCGTCCTGCCGCAGCAGCCCGAGCAGCTGGATGCGCAGGGGGTGGGTGAGGGCCTTGAGTGCGGCGGTGTCGCGCTCGGGGTCGAGTACGCGCCGGTGCTCGTCGCTGTCCATGCGGCGAGAGTAAGCCGCGCCGGTCACTTGGCAAAACTATTTTTGCAAAACTCGTTTGGCAGATGTGGTCGCAGCACCGGAAAATGCCTGTCCGACCCCGGTGCCGGGAGGACTAAGGTCGGGGACATGGCTTCTCGAGGTGCGGAGTACGACAGGACGGGCGCGACCGACGACACGGCGGCCGGTGTCCCATCGCCCTCTGACGCGTCGACTGCCGGTGAGGCGAGGGCGCTGGACCCGAACGCCTCGGATGCGAAGGCCCTGGATCCGAACGCCTCGGATCCGAGCGCCTTGGATCCGAGCGCCTTGGATCCGAGCGCCTTGGATCCGAAGATCGCCGCCGCGATCGCCGCCGCCGAGGCCGCCGGGCCGCAGCGCGGCGAGACCGTCCGCGTCGACAGCTGGATCTGGTCGGTACGCCTCGTCAAGACCCGTTCCCTGGGCGCCACCGCCTGCCGGGGCGGGCACGTGCGCGTCAACGGCGAGCGCGTGAAGCCCGCACACGCCGTGCGCGTCGGCGACGAGGTGCGCCTGCGGCACGAGGGCCGGGAGCGGGTCGTCGTCGTGACGCGGCTGATCCGCAAGCGGGTAGGCGCTCCCGTGGCCGCCCAGTGCTACATCGACAACTCCCCGCCGCCCCCGCCCCGCGAGGCCGTCGCCCCCGCCGGCATCCGCGACCGCGGCGCGGGCCGCCCGACGAAGCGGGACCGCCGCGAACTGGAACGCCTCCGCGGACTGGCAGGCCCCGGCAGCGGCATCGGCCCCGGCCCCGGCCCCGGCGGCATCGGTCCCGGCGGCTTGGGCAGAGGCTCCGGCAAACCGCGGCCCTAGCACGCCCCGGCTAGTGCCGATCGCGGCCCGGGGAGGCGTCCGCCGCGAGCGGGAGACTGCGCAGCGACAGCGCGCTCGGTGCCGGCAGCGCACCGTGAGCCGCATCGGCGCGGAACGACTGGAGCAAGTAGGCCACCAGCCGCCGGGACGCCGCGCGGTCGTCCGGCAGCGCGGTGACCAGAGCGCAGTGGGACAGCAGGGCCACGGCGAGGTCGGAAGGGTGGAAGTCGGGCCGCAGCGCGCCTGCCGCCTGAGCCCTGCGGACCAGGGTCGTGACGTCCCGCTCGGCCTGTTCCCGCGCCCGGGTGTGTTCCCGTGTGGCGTCCGGAAAGGCCGCGACGAACGCGGCCGGGAAGCCCCGTTCCTCCCGTTGCAGTTCGCACACCGTCTCGACCAGTCGCTGGAAGCCCCGCCAGGGGTCGGGGTCGGCCAGCGCCTCGGTGAGTGCCCCGGCGCAGGTCTCCATCTGCTGCGCGAACGCGGCCCGCACCAGGGCGTCCCTGGTCGGGAAGCGCCGGTACAGCGTCGCCACCCCGACCCCCGCCCGCCGGGCCACGGTCGCCATGGGCGCGTCGATGCCACGCTCGGCGAAGACCGAACGGGCGGCCGCGAGGATGCGCCGCCGGTTGCGCCGGGCGTCCGCCCGCAGCCCGCCCTGACCCGCGATCCGAGAGGACTCCCCCACCACTGTCTCTCACCTCCGGCTCGAGTGGACGATCTCGTCCGCTCGGCAGCCTACGCTCGGCGCCCGGGTCCCCCGCCCGGCCGCCGTCAGCGAAGGTGACAACGATGGACGACCGCACGATGAGAGCCGTACTGTTCGACCGCTTCGGCGGCCCCGAGGTGCTGTACGTGGGCCGGGTACCGCGCCCGAGGCCGGCACCCGGCGAGGTCCTCGTGCGCGTCCGGGCGTTCAGCGTGAACGGCGGCGATCTGGCGGCCCGTTCCGGCCGGGCCCGCCTCCTCACCGGCCGGAGCTTCCCGCAGCGCATCGGGCTGGACTTCACCGGCGAGGTCGCCGCGCTCGGCACCGGCGCCACCGGCGTCGCGGTCGGCGACCGCGTGTGGGGCGTCGTGGGCCGGGTCTCCGGATTCGGCAGTGCCGCCGAGTACCTGACGATACGGCCCGAGCGGCTCGGCCGGATCCCGGACGGACTCGACCTCGTGTCCGCCGCCGCGCTGCCGGTGGCCACCACCGCCATGACGGCACTCCGCGACAAGGCCGCGCTGCGCCCCGGTGAGCGGCTCCTCGTACGGGGCGCGGCGGGCGGGGTCGGCAACGCCGCCGTCCAGCTCGGACAGGCGGACGGCGCCGAGGTCACGGCCCTGGCTCGCGCCGCCAACCTCGACTTCGTCCGCGCACTCGGTGCCCACCACGCCGTCGACCACCGGGCCGTGTCCCCGGCGGAACTGGGCCTGTTCGACGTCGTCCTCGACACGGCGGGCACCGACCTGCGTGCCTTCCGGCGGCTGCTGAGGCCGGGCGGACGCATGGTCGCCATCGCCCTCGACCTGACGCGGCCCGCCGCCTCGCTGGGCTACATCGCGGCCAGCGCCGTCCACGGACGGGGCCGGGTGCGCTTCTTCAGCGGCAATCCCGGCCGTGCGCTCTTCGACGACCTCGCCCGCCGGGTGACGGAGGGGAGGCTGCGGCCGGCGGTGGACACGGTCTTCCCACTGGAGGAGACGGCCGCGGCCCACCGAGCACTGGAGGCGGGCGGGGTGCGCGGCAAGTACGTCGTCAGGGTCGGCTCGCCCTGACGGCGACGCACTGGTCAGAGCCGCCTCACGGCCACTGGTCACAGCCGCTCGTCGAGGACTGCGACCAGCGGACGCCGCCGGTGTCGCACGCGGTACGGTCATGCCCCTCGCCGCAGCAGCTCGGCGTTGTGCCCCCGCCGCGCCCAGGCGATGAGGGCCAGCGGCACGAGCAGAATGAGCGGCGTCGCCGCGTGCTCCCCGTCGAAGACGGCTGTCTGCACGATGAACGCGCCCACCATCAACGCGCCCAGCGCCACCGCCGCCACCGACTGCAGCACCGGGATCAACAGGGCGACGGCGCCGGCCAGTTCGAGCGCTCCGATGGTGTACATCCCCACGCTGCCCCACCCCAGCTTGTCGAAGTACTCGGCACCCGAGGCGTGCCCGATCAGCTTGGGCAGGGCACTCGCGACCGCGTAGAAGAGGGCGAGCAGGATCTGCAGACCCCGCAGTGCGATCCGGGCACGCCGCCCGCGGGCGGTCGCGGACTCGGCGATGACGACCCCGGCCGGGCCGGAGGGGGCGGCGGTGACGGAGGCGGTGGTCTCGGACATGGAGGTCTCCTGGGGGAAGCGGTCCGTGCTGGTGTCGCAGAGGTAGACCGCCCCTCGCCCTGGAACTCATCGCCACCCGGGGGACTCCTCCCGGACTGCTTGCCCGTCGCGAACGGCTGCGGGGGCCTGTGCGCCTAGGCCGCCCGGGCCGTCGGCACCGCCCTCACCCATATGCGATCCTCCGTCAGATACCGATCGACCCTCAACCCGGCCTCCTCCAGCGCCTCCTCGAACTGTTCCCTGGTGAGCGGCCGGGTCCGGAACGTCTGCGTCCAGACCGCGTCCGGGAACTGGTACTCCGCGCGGACCGAGTTGACCCCGTCGCCGACCGGCTCCGACGAGACGATGCGGACGGTGAAGCCGCTGGGGTTTACCCGCTCGCGCGGCACCTTCACGTGGTAGTCCTCGCCCTCCCGCTGGATCAGCACGCAGCCGCCCTCGGCGACATGGCGCACGCAGGTGTGCAGCAGGGCCCGCCGCACCTCCGGGTCCCCCGCGTGCACGAGGAACGACGCGAGCAGCACCACGTCGAACGTCTCGCCCAGGTCCAGTTCTTCGATCGGACTGCATATCGTCCGCGCGCCGCGCACGCGCGCCAGCATGTCGGCGGACTCGTCCACCGCCGTGACCGTGAACCCGCGCTCCAGCAGCCCATGCGTCATCCGCCCGACGCCGCTGCCCAGCTCCAGGATGCGGGCGCCCTCGGGCACCGCGGCGGCGATGATGCCCGGTTCCTCTCCTACCGGGAGCCGTGAGTAGAGCTCCACCGCGCAGCCGTCCGGGGTGATGGCCCCGGGTCCCGTCCCCTCGTACCCCTCACGCATTTTCAGCTCCATGCCCGTCCAACGGCCCGCCCCCGCACAGCCGTTCCCCTCCCGACCGCCTTCACCCGACCGAGTGAACGAGCAGACGGCCACAGGGCCGGAGCCAAGGGGCTGCAGGACCGGAACTCAGCGACTACAGCGGGAACCAGCCGTGCCCCACGTACCAGTGGCCGCCGGCCCGCAGGTGGTCGCCGACGGCCCGCTCCACGGACGTGCGCCTCGGCAGGCTCGCCACCGGCAGGTCCGGGTCGCCGAAGACGAACCGGACGGGCTCGGTGTCCGCCGGCTCCGGCTCCTCGCCGGGGTCCCGGGCGGTCGCGAACCGCTGCTGGAAGCGGACGATGTTGGAGTCCGGGTCGAGATACCGCTTCAGCTGCGGGTCGAGCAGCCAGGAATGGCACACCGCGACCCGGTACCGCTCGCGCGGATAGTGGCGGGCGAAGAACTCCCGTGCCAGGGCCAGGGAACGGTCGCAGGCCGCCGGCGACAGCGGACCGAGGAAGTCCGGGATGTGCAGATTCAGGCACGGCTCCCCCGGCCCCACGCCGCCCCCGGCCGCCCCTTCCACGTCGGCAGCACCATCGGCCATGGCGTGCCCTTCCACCCCGGCCGCAGCGATCGCCCGCCCCGTGCGCTGTCCGAGCCGCGCCCGCTCGAACTGAAGCCGGCCCAGCTGGTACAGCTCACCGCGGAAGTGGTGCGTGAGCCACTGGGGGACCTGCACCCCTCCCGTGCCGTGCTGCCGCCGGTGGAACGCCATGTTCCGCCCGAGGTCGGCGAGGGTGCGGCGGCTGACATCGGCCGGAACACCGCGCTCGCGGTGGTACGCGCGCGTGTGCGGCAACGCCGCGACGAACACGTACACGGAGAAGTACGGGCCCAGTGCCGCCGGAGCCTCGGCGAGGCGCTCGACGAGCCGCACCTCGACCCCGGTCTCCCCGATGTCCCGCACGAGCTCCTCGACGCACTCCGCCAGCAGCCGCACGGCCCCGGCGTCCGCGGTGAGCGTCCGCCGCAGCGCGACCAGGTCGTTGATGTCCTCGTGCGGCACCGCGAGGTCGAGCAGGACCTCGGGCAACGCGTCGGCGTCCGGCAGCATGCGACTCCCCCTGTCGGCCTTTGGTGGACCTTAGCCGGGAAGAGTACGTTGCAAGAAGGAGTGGTGATCGGACGATGCGTACGGGCAGTGAACCGAGGACCGCGCGCAGTGCCCTGCGGGCGCGCTTCTGGCTGAGCCTGTGGGGGCTGCTGTGGGCGCTCGTCGGGACGGTCGCGTTCACGCTCGCCGGGCGGCCCGGCTGGGCCATCGCCTGCGGCGTGCTGCTGCTGGTCGTGACGGTCGACCTCGCTGTCGTCCTCAGGCACATCCGCCAGGGCCCGCACTACCAGCCGGGCCCCGACATCCCGCCCTACCGGCCACCGGACGACCGCCCATGACCGGCCTCCGGACGACCGCCGCCCTGACCAGCCTCGGGACGACCGCCCCTGAGGGGCCGGGCCGGGCTCACGACTCGAAGCGCGCCGCCTTCAGGAACTGCGGGTTCGGATCCAGCGCGGCCGCCAGCCGAAAGTGGCGTTTCGCCTGGTCGGGGCGGCCCTGCCGCTCATAGGTGCGGGCGAGCGCGAAGTGCGCGAACGCGTTGTCGGGCTCGCGTTCCAGCACGATGGAGAACTCCAGCTCGGCCGGCCTCAGCTGCGCCGCCGCGAAGAAGGCACGCGCGCGCAGCAGCCGCGCGGCGGTGTTCTCCGGGTGCGCGGCGATGACCGAGTCGAGCAGTTTCACCGCGCCCCGCGGGTCCCGCGCCGCGAGCAGTTGCTCGGCGGCGCGGAAGTCGATGACGTTCGTCTCCGGGGTACGTCCGGTCGAACCGCTGGTCTCGGGCACGGCAGAGTCCTTCCCTCACTGCGCGGGTTCAACGCGCCCTCGGGGGGCCGCTATTCCTGAGGGGACGGCCGGGACGCCTGGGACCTGCGCCGCAGCTCGGCCCACACCTCCCGCACGCGGCGCTCCAGCTCCTCCAGCGGCACGTCGTTGTCGATGACGATGTCCGCGATCTCCCTGCGCTGCTCGCGTGTCGCCTGGGCGGCCATCCGCGCGCGGGCGTCCTCCTCGGTCATACCGCGCCGGGTCAGGAGCCGGTCGAGCTGTGTCTCGGGGCTCGCGTCGACGACGATGACGACGTCGTAGAGCGGCGCCAGGCCGTTCTCCGTGAGGAGCGGGACGTCGTGGACGACGACCGCGTCCTCGGCGGCGGCCTCCTCCAGCTCACGGGAGCGGGCGCCCACCAGGGGGTGCACGATCGAGTTGAGGGTGGCGAGCTTGGCCGGGTCGGAGAAGACGATGGAGCCGAGCCTGGGCCGGTCCAGGCTGCCGTCCTCGGCGAGGATCTCCTCGCCGAAGGCCTCGACGACCGCCTTGAGCCCGGGGGTCCCGGGCGCGACGACCTCCCGGGCGATGCGGTCCGCGTCGATCAGCACGGCACCGCATTCGACGAGCAGCCGTGACACCTCGCTCTTGCCGGCGCCGATACCACCGGTCAGGCCCACGGACAGCATGACCGCGCCTCCCTCTTCACGAACCCCCGCTCGTGCGGGGACGACTTGCCGACTCCGATACCGCCGGTCAGGCCCACCGGATCACCTCCGCGTCGGCGGAGACTGATGGGGCGCGGTCATCCGGCAGCGTAGCCGATCAGTTGTCGCCCTCACGCTCCGCCAGAAACTTCTCGAACTCACGGCCGATCTCGTCCGCCGACGGGATGTCCACCGGCTCGGCGAGCATGTTGCCGCGGGTTTCGGCGCCGGCCACGGCGTCGTACTGGTGCTCCAGGCCCTCGACGAGGGCGGTGAGGTCCTCGTCGCCCTCGCGGATCTGCCGGTCGATCTCCGTCTGGGTGCGGTGGGCGTCCGAGCGCAGGGCGTGGGCGATGCCCGGCAGCACCAGCCCGGTCGCCGCCGTGATGGCCTCCAGGACCGTCAGGGCCGCGTCCGGGTACGGGGAGCGGGCGATGTAGTGCGGTACGTGGGCGGCGACGCCCAGCACGTCGTGCCCTGCCTGGAGCAGGCGGTACTCGATGAGCGACTCGGCGCTGCCGGGCACCTGCGCCTCGTCGAACGGGCTGCGGTGGCCCGGGACGAGGTCGGTGCGGTTGCCGTGCGGCGTGAGGCCGACCGGCCGGGTGTGCGGGACGCCCATGGGGATGCCGTGGAAGTTCACGGACAGGCGGACGCCGAGCCGCTCCACGATCTGCTTCACGGCCGCGGCGAAGCGCTCCCACTCCACGTCCGGCTCGGGGCCGGACAGCAGCAGGAACGGCGCTCCGGTGGCGTCCTGGACCAGTCGCACCTCGATGGCGGGGTCCTCGTAGTCGCTCCAGCGGTCGCGCTTGAACGTCAGCAGCGGGCGGCGGGCCCGGTAGTCCACGAGCCGGTCGTGGTCGAAGCGGGCGACGACCTGGTGGGGCAGCGAGTCGAGCACCCGGTCGACGATCTGGTCGCCGGTCTCGCCCGCGTCGATGTATCCGTCGAAGTGGTAGAGCATGACAAGGCCGGCCGACTCCTGCGCCAGCGCCATGTCGACGACGGCCAGGCCCTTCGGCTCCCATGCGTACAAACCCTGCGGATCAAGCACAGTGACCGCTCCTCCTCGTGTTCATACTCCACAACGACCTTGCGGGCGTGGGCATTCCCGGAGGACGAGAATGTTGATCTTGGCGGCTGGGGCAACGCAGCTGAAGGGGCGCGGGGAACTGCGCGGCCAGCCACCGCCGGCCCGCACCGGAACGACGACACGACTGAGGGGCCGCACCTCGAAAGGTACGGCCCCTCGGTCAGGAGCTACAGCTCAGTGGGCGTTCAGCTCTGCCCACCGGCCAGCTTCTCGCGAAGCGCGGCAAGCGCCTCGTCCGAGGCCAGCGCGCCGGAGTTGTCCGGGCCCTCGGAGGAGTACGAACCGCCACCGGACGCGGCCGGAGCGGCGGCCTCGCCACCCTCGGCAGCGGCCTTCTCGTCCGCCTCGCGGGACTTGATGACCTGCGCCTGGTGCTGCTCGAAGCGCTGCTGCGCCTCGGCGTACTGGCGCTCCCACTCCTCGCGCTGCTTCTCGTAGCCCTCGAGCCAGTCGTTGGTCTCGGGGTCGAAGCCCTCGGGGTAGATGTAGTTGCCCTGGTCGTCGTAGGACGCGGCCATGCCGTACAGGGTCGGGTCGAACTCGACCGCCGACGGGTCGGCACCGAAGGACTCGTTGGCCTGCTTCAGCGAGAGGCTGATGCGACGGCGCTCGAGGTCGATGTCGATGACCTTGACGAAGATCTCGTCGTTGACCTGGACGACCTGCTCCGGGATCTCCACGTGGCGCTCGGCCAGCTCGGAGATGTGGACCAGACCCTCGATGCCCTCGTCCACGCGGACGAACGCACCGAACGGAACCAGCTTCGTGACCTTGCCGGGCACGACCTGGCCGATCTGGTGGGTGCGGGCGAACTGCTGCCACGGGTCTTCCTGGGTCGCCTTCAGCGACAGGGAGACGCGCTCGCGGTCCATGTCGACGTCGAGGACCTCGACGGTGACCTCCTGGCCGACCTCGACAACCTCGGAGGGGTGGTCGATGTGCTTCCAGGAGAGCTCGGAGACGTGGACCAGACCGTCGACGCCACCCAGGTCCACGAAGGCACCGAAGTTGACGATCGAGGAGACGACGCCGGAACGGACCTGACCCTTCTGGAGGGTCGTGAGGAACGTCTGGCGGACCTCGGACTGGGTCTGCTCCAGCCAGGCACGGCGGGACAGGACCACGTTGTTGCGGTTCTTGTCCAGCTCGATGATCTTGGCCTCGAGCTCCTTGCCCACGTAGGGCTGGAGGTCGCGGACGCGGCGCATCTCGACCAGGGAGGCCGGGAGGAAGCCACGGAGGCCGATGTCGAGGATGAGACCACCCTTGACGACCTCGATGACGGTACCGGTGACGATCCCGTCCTCTTCCTTGATCTTCTCGATGGTGCCCCAGGCACGCTCGTACTGGGCGCGCTTCTTCGAGAGGATCAGGCGGCCTTCCTTGTCCTCCTTCTGGAGGACGAGGGCCTCGATCTCGTCACCGACGGCGACGACCTCGTTCGGGTCGACGTCGTGCTTGATCGAGAGCTCGCGGCTCGGGATCACACCTTCGGTCTTGTAACCGATGTCGAGCAGGACCTCGTCCCGGTCGACCTTCACGATGACGCCGTCGACGATGTCGCCGTCGTTGAAGTACTTGATCGTCTCGTCGATCGCGGCGAGGAAGGCTTCCTCGTTACCGATGTCGTTGACCGCTACCTGCGGGGTGGTGGCGGTGGTCTCGGTGCTGCTCGTCATGTGGGAAAGGGCTCCGGTACGGACATTGAAGTCGTAGGTACTGCTACGCCGGGAGCCCGTTTCGCTCTGCAGAAGCCGGACAGCCAAGGAAGCGCCACACGAAATGGTGGCGCCTCGACAACCGAGGGGACATACATACAGATGCGAGCGCAGCCTGCTACGTCTGAGGTGCGCAGGCCCGCAGCGCAACTTGTAGCATACGGGGGCAGCCGGGCAGGGTCAATGCGCGAAGCCGCCCACGCGGGACGGAACACCGCATACCCGGCACAAGTCATATCGTCCGAGGCCACGTGGGCCCTACGACACGCCCTTCGTGACGCCGCCGGGACCGGCTGGACGGAAGAGTACGACGAGGGAGCAGATCATCCAAGAGCCCGAAGCGTCCGAGCCCGAGGCCACCCGGCGTGCCGCCTCGGTCGCCGAGAGTTCCCGCGCCAACCGCGGCTGGTGGGACCGCAACGCGGACGAGTACCAGGTCGAGCACGGCACGTTCCTCGGTGACGACCGCTTCGTGTGGGGCCCCGAGGGCCTGGACGAGGTGGAGGCGGAGCTGCTGGGCCCGCCGGAGGAGCTGAAGGGCCGGGACGTGCTGGAGATCGGCGCCGGCGCCGCCCAGTGCTCGCGCTGGCTGGCCGCCCAGGGTGCCCGCCCGGTCGCCCTGGACATCTCGCACCGGCAGTTGCAGCACGCGCTGCGGATCGGCGGAACGTTCCCCCTGGTGTGCGCCGACGCCGGTGCGCTGCCCTTCGCCGACGGCTCCTTCGACCTGGCCTGCTCGGCGTACGGGGCGCTGCCCTTCGTCGCCGACCCGCGCCAGGTGCTGCGCGAGGTGCGCCGGGTGCTGCGGCCCGGGGGCCGTCTCGTCTTCTCGGTGACGCATCCGATCCGCTGGGCGTTCCCGGACGAACCGGGCCCCGAGGGGCTGTCGGTGTCGGGCTCGTACTTCGACCGCACGCCCTACGTCGAGCAGGACGAGGAGGGCCGCGCGGTCTACGTGGAGCACCACCGCACGATCGGCGACCGGGTCCGGGACGTCGTGGCGTCGGGCTTCCGGCTGGTGGACCTGGTGGAGCCGGAGTGGCCGGCCTGGAACACGTCCGAGTGGGGCGGCTGGTCGCCGCTGCGCGGGAACCTGATCCCGGGCACGGCGATCTTCGTGTGCGTACGAGACTGACGGTGTGATCCGCTACGACGCCCTGGACGCGCTGCCCGTCCGCAGTGCCCTGCCCGGTCTGGACGACGCCCTGGAGGGCCACGGCACCGCCGTTCTGGTGGCGCCGCCCGGCACCGGCAAGACGACGCTGGTGCCGCTGGCCCTGGCGGGCCTGCTGGGCGAGCGGCCCGCGCGGCGGGTCGTCGTCGCCGAGCCGCGGCGGATCGCGGCCCGGGCGGCGGCGCGGCGGATGGCGTGGCTGCTGGGCGAGAGGACCGGCGAGAGCGTCGGCTACACGGTGCGCGGGGAACGCGTCGTCGGGCGGCACACGCGCGTGGAGGTCGTCACGACCGGTGTGCTGCTCCAGCGGCTGCAGCGGGACCAGGAGCTGGCCGGGGTGGACGTGGTGGTGCTCGACGAGTGCCACGAGCGGCATCTGGACGCCGACACGGTGGCGGCGTTCCTGTGGGACGTACGGGAGACGCTGCGGCCCGAGCTGCGGCTGGTGGCGGCGTCCGCGACGACGGACGCGCAGGGGTGGGCCGGGTTGCTGGGCGGCGCGCCGGTGATCGAGGCGCAGGGGGCGGCCCATCCGGTCGACGTGGTGTGGGCACCGCCGGTGCGTCCCGTACGGCCGCCGCACGGGATGCGGGTCGACCCGGCGCTGCTGACGCATGTGGCGTCGGTGGTGCGGCGGGCGCTGGCCGAGCGGGACGGGGACGTGCTGTGTTTCCTGCCGGGCGTCGGGGAGATCGCCCGGGTCGCCGGGCAGCTCGGAGGGCTCGGCGGGGTGGAGGTGCTCCAGGTGCACGGGCGGGCGCCCGCGGCGGTGCAGGACGCGGTGCTGGTGCCCGGGGAGCGGCGGCGGGTGGTGCTGGCCACGGCCGTGGCGGAGTCGTCGTTGACGGTGCCGGGGGTGCGGGTGGTCGTGGACTCGGGGCTGGCGCGTGAGCCGCGGGTGGACCACGCGCGTGGTCTGAGCACGCTGACTACGGTGCGGGCGTCGCAGGCGGCCGGGCGGCAGCGGGCGGGGCGGGCCGGGCGTGAGGCGCCGGGGGCGGTGTACCGGTGCTGGGCGGAGGCCGAGGACGCGCGTCTGCCGCGTTTCCCTTCACCGGAGATCAAGGTGGCCGACCTGACGGCGTTCGCCCTGCAGGTGGCGTGCTGGGGGGATCCGGACGCGTCCGGGCTGGCGTTGCTGGACGCGCCGCCCTCCGGGGCCATGGCCGCGGCGCGGGGTGTGCTGGGCGCCGTGGGGGCCGTCGACTCCGCCGGGCGGGCCACCGAGCGGGGTGTCGCGCTGGCCCGGCTGGGGCTGCATCCGCGGTTGGGGCGGGCTTTGGTGGACGCGGTGCCGTTCGTGGGGGCCGACCGGGCCGCGGAGATCGTCGCCCTGTTGAGCGAGGAGGCGCCTCGGGAGTACGGGGATGATCTGGCGGGTGCCTTGCGGCGGGCCCGGCGTGGGGGTGACGCCTATTCCTCGCGGTGGCGGAGTGAGGTTCGGCGGCTGCGGGGCGTCGGCTCGGGGGCTTCGCACTCTCCCGTCCCCTCCTTGAAGGACTCTTCCGAGGAGCGGCAGGTCGGGGTCGTCGCCGCTCTCGCCTTTCCCGAGCGCGTCGCCAGGCGGGACGGTGGGTCGTACCTGATGGTCTCCGGGACTCGTGCCGAGGTCGGTGACGGGAGCGCCCTGCGCGATGCCCCCTGGATCGCCGTCGCCGTGGCCGACCGGCCGGTAGGGAAGGGGCACGCGCGTGTGCGGCTCGGGGCCGTGGTCGACGAGGACGTGGCCCGGTTCGCGGCGGGGGCGCTGCTGGAGGAGCGGGACGAGGTGCGCTGGGACGGCGGGGACGTCGTGGCGCGGCGCGTGGAGCGGCTGGGGGCCGTGGAGCTCGCGGTGCGGGCCCTGCGGGATCCCGATCCGTCGCTCGTGCGCGGGGCGCTGCTCGACGGTCTGCGGCAGGAGGGGTTCGGACTGTTGCGGTGGTCGGCGGAGGCCGGGGTGCTGCGGCAGCGGCTCGCGTTTCTGCGGCTGCATCTCGGTGAGCCCTGGCCCGACGTGTCCGACGAAGCGCTCCACGCGCGCGTGGAGGAGTGGCTGGAGCCGGAGCTGGGCCGGGCTCGGCGGCGGGCCGATCTGGCGCGGATCGACGCCGGGCAGGCGCTCGCGCGGCTGCTGCCGTGGGCGTCCGGGGAGGCCGGGCGGCTGGACGAGCTCGCCCCGGAGCGGATGACCGTGCCGAGCGGGTCGAGGATCCGGATCGACTACGAGCGGCCCGAGCAGCCCGTGCTCGCGGTGAAGCTGCAGGAGATGTTCGGGCTGCAGGAGTCGCCCCGGGTCGCCGGGGTGCCACTGCTGGTGCATCTGCTGTCCCCGGCGGGGCGGCCGGCCGCCGTCACCGCCGATCTCGCCTCCTTCTGGCGGGACGGCTACAAGGGCGTGCGGGCGGAGTTGCGCGGGCGGTACCCGAAGCATCCGTGGCCCGAGGACCCGGCCGGGGCCGAGCCGACCCGGCACACCAACGCGCGGCTCAGGCGCTGACGGGGGACGGTTCCTCGGCCGCCGTGGGGGCCGGGCCGGAACGGCGGCCGCGGGCCTCCACGCAGAGCGCGAGGGCCAGCAGGAGGACGCCGAGGGTCAGGGAGCCCCAGGGCAGCCAGGACGTCATCAGCAGGATGAGCAGGCGCTGGGACTTCACCAGGTCGACGGTGTGCTCGATGTAGTCCTCGCGCATCTTCACGTGGCCGGCGAACGCGGTGACCTTGTCGCGGTCGCCGAGGAGGGTGCCGCCGCGCAGTTCCTCCTTGTGGAGTTCCTCGCCGTAGACGGGGGCGCCGGTGAGGGGTTCGACCCAGAACCTGCGGACCGTGGTGTACCAGCGGGTCGTGCCGGTCTGGGTCACCGCCTCGGGGGTGAGGCCCTCGACGGGCAGGGTCTTCGGGATCTTCACCTTGGTCCAGGGGATGGTCTGCTCGAAGTAGTACACCTCCAGGCCGCGGAAGTCCCGGGTGCCCTTGTAGTGGATGGGGGCGGTGACGCGGGCCTGGGCGTCGAAGTACTCGTAGTCCCGCTTCTCCGTGAGGAAGGGCCACTTGAACTCGATGCCCTCGCGGCGCACCGGGTCGCCGTCGACCATCTCGCCGGTGGCGTGGACGGGTTCCTGGGTGTGGGCGTCGAAGATGTAGCGCTCGGGGATCTTGGACACCATCTTGCCGTCGGGGCCGACGACGTAGGACAGGCCGTCCCAGACGACGACGTCCCGGCCCGCCGACTCCTCGATCCGCTCGGAGGCTTCGACGTTGCCCTTGAGCGTCTGCACGATGGTGACCTTGGGGACCTTCTTCGCCCGCATGGTGCCGTAGTCGAGGAGGGTGGCGTCCTTCGCTTCCAGGACCATGTCCTGGTACTGGTGCGCGGGGACCTTGGCGAGGCGCGGGAAGGCGTACCAGCGCAGCAGTGGGGACAGGGCCGCGAAGAACACGGCGAGGGCGAGCAGGACCAGGCCGGCCTTGCGGCGCATCTCGGCCTCCCTCCCGGGCGGGCGGTCAGGGGTGTGCGGGCACCGTCGTCAGCAGTGGCTTCGGGGACGTCCCGCCCGAGGGCGAGCCGAGGGCGGTGAGCGTCAGGACCACGGCGAACGCGACGGCGAGACCGGTGGCGGCGGCGATGAGTGCGCGCATACGGGGCCTCCCCACGGTTGAGCTGAGACGGCTGAGCTGACACACCGTCAGGTTTCTCGGCACCGTAGCAACGGGCGGCGGAGATGAGAACACGTCGCACACACAACGACGCCCCTCCCGAAGGAGGGGCGTCGCCGGTTCTGCTCGGGGACTACGCGCTCGGGTCGGCCGACGGGCTGGGGCTCGGTGAGGCCGTCTCGGCGGCCGCCACGGTCAGTTCGACGGTGAGGCTCGCGCCGCCCGCGGTGTTGATCCGGAGCAGGAACGTGCCGGTGGTGTCATCCGCGTACAGCTTCGGCAGCTTCAGCAGGCCCTTCGCGTCCGTCTTCAGGCCCGACAGGGTGCGCACGGCCTTGCCGTCGGCGTCCTTGAAGTAGGGGCCCTTGTCGTTGGCGGTCGGGTCGTCCGCCGACTTGATCAGCGTGGCGGTGGCCGCGACGCCGTCCGCGACGGCGCCCTTGTAGGTGGCCTTCACCTCGACCTGGTTCGCGAACTCGCCGCCGGGGGTGCAGGTCAGTGCGGCGTCGCCGGTGCGGGCGAGGGTGTCGGCGGCGCGTTCGGTGACGGTGGCCGTGTAGTCGAGGCCGGGCACGGTACGGCCCACGACGGTGGCGCGGACGGTGACGGCACCCGTCTTCTCACCCGCGCGCAGGGCGGGGGCGACGGCCACGCCGGAGCTGTTGGTGGCGACCGTGGCCACGCTCTCGCCGCCGGTGAAGGTGGTGTCCGTGTCGCCGAGGATCGTGAAGCGGATCCGGACCTTGGCGACGGACTTGCCGGTCTGCGTCTCGGCGCGGGTGCTGATGCGCTGGGCGAACGCGTCGCCCGCCATGGCCGTGAGCTTCGCCGTTCCGGCGTCCTCCAGGTGGTGCACCGTGTCGGTGGGGGTGGGAGGCGTCGAGGGCGGTGTGCTCGGCGAGGTGGGCGGGGTGGTCGGCGGCTTCGGGGTGGTCGTGCCGCCGCCGGGCTTCTCGGGCCGGGGGCTGGGCTTCGGCTTCGAGGTGCCCGGAGCCGGCCTGTCCGGGGTCGAAGGGGTGGACGGGGTGGAGGGGCTGGGGCTCGCGCCGGCGCCGTCGTCGCTGCGGTTGTCGGGCAGTGTGCCGGTGCCGTCCGGGATCTCGTGCGTGCCCTTGCGGTAGTACTCCAGCCACCTCATGACGAGGTTCAGGTACTCGCGCGAGTTGTTGTAGCTGAGGATCGCCCGGTCGAGGTCGTTCTGGTCGGACAGGTCCCAGTTGTTGCGGCAGAGGTAGTGGCCGGCGGCGAGGGCGGCGTCGTAGATGTTGTTGGGGTCCTTCTTGCCGTCGCCGTTGCCGTCACGGCCCGCCCACGCCCAGGTGGACGGGATGAACTGCATGGGGCCGACGGCCTGGTCGTACGCGCTGTTGCCGTCGTACGCGCCGTTGTCGGTGTCCTTGATGAGGGCGAAGCCGTTGCCGTCGAGCTGCGGGCCGAGGATCTTCCCGATCGTGGTGCCCTCGGCGTCGACGCGGCCGCCGCGGGCCTGGCCCGACTCCACCCGGCCGATGGCCGCGAGGAGTTGCCAGGGCAGGTTGCAGCCGGGCTTGGACTCGCGCAGCGAGGCCTCGGCCTTCTTGTAGGCGTCGAGGACGGTCGCGGGGATGCCCGCCTCGGTCTCGCCCTGGCCGCTCGGGGACGGTCCGGTGGACGGGGACGGGTTGGGGCTCTTGAGCGGCGGCAGGTCCGTGTAGTAGGGCGAGTTGCCGGTGGCGCTGCCGTCGGAGGTGCTCGCTTCGGGTGAGGCGTCCGCGGCGGTCTGTCTGCCGTGGTCGTTCGCGCCCGGAGCCTGGGAGGCGGACAGGGCCGCGACCGCTACCGCGGCCACGGCGGTGGTTGCCGCCCCTTTGCACAGCCTCCTGCCGAATTGCGCCGCCATAGAGTGAACCCCTCCCGTGGACGCCCGAGCGCCCGTCTCTGTCTCTCGCGCTCCGTGTGGTGCGTTCGCGTACTTCTGTTGTGTTCGCTCTGTTGTGACGATCGACCGGCCCGGGTGGTTGCCCTCCGGCGGGCCTGTCTCCTGCCCCCGGGACGGTGACCCTGGCGACCCTACGACAACTTCCTTTGCTCGGGCACCCGTTCGTGCCCGTTTTTCACCGGTTGGTCATGCGGAGGGCGCGCCGGACGCCTCGTGTGCGGCTTCCCGCATACTGGGCCCTCCGAACGCCCTGGTAACGACCGTCGCAAGGAGCCGAGTTGCCGTTCACGCTGAGCCACGCGGCGGCCGTACTGCCCGCCGTGCGCACCGACGGGAGCGGCCGGGGCCGGCTGGTGCCCGCCGTGCTCGTGGCGGGTTCCTTCGCGCCCGACATGACCTATTACGCGGCGAGTGTGCTGTCCGGGGCGATGGAGTTCGGAGACGTCACGCACTCGTCGCCGGGCGTCTTCACGGTCGATGTGCTGGTCGCCTGGGCGTTGGTGGGGTTGTGGCTGCTGGTGCGCGAGCCGCTGATGGCGCTGCTGCCGCGGGGCCGGCAGGGGCGGCCGGCCGCCCTGGTGCGGTGCGGGGCGCCACGCGCGCGCGTGCGGCCGTCGCTGGTGGTGGGGTGGTACGTGTCCGCGGTGCTGGGCGCGTCGACGCATGTCGTGTGGGACGCGTTCACGCATCTCGACCGGTGGGGGATGCGGCTGTTTCCCGTACTGGGCCGGGAGGTGGCGGGCTCGCCGCTGTACTGGTACCTGCAGTACGGGGGTTCGGCGGTGGCCGCGATCGTGATCGCGGTGTTCGTGGCGCGGGCGGTGCGGCGGATGCCCGGGGGCGAGCCGGCGGGGGTCCCGGTGCTGTCGGTGCGGGACCGGTGGGGGGCCGCTGCCGTGATCGGCGGCTTCGCGTTCGTGGGGGCGGTGCAGCGGGCGTCGCGGTGGTGGGCCTACTGGGGCTCGGCCGCGAAGCCGTGGGAGATCATTCCGACGGTGTGCTTCGGCGCGGGGGCGGGACTCGTCCCGGCGCTGCTGCTGTACGCCGTGGGGGTCAGGGTGTGGCGTCCGGTTCCGGCCCCCGGCCGTCCCGACGGCGTCGACGAGACGGAGCCGAGCCGTCCGGCCGCTCGCTGAGAAGGTCGTCGGTCGTCGCGTTGAACACGGTGATGGTGGTGTGCGTCGCCGGGCCGGGCCGTGGGAGCAGCGCGAGGACGAGGGTCAGGTAGGCGCGGGCCAGCTCGGCCCAGGGGTGGGGTGTCCGGCGGCCGGGTGCATGGGGGCGGCCGGGGGGCTGGGCGGCGGGGGTGCGGTTGGGGGTGCCGGGGCCTGGGGTGGCGGCGGTGCCGCCGGGCGCGTGGGCCAGGTGCTGCCGGAGGTTCGCCGTGGCCTGGCGCAGGGCTGCGGAGAGGCCGGTGGGAACGCGGAGGGTGCTTGCGGTTGCCGCGAACACCGGGACTGACGCGATCGGTGCGGCCGGCGGGGGTTCCACGCCTGGTGCCGAGCGGCTGAGGAGCGTGCGTATGCCCATGCCCGCATCCTTACGACCACCGGGGGGTGGGGCGCCTTCTCGGGGGCCACGTGGGTGATGGTCTGGACGGGGTGAGGCGGGCTGGGTGGAGCGAGGTGCGTGCCGGAGCGGAGAAGAGGTGAGTGCCGGAGCGGAGTGATGAAGGACGCCTTCGGCCTCCCCCGTGTGTCCCCGGCTCGGGGCTCCTGCGGCATTCCGGACCGGGCAGGGAACCCCCTGCCCGGTCCAGCCGGCGCAGTGCGCTCGCTAGTGGGCCGCCGACTCCCAGTCCGGGCCCGCGCCCACGGAGACGCCGAGGGGGACGCGGAGGTGCACGGCGTTCGCCATCTCGCGGCGGACGAGTTCCTCGGCGGTCTCCCGCTCGCCGGGGGCGATCTCCAGGACGATTTCGTCGTGGACCTGGAGCAGCATGCGGGAGGCGAGCCCGGCTTCCTTGAGCGCGCTGTCCACCTTGAGCATGGCGATCTTCACGATGTCGGCCGCCGTGCCCTGGATGGGCGCGTTGAGGGCCATCCGCTCGGCGGCCTCACGGCGCTGGCGGTTGTCGCTGTTGAGGTCGGGCAGGTAGCGGCGGCGGCCGAAGAGGGTCGCCGTGTAGCCCGTGGCCCGGGCCTCGTCGACCGCCCGGCGCAGATAGTCCCGTACGCCGCCGAACCGCTCGAAGTACGCGTCCATCAGGGCGCGGGCCTCAGCCGCCTCGATGTTCAGCTGCTGGGAGAGGCCGAAGGCGGACAGCCCGTAGGCCAGGCCGTACGACATGGCCTTGATCTTGCGGCGCATCTCGGCGTCCACCGCGGTCGGCTCGACCGCGAAGACCTGGGAGGCGGCGGTGGTGTGGAGGTCCTCGCCGGAGGTGAACGCCTCGATCAGACCCTCGTCCTCGGAGAGGTGGGCCATCACGCGCAGCTCGATCTGGCTGTAGTCGGCCGTCATGAGGGACTCGAAGCCCTCGCCGACGACGAAGCCGCGGCGGATCGCGCGGCCCTCGTCCGTGCGGACCGGGATGTTCTGCAGGTTCGGGTCGGTGGAGGACAGGCGGCCGGTGGCGGCGACGGTCTGGTTGAACGTGGTGTGGATGCGGCCGTCCGCGGCGATCGTCTTGATCAGGCCCTCGACGGTGACGCGGAGCTTGGCCTGCTCGCGGTGGCGGAGCATGATCACCGGCAGTTCGTTGTCCGTCTGCGTGGCGAGCCAGGCGAGGGCGTCGGCGTCCGTGGTGTAGCCGGTCTTGGTGCGCTTGGTCTTGGGCAGGGCCAGCTCGCCGAAGAGGACTTCCTGGAGCTGCTTGGGCGAGCCCAGGTTGAACTCGTGCCCGGCCGCGGCGTGGGCCTCCTTCACCGCCTGCTGGACGGCGCCGGCGAACATCTGCTCCATGGCCTCCAGGTGGGGCCGGTCTGCCGCGATGCCGTGCCGCTCCATGCGGGCGAGCAGCGCGGACGTGGGCAGCTCCATGTCGCGCAGCAGGTCGGCGGCGCCGACCTCCTCCAGGCGGCTTTCGAAGGCCTGGCCCAGGTCGAGGACGGCGCGGGCCTGGATCATCAGGGCCTCGGCCTCGGCGCCGTCGTCCGCGCCGAAGGCGAGCTGGCCGTCGGCCGCGGCGGCGGGGGCCAGCTCGCGGTGCAGGTACTCCAGGGAGAGCGCGTCCAGGTCGAAGGAGCGGCGGCCGGGCTTGACCAGGTAGGCGGCCAGCGCGGTGTCCATGGTGACGCCCTCGACGCTCCAGCCGTGCTCGGCGAAGACACGCATGGCGCCCTTGGCGTTGTGGAAGACCTTGGGCCGGGCGGCGTCGGCGAGCCAGGACGCGAACGCCGTCTCGTCGGCCTCGTCCAGCTGGGAGGGGTCGAACCAGGCGGCTGCCCCGCCGGGCGCGGCGAGGGCGACCTCGGCGACGGAGCCCGCGCCGAGCGCCCACGCGTCGACCGTGGCGACGCCGAGGGGTCCGGTGGCGTGCTCGGTGAGCCAGGCGGTCAGCTCGCCGGTGCCGAGCACCGTGCCGTCCAGCTGCACGCCCTCCGTGCTGATCGGGGTGGTCTCGGCCTCCTCCGCGCCGGGGTCGACGGCGAAGAGCCGCTCGCGCAGGGAAGGGTTGCGGATCTCCAGGGTGTCCAGGACCATCGCGACGGCCTTGCGGTCGTACGGGGCCCGCTCCAGGTCGGTGACGCCTTTGGGGAGCTCGACCCGGCGCTCCAGCTCGGTGAGACGGCGGTTGAGCTTGACCGCTTCCAGGTGGTCGCGGAGGTTCTGGCCCGCCTTGCCCTTGACCTCCTCCACGCGCTCGACCAGCTCGGCGAAGGAGCCGAACTGGTTGATCCACTTCGCGGCGGTCTTCTCGCCGACGCCGGGGATGCCGGGGAGGTTGTCGGAGGGGTCGCCGCGCAGGGCCGCGAAGTCGGGGTACTGCGCGGGCGTCAACCCGTACTTCTCGAATACCTTCTCCGGGGTGAAGCGGGTCAGCTCGGAGACGCCCTTGGTCGGGTACAGCACCGTGGTGTGCTCGCTGACCAGCTGGAAGGAGTCCCGGTCGCCGGTGACGATCAGCACCTCGAAGCCCTCGGCCTCGGCCTGCGTGGCGAGCGTGGCGATGACGTCGTCCGCCTCGAAGCCGTCGACCGCGAAGCGGGCGGCGCCCATCGCGTCGAGCAGCTCGCAGATCAGCTCGACCTGGCCCTTGAACTCGTCCGGGGTCTTGGAGCGGTTCGCCTTGTACTCCGTGAACTCCTGGGAGCGCCAGGTCTTGCGGGAGACGTCGAAGGCGACCGCGAAGTGTGTGGGCGCCTCGTCGCGCAGCGTGTTGGCCAGCATCGACGCGAAGCCGTAGATCGCGTTCGTCGGCTGGCCCGTCGCGGTGGTGAAGTTCTCCGCGGGCAGCGCGAAGAACGCGCGGTACGCCAGCGAGTGCCCGTCCATGAGCATCAGTCGCGGACGGCTGCCGCCGGAGGTCTTGTCGGTCGTCTTCGATGCTGTCTCTGCCACGCCCCCGATCCTGCCACGCCCCACTGACACTCGACCCCGACCCCGCCCCGACCTCGCGTGCGCCGGGCCGGCCCGGGCGACGGCAGGGGGCGAGCCGGAGACTTCGGACCACCGTCGCGGTCGCGCGGCCGGGGTGGGACGGAGCGGTGGCCTCGGACGCCCGCCGGGACGGGGCGGGACGGAAGCCCCGGACCGGACCCCGCCGCCGCCCCACCGGGACGGGACGGTGCCGTGGCCTCGGACCGGACCCCGCCCAGGCCGGCCAGGGTGGTACGGGACGGAAGCCCCGGACCGGACCCCGCCGCCGCCCCACCGGGACGGGACGGTGCCGTGGCATCGGACCGGGCCGCCCTCACTCGATGTCGGCGCCGCGTGGGAGGATCGGAGACGTACCTCACAGCGCAGTCGAAGGGGAGCGTGCGATGGCGTCGAAGCCGCCCAAGAGTGATCCGGTTCAGGACGCGCCGCAGGTCGCCGGGCCCAAGCACGCGGCAGCGGGGCTCCCCGCGATCGGGCACACCCTGCGCGTCGCCCAGCGGCAGATGGGCGTGAAGCGCACCGCGCTGACGCTGCTGAGCGTGAACCAGAAGGACGGCTTCGACTGCCCGGGCTGCGCCTGGCCGGAGCCGGAGCACCGGCACAGGGCGGAGTTCTGCGAGAACGGCGCGAAGGCCGTCGCCGAGGAGGCCACCCTGCGCCGGGTGACGCCCGAGTTCTTCGCGGCGCACCCGGTCGCCGATCTCGCCGGCCGCAGCGGCTACTGGCTGGGCCAGCAGGGCCGCCTCACCCACCCCGTGTACCTGCCGGAGGGCGGCACGCACTACGAGCCGGTCACCTGGGAGCGCGCCTTCGACATCATCGCCGAGGAGATCACCGCCCTCGGCTCCCCGGACGAGGCCGTCTTCTACACCTCGGGCCGCACCAGCAACGAGGCCGCGTTCCTCTACCAGCTCTTCGCCCGCGAACTCGGCACGAACAACCTGCCCGACTGCTCGAACATGTGCCACGAGTCGTCCGGCTCGGCCCTGTCGGAGACGATCGGCATCGGCAAGGGCAGCGTCCTGCTGGAGGACCTGTACAAGGCGGACCTGATCATCGTCGCCGGGCAGAACCCGGGGACGAACCACCCGCGCATGCTCTCCGCCCTGGAGAAGGCCAAGGACAACGGGGCGAAGATCATCAGCGTCAACCCGCTGCCCGAGGCGGGCCTGGAGCGCTTCAAGAACCCGCAGACCCCGCAGGGCATGCTCAAGGGCGCGGCGCTGACGGACCTGTTCCTGCAAATCCGCATCGGCGGCGACCAGGCGCTGTTCCGCCTCCTCAACAAGCTGATCCTGGAGCGGGAGGGCGCGGTCGACGAGGCGTTCGTGCGGGAGCACACGCACGGCTTCGAGGAGTTCGCCGAGGCCGCCCGCGCCGCCGACTGGGACGAGACGCTGAAGGCGACCGGCCTGACCCAGGAGGACATCGAGAAGGCCCTGCGTATGGTCCTGGCCTCCGAGCGGACGATCGTCTGCTGGGCGATGGGCCTAACCCAGCACAAGCACTCGGTGCCCACGATCAGGGAAGTGGTCAATTTCCTGCTCCTGCGCGGCAACATCGGCCGCCCGGGCGCGGGCGTGTGCCCGGTGCGCGGCCATTCGAACGTGCAGGGCGACCGCACGATGGGCATTTTCGAGCGCCCCGCCCCGGCGTTCCTGGACGCCCTGGAGAAGGAGTTCGGCTTCGCGCCGCCCCGGGAGCACGGCTACGACGTCGTCCGGGCGATCCGCGCCCTGCGCGACGGCGAGGCGAAGGTCTTCTTCGCCATGGGCGGCAACTTCGTCTCGGCCTCCCCCGACACGGAGGTCACGGAGGCGGCCATGCGGCGGGCCCGGCTGACCGTGCACGTGTCGACGAAGCTGAACCGCTCGCACGCGGTCACGGGCGCGCGTGCCCTGATCCTGCCGACGCTCGGCCGGACCGAGCGCGATCTGCAGGGCAGCGGAGAGCAGTTCGTGACGGTCGAGGACTCGATGGGCATGGTGCACGCCTCGCGTGGCCGGCTGGAGCCCGCGAGCGCGCAGTTGCTGTCGGAGCCGGCCATCGTGTGCCGCCTGGCCCGCCGCGTGCTGGGTGAGAACAGCCGTACGCCGTGGGAGGAGTTCGAGAAGGACTACGCGACGATCCGGGACCGCATCGCGCGCGTGATCCCCGGTTTCGAGGACTTCAACGCGCGCGTGGCCCGCCCCGGCGGCTTCGCGCTCCCCCACGCCCCGCGCGACGAACGCCGCTTCCCCACGGCCACCGGCAAGGCCAACTTCACCGCCGCGCCCGTGGAGTACCCGGAGCTGCCCGAGGGCCGCCTGCTGCTGCAGACGCTGCGCTCGCACGACCAGTACAACACCACGATCTACGGCCTGGACGACCGCTACCGGGGCATCCGGGGCGGCCGCCGGGTGGTGCTGGTCAACCCCGAGGACGCCCGGGCCCTGAAGCTGACGGACGGCGACTACGTCGACCTGATCAGCGAGTGGAAGGACGGCGTGGAGCGCAGGGCGCCCGGTTTCCGGGTCGTGCACTACCCGACGGCCCGGGGCTGTGCTGCCGCGTACTACCCGGAGACCAACGTGCTGGTGCCGCTGGATGCCACGGCGGACACCAGTAACACCCCGGCCAGCAAGTCCGTCGTGGTGCGTCTGGAACAATCGGCGACCGACTGAGCGTTTGCTCAGTCGCAAGCGGTCGAGCGATGAGGACGAACGGAGCCGGGCCCCATGGGTGAGCAGCAGCATGTGAAGTTCCCGCAAGAGGTCATCGACGAGTACGCCTCCCTCGGCGTCGACCTCCCGGCCCTGTTCTCCGCGGGCCACCTCGGGACCCGGATGGGCGTCCAGATCAGCGAGGCGTCGGCGGACCGGGTCGTCGGGACGATGCCGGTGGAGGGCAACACCCAGCCCTACGGCCTGCTGCACGGCGGGGCCTCCGCGGTGCTGGCCGAGACGCTCGGCTCGATCGGCTCGATGCTGCACGGCGGCAGTTCCAAGATCGCCGTGGGGGTCGACCTGAACTGCACCCACCACCGCGGGGCGCGCTCCGGCCTGGTCACGGGTGTGGCCACGCCCGTGCACCGGGGGCGCTCCACCGCCACCTACGAAATCGTCATCACGGACGAAAACGACAAAAGGGTGTGTACCGCCCGGCTGACCTGCCTGCTGCGCGACCTGAAGCCGGGCGACGAGGAATTCATCCGCGCCGCGAGCTGACCCGACGTAGGGAAAACCCTGGAGGGGCGGGCGCGCTCTTGTCGCGACCGCCCCCGCGCGCTTCACTGACGCTCCACCCCCACAGGAGAAGGCCCGTCCCACCCGTAGAAGGGTTTCTCTTGACCTCCGTACGCGCCATCGCCGTCACCGCCGCGGCCAGTGCCGCCGTGCTCGCCACCGCGCTGCCGTCCGCCGCCATCAACTCCTACAACGCCACACCCGCCCCCGAACGCACCGAGGTCGGCGCGCTCGTGGCCACCTGGGACAACGACGGCGACCCCGCGACCCCCGACCGGGTCGACTGGGTCTGCTCCGGCACCATGATCGACGCGGACACCTTCCTGACCGCCGCGCACTGCACCACGGACTGGCCCGACAACGTGCGGTTCTACGTCTCCCTCGACCAGGACGTGCAGTCCGGCCTCGACGCGGCGGCGAAGAAGTACCCGGGCGACCCCGCCGCACAGGCCGCCGCGGTCGCCGTCGAGGGCACCGCCCACTCGCACCCCGACTACCCGGGCCCCGCCTCCGACACCCACGACATCGCGGTGGTCCAGCTGCCCGCCGCCCAGGTCAAGGCCCGCTGGAGCTTCACCCCGGCCACCCTGCCCACGGCGAACCAGCTCGGCAGACTCGGCCCGCGGGGACTGAACAGCACCGACTGGTTCGTCGCCGGCTACGGCACCCAGGAGGCCGTCAACGGCCCCGGCGGACACACCCACCCCGGCGGCGGCGTCCGCATGAAGGCGCCCGTCACCTTCGACGCCCTCAACGACTCCTGGGCCCGCCTGGCGATGACCGCGCCGCAGGGCAACGGAGGCGCCTGCTACGGCGACTCGGGCGGCCCGAACTTCGCGATGATCGACGGCAAGCGCGTCCTCGCCGCGACCACCATCACCGGCGACACCCCCTGCTACGCGACCAACGTCACCTACCGCCTGGACACCCCCGGCGCCCGCGCCTTCCTCGCGCCGTACGTACGCCTGCCGTAACCCCGCACCGGCCCGCCGCCGACCGCCCCGCCGCACCGGGCACAGCCCCGAAGCGGCGGGGCGCCGACGTTCGCATTCATCAACTCGCGTAGCGCGTGGGGCCTCCGCTCCCCCTTTCCCTCTCTCTCCGTAACGCTCCGTAACACGCGCGCAATACAGGGCCACACGCCCATCCCCGGCCGCGCCCACCCCCGGAACCTTTCCGATTCCGCCCGCGCCGCCCGCGCCACGGCAACCGCACGATCTCAGCCACTGCCAACCGGAAGTGCGCGTTCTCAGAATGCGGACTTCGGCGAAAATCCACCAAACCCGCCGAGACGGCCCGCCGCCGAGACCGGGCATCCACCACGTCATAACAAGAAAGTCACAAGCCAGCCCGCGCCGCTGACCCTGCCCTTACCCCGGGCTTAGAGTCACGGCCAGTCACCGCTCCACATCGGGAGTTCGGTACCAGCGCGGCACTCACCCCCCGACCAGGGCGGGGCCTGCCTGTGAAAGGACTGATTGTGCGACAGCGTTCCTTGGTGATTCTTACCTCCGTTCTCACGACCGGAGCTCTGACTCTCACCGCCTGCGGCTCCCGAGACGACAGCGGTGACAAGAGCGGAGACAGCGGGAGCGGCACCACGCTGACCATCGGCGTCGACGCCCCCCTCTCCGGTGAGAACTCCACCACCGGCCTCGGCATCCAGTACGGCGCCCAGATAGCCGTCGACGACGCCAACAAGAACAACTGGGTCCCGGGCGTGAAATTCAAGCTCAAGGCCCTCGACGACAAGGCCCAGCCCGCCACCGGCCAGTCCAACGCCACCAGCCTCGTCGGCGACAAGACCGTCGTCGGAGCCGTCGGCCCGCTGAACTCCGGCGTCGCCCAGACCATGCAGCAGGTCTTCGCCTCGGCCAACATGGCCCAGATCTCCCCCGCGAACACCGCCCCCGAGCTCACCCAGGGCAAGAACTGGCAGACGGACAAGAAGCGTCCCTTCAAGACGTACTTCCGCACCGCCACCACCGACGAACTGCAGGGCAGCTTCGCCGCCGGCTACGCCTACAACGGCCTCAAGAAGAAGAAGGCCTTCGTCGTCGACGACAAGCAGACCTACGGCGCCGGCCTCGCGAAGATCTTCAACGAGCAGTTCAAGAAGCTCGGCGGCAAGGTCGTCGCGACCGACCACGTCAACACCGGCGACAAGGACTTCGGCTCCCTCGTCACCAAGATCAAGAACTCCGGTGCCGACCTGCTCTACTACGGCGGCCAGTACGACGAGTCCGCGCTGATCACCAAGCAGCTCAAGGACGCCGGCGTCAAGATCCCGCTCTTCGGCGGCGACGGCATGTTCGCCTCCACCTACATCGAGGCCGCCGGCAAGTCCTCCGAGGGCGACCTCGTCACCGCCATCGGCGTCCCCGCCGACACCCTGCCCGCCGCCAAGCAGTTCATCCAGACCTACAAGGACAAGGGCTACAAGGGCGACTACGGCGCCTACGGCGCCTACGCCTACGACGCCGCCACCGCCATCATCAAGGCCGTCAAGGCCGCGGCCGACGCCAACGGCGGCAAGGTGCCCAGCGACATCAACGACCTGCGCTCCAAGGTCGTCGACGGAGTCCAGAAGTCCGACTTCGAAGGCCTCACCGGCAAGGTCTCCTTCGACCAGTACGGCGACACCACCAACAAGCAGCTGACGGTCTACCAGGTCGAGAAGGGTGCCTGGAAGGCCGTGGAAACCGGCACCGCCGACCTGCAGTAGTCCCGGCCCCCCAGTAAGCCGCACCACGGGCCGCGCGGGAGGAGGACCCCGACCGCGCGGCCCGTTTTCACACCCCCACACAGCACGCGACCACGCACGCATCCAGTGCACACGACCACCAGCGACATGGAGGCCACGCGGTGAACACCCTGCCGCAGCAGCTGGCCAACGGGCTGCTTCTCGGCTCGATGTACGGGCTGATCGCCATCGGCTACACGATGGTGTACGGCATCGTCCAGCTCATCAACTTCGCGCACGGCGAGATCTTCATGACCGGAGCGTTCGGCGCCCTCACGGTCTACTTCTACATCCTCCCCGACGGCACCTCGATGGCCCTCGCCGTACCGCTGATGCTCCTCGGCGGCGCCCTCGTGGCCATCCTCATCGCCGTCGGAGCGGAACGGTTCGCCTACCGCCCCCTGCGCGGAGCACCACGACTGGCACCCCTCATCACGGCCATCGGCCTCTCCCTGGCCCTCCAGGAAGTCGTCCGCAACTTCTACCCCGGCGCCGACCGCGCCCGCGCCTTCCCCGGCCTCGACGCCACCCACGACATCGGCTCCATCACCATCAAGGACGCCGACATCTTCCTCATCCTCGCCGCCGTCCTCTGCATGGCCGCCCTCGCCTTCTTCGTACGCCGCAGCCGCACCGGCCGCGCCATGCAGGCCACCGCGCAGGACCCCGACACCGCACAGCTCATGGGCATCGACACCAACCGCATCATCGTCATCGCCTTCGCCATCGGCGGCTTCTTCGCCGCCGTCGCCGCCGTCGCCTACGGACTCAAGTACGGCAACGTCGACTACCGCATGGGCTTCCTCATGGGCCTCAAGGCCTTCACCGCGGCCGTCCTCGGCGGCATCGGCAACATCTACGGCGCCATGCTCGGCGGCGTCGTCCTCGGCATCGCCGAAACCCTCGCCTCCGCCTACATCGACGAGATCCCCGGCATGCAGCAGCTCGGCGGCCAGAGCTGGGCCAACGTGTGGGCCTTCTGCCTCCTCATCCTCGTGCTCCTCTTCAGGCCCCAGGGCCTGCTCGGCGAGCGCGTCGCGGACAGGGCGTGATCACATGACCGAGACGACCAAGACCCCCGCCCCGGACGCCACCCCCACGCCGCCCGCCCTGCGCGGCCTCATACCGCTGCCCCTGGCGGCCGCCCGCGCCCTGCTCCTCGCCGGCGGCATCGCCACCGCGGCATCCGCCTTCCTCGCCTGGACCTGGACCGCCGAATTCCCCGGCGACCTCACCATCAACGGCTACCCCGGCGGCCTGCAGTGGCTCACCTTCACCGCCGGCCTCCTCACCGCCCTCTTCACCCTCGCCGCATACGGCATCCGCGGCCTCGGCTGGCTCCTGCCCGCCCGCAACAACGCACCCCTCGTCCTCACCGCGCTCGGCGGCTTCACCGTCACCTGGTTCACCGTCATCGCCATCAGCGTCGAACTCGGCGGCGTCGTCAACCTCGAACCCGGCGGCTGGATCGCGGCCATCGCCTCCCTCCTGCCCCTCATCGGCGCCTTCGCCCTCCCCCAGGAGCGCACCGGCACCGACGGCACCAAGGAAGCCCTCAAGGCCTACATCGCCAAGCCCGACCGGATCCCCGCACCCGCGGCCACCGCGCCCTGGGTCCAGCGGGCCGTCATCACCGTCGTCACCATCATCGGCCTCGGCGTCTTCACCTACGGCATCGACACCGAGTACGGCGAACTCTTCGTCGGCTACCTCTTCGTCGTCACCTTCGCCATGTGGGCGCTGCACACCGCCGGCCTCCTCGACCGCTTCTCCGCACAGGTCGCCGCCAACCGCAGCTTCACCCTCGCCATGGGCTTCGCCGCGGCCATCGCCTTCCCCTTCACCCAGACCGACGACCACTACGCCAACATCGGCGTCAACATCCTGATCTTCGGGACCGTCGCCCTCGGCCTCAACATCGTCGTCGGCCTCGCCGGACTCCTCGACCTCGGATACGTCGCCTTCCTCGGCGTCGGCGCCTACACCGCCGCCCTCGTCTCCGGCTCCGAGTTCTCCACCATCTCCGGCGTCCACTTCCCCTTCTGGGCCTCCGCCCTCACCGGCGCCGCCGCCTCCCTCGTCTTCGGCGTCCTCATCGGCGCCCCGACCCTGCGACTGCGCGGCGACTACCTCGCCATCGTCACCCTCGGCTTCGGAGAGATCTTCCGCATCGCCGTCAACAACATGGACGGCGACTCCGGACCCGACGTCACCAACGGCCCCAACGGCATCGCCAACATCCCCGACCTGAACCTCCTCGGCTTCAACTTCGGCCAGGCCCACGACATCGGCGGATTCACCCTCGGCCGCTTCGCCAACTACTACCTGCTGATGGTCCTCATCATGGCCATCGTCGTCCTGGTCTACACGCGTGCCGCGGACTCCCGCATCGGCCGCTCCTGGATCGCCATCCGCGAGGACGAGACCGCCGCCACCGCCATGGGCATCAACGGCTTCCGCGTCAAACTCATCGCCTTCGCCCTCGGCGCCGCCCTCGCCGGCCTCGCCGGCACCGTCAGCGCCCACGTCACCTACAGCGTCGTCCCCACGCCGTACCAGTTCGCCGGCTCCACCCCGCCCAACTCCGCGTTCCTCCTGGCCGCGGTCGTCCTCGGCGGCATGGGCACCGTCGCCGGCCCGCTCCTCGGCGCGGCCCTGCTCTACCTGCTCCCCGAGAAGCTCGTCTTCCTCCAGGACAAGTCGCTCCTCGCCTTCGGCATCGCGCTCATCCTCCTGATGCGCTTCCGCCCCGAAGGCATCATCGCCAACCGCCGGCGCCAGCTCGAATTCCACGAGACCGGCCAACTCGACGTACCCAAACAGACCACGCTGACCGACGAACCGGCCGTCACCAAGGCGGGGGCGTAACCATCATGACGACACCTGTACTCGAAGCCCGCGACGTCACGATGCGCTTCGGCGGCCTCACCGCCGTCCGCTCCGTCGACTTCACGGTCAACGCCGGCGAGATCGTCGGCCTCATCGGCCCCAACGGCGCCGGCAAGACGACGTTCTTCAACTGCCTCACCGGCCTCTACGTCCCGACGGAGGGCACGGTCTCCTACAAGGGCACCGTCCTCCCGCCCAAGCCCCACCTCGTCACCCAGGCCGGCATCGCCCGCACCTTCCAGAACATCCGCCTGTTCGCCAACATGACGGTCCTGGAAAACGTCCTCGTCGGCCGCCACACCCGGACCAAGGAAGGCCTCTGGTCGGCCCTCCTGCGCGGCCCCGGCTTCAAAAAGGCGGAAAAGGCCAGCGAAGAACGCGCCATGGAACTCCTCGAGTTCATCGGCCTCGCCCACAAGCGCGACCACCTGGCCCGCAACCTCCCCTACGGCGAGCAGCGCAAGCTGGAGATCGCGCGGGCCCTGGCCTCCGAACCCGGCCTGCTCCTGCTCGACGAGCCCACGGCAGGCATGAACCCCCAGGAGACCCGCGCCACCGAGGAGTTGGTCTTCGCCATCCGCGACAAGGGCATCGCCGTCCTCCTCATCGAGCACGACATGCGCTTCGTCTTCAACCTGAGCGACCGCGTCGCCGTCCTCGTCCAGGGCGAGAAGCTCGTCGAAGGCACCCCCGACGTCGTCCAGGCCGACGAACGCGTCGTCGCCGCCTACCTCGGCGAACCCTTCGAAGGCGACCCCGGAGAAGCCGAAGCCGCCGAGGTCGAGGCCGCCGAAGCCGCCGCCGACGCGACCAGCACCACCAGCAGCACCAAGGGAGAAGCCAAGTGACCGCACTCCTCGAGGTCGAAGACCTCCGGGTCTCCTACGGCAAGATCGAAGCCGTCAAAGGCATCTCCTTCAGCGTCGAAGCCGGCCAGGTCGTCACCCTCATCGGCACCAACGGCGCCGGCAAGACGACGACCCTGCGCACGCTGTCGGGCCTGCTCAAGCCGACGTCCGGGAAGATCCTCTTCGACGGCAAACCCCTCAACGGAGTCCCCGCCCACAAGATCGTCGCCCTCGGACTCGCCCACTCCCCCGAAGGCCGGCACATCTTCCCCCGCCTCACCATCTTCGAAAACCTCCAGCTCGGTGCCTTCCTGCGGAAGGACAAGGACGGCATCGAAAAGGACATCCAGAAGGCGTACGACCTGTTCCCCATCCTCGGGGAACGCCGCAACCAGGCCGCGGGCACCCTCTCCGGCGGTGAGCAGCAGATGCTCGCCATGGGCCGCGCCCTGATGTCCCAGCCCAAGCTCCTCATGCTCGACGAGCCCTCCATGGGCCTCTCCCCGATCATGATGCAGAAGATCATGGCGACGATCTCCGAGCTGAAGGCCCAGGGCACGACCATCCTCCTCGTCGAACAGAACGCCCAGGCCGCGCTGTCCCTGGCGGACCAGGGCCACGTCATGGAGGTCGGCAACGTCGTCCTGTCCGGGACGGGGCAGGACCTGCTGCACGACGAGTCGGTACGCAAGGCGTACCTGGGCGAGGACTGAGGTCCCGGCCGCATACGAAGAGGCCCGCCTGCCCTCCGTACGGAAGGGAGGCGGGCCTCTTCGTACTGCTCAGCCCTTGTTGGCCTTCTTCTCCTCGGCGTCCTGGATGACCGCCTCCGCGACCTGCTGCATCGACATACGGCGGTCCATCGACGTCTTCTGGATCCACCGGAACGCCGCCGGCTCCGTCAGCCCGTACTCCGTCTGCAGGATCGACTTCGCCCGGTCCACCAGCTTGCGCGTCTCCAGCCGGAGCGTGAGGTCGGCGACCTCCTTCTCCAGCTCCTTCAGCTCCGTGAACCGCGAGACGGCCATCTCGATCGCCGGGACGACGTCCGTCTTGCTGAACGGCTTCACCAGGTACGCCATGGCACCGGCGTCCCGCGCACGCTCCACGAGGTCGCGCTGCGAGAACGCGGTCAGCATCAGCACCGGCGCGATGCTCTCCTCGGCGATCTTCTCCGCCGCGGAGATGCCGTCGAGCTTCGGCATCTTCACGTCCAGGATCACCAGGTCGGGGCGGTGCTCACGGGCCAGCTCCACGGCCTGCTCACCATCACCGGCCTCACCGACGACGGTGTAGCCCTCCTCCTCCAGCATCTCTTTGAGATCGAGCCGGATCAGGGCCTCGTCCTCGGCGATGACGACCCGCGTCGTCATCGGAGGCACGTGCGACTTGTCCTCATCAGGCACGTCAACAGGCTGGGGCGACTCGGGGGCGCTCACGTGGGCTCCTTGGTAGGGGCAGGCCGGTACTGCTCCCAAGAGCGTACCTAGCTGAAGTCGGCAGCACTTACCGGGTACACTCCCGATCAGTGCTGTCGCCGGGTTGGCGGAACAGGCAGACGCTGATGTCTCAAACACATCTGTCCGAGAGGACGTGCGGGTTCGAGTCCCGCACCCGGCACCACAAGTAAAGCGGAGGATCACGTTCGCGTGGTTCTCCGCTTTTTGCTGCCCACCGTCGCGATCAGTGACGCACCGTGTCCGTATGAACGTTCACAGTACTGAGGTGCGACTGACGGCCGTCACACTGCTGCGCGCCGGCGCGAAAAACGCAGATGTCGCCCGCAGCCTGAAGGTGCCCGCAGGGACGATCGGCTACTGGAAGCACCTGGACCTGGCACGACGCGGCGAGTCCCCCGGCAGGCACGACCCGAAGTGTCCCCGCTGCGACGGGAGGGGGCTCGACGAGCCCGCATACTCCTATCTGCTCGGCCTCTACCTCGGCGACGGCCACATCAGCCACTACTCCGAGCACCGCGTGCCCAACCTCATGATCACCTGCACGGAGGCATGGCCAGGGCTCATGGACGACTGCGAACAGGCCATGCGCGCGGTCTTCCCCGACAATTCCGTCTGCCGTGTCCGCAAGACCGGCTGCCGCAATGTCAAGGTCTACTCGAAGCATCTGCACTGCCTTTTTCCGCAGCACGGCCCCGGCAAGAAGCATGAACGCCGGATCGCCCTCGAACCCTGGCAACAGGCCATCGTCGACGCCCACCCCTGGGAGTTCATCCGCGGGCTCATCCACTCCGACGGCTGCCGGATCACCAACTGGACGACCCGCATGGTCGCCGGTAAGCGCAAGCGCTACGAATACCCGCGCTACTTCTTCTCCAACAAGTCGGACGACATCCGGAGGCTGTTCACGGACGCACTCGACCTGGTCGGAGTCGAGTGGAGCACGCTTGCTCGTGCGAGCGACCCGTTCAACATCTCCATCGCCCGCAAAGCCTCCGTAGCCCTCATGGACGCCCACGTAGGCCCCAAGTACTGACGGCGCCCTACCGCGGGCTGTCGTCCTCTCCGATGTGGTGGACGCGGACCATGTTCGTCGAGCCCGACACCCCGGGCGGGGAGCCGGCCGTGATGACGACCGTGTCGCCCTTGGCGCAGCGGCCGTAGCGGAGGAGGAGTTCGTCCACCTGGTCGACCATCGCGTCCGTCGAGCCGACCTCCGGGCCGAGGAACGTCTCGACGCCCCATGTCAGGGCGAGCTGGGAGCGGGTCGCCTGGTCGGGGGTGAAGGCGAGGAGGGGGATCGGCGAGCGGTAGCGGGAGAGGCGGCGGGCGGTGTCGCCGGACTGGGTGAAGGCGACGAGGAACTTCGCGCCCAGGAAGTCGCCCATTTCTGCCGCCGCCCGGGCCACCGCGCCGCCCTGGGTGCGGGGCTTGTTGCGTTCCGTCAGGGGAGGGAGGCCCTTCGCCAGGATGTCCTCCTCCGCAGCCTCGACGATGCGGGCCATCGTGCGGACCGTTTCGATCGGGTGTTTGCCGACGCTCGTCTCGCCGGAGAGCATCACCGCGTCGGTGCCGTCGATGACGGCGTTGGCGACGTCGGAGGCTTCGGCGCGGGTCGGGCGGGCGTTGTCGATCATGGAGTCGAGCATCTGGGTGGCGACGATGACCGGTTTGGCGTTGCGCTTCGCCAGTTTGATCGCGCGCTTCTGGACGATCGGGACCTGTTCGAGCGGCATTTCGACGCCGAGGTCTCCGCGGGCGACCATGATGCCGTCGAAGGCGGCGACGATGTCGTCGATGTTCTGGACGGCCTGGGGTTTTTCGACTTTGGCGATGACGGGGAGGCGGCGGCCTTCCTCGTCCATGATGCGGTGGACGTCCTGGATGTCGCGGCCGCTGCGGACGAAGGAGAGGGCGATGACGTCGAAGCCGGTGCGCAGGGCCCAGCGGAGGTCGTCCTCGTCCTTTTTCGACAGCGCGGGGACGGAGACGGCGACGCCGGGGAGGTTGAGGCCCTTGTGGTCGGAGATGACGCCGCCTTCGATGACGGTGGTGTGGACGCGGGGGCCGTCGACCTGGGTGACTTCGAGGCAGACTCTGCCGTCGTCGACGAGGACGCGTTCGCCGGGGGTGACGTCGTCGGCGAGGCCGGCGTAGGTGGTGCCGCACATGTGGCCGTCGCCTTCGGTGCCGTCTTCGACGGTGATGGTGAAGGTGTCGCCGCGTTCGAGGAGTACGGGGCCTTCGGTGAAGCGGCCGAGGCGGATTTTCGGGCCTTGAAGATCGGCGAGGAGGCCGACGCTGCGGCCGGTTTCGTCGGCGGCCTTGCGGACCCGGTGGTAGCGCTCCTCGTGTTCGGCGTGTTCGCCGTGGCTGAGGTTGAAGCGGGCTACGTCCATTCCGGCGTCGACCAGGTCTTTGATCTGGTCGTACGAGTCGGTGGCGGGTCCAAGGGTGCAGACGATCTTCGCTCGGCGCATAGGTCCGAGCCTATGAGTTACCGGCGGGTAGAGAATTGGCCGTGCATGACTACTCAACAGACTTTGCGTGAAGTGTTATTGACAAGTGTTGAATTGTGCGGCGGGGTGCTCCGATGAGCACCCCGGGGGAATTCGTTCGCGTATTCGGAATTTCGATTCGTTTCCCCGTGGGGCTTACAGCCGCGGCGGCACCATCGTGAAGCGGGCGTTGATCTGGGCGTGGACGCGCTGGCGTTGGGGTTCGAGGTCGAGGGGTGCGGCGGGGGCGCTTTCGGCGGCGGCGCCGTAGCCGGCGGAGCGCATGCGGCCGGGGGCCTGGGGGTAGGCGGGCGGGCTGCTCTCCGCGCCGATGTCGGCGAGTTCGACGAGGGCGGAGAGGGTGGTGCCGAGCGCCTCGGCGTATTCGCGGGCGCGTTGGACGGCTTCCGTCACGGCTTTCTTGCGGGCTTCGCGGTGGGCGGGTGAGTCGGGGCGCAGGGCCCACCAAGGGCCGTCGACGCGGGTGAGTTCGAGGTCGGCGAGGCGGGTGGTGAGTTCGCCGAGGGCCGTGAAGTCGGTGAGTTCGGCGGTGACGTGGACGCTGCCGTGGTAGGTGCGGACGCGTTCGCCGCGGCCGTGTTTGGTGAGTTCGGGGGTGATGGAGAAGGCGCCGGTCTCCAGTCGTTCGACGGCGTCGCCGTAGGACTTGACGAGGTCGAGGACGACGGCGTTGCGGCGGGTGAGGTCATCGAGGGCGGAGCGGCGGTCGCGGCCGCGGGCGGCGACGGTGATGCCGATGCGGGCGATCTCGGGGTCGACTTCGAGGCGGGCCTCGCCGCGGACGGCGATGCGCGGGGCGTCGGGCGTGCCGTAGGGGACGGCGGGCTGGGTGGCATCTCCGGCGGGCGTGGTCATACGCCCCACTCTGTCATGTCTTGGCTGGCCGGAGGCCTGGAGTCGGTGATCCGAGTCATCTAATCGCAACCTGCCGGGGCTGTTGCTGCCGGTCATGCACGGGTCAGAATCTACGCGCGTTGTCCACGCGCGTTGTTCACAGTTTCCGCGAGGAGTGCCAGCCATGCCGTTGAACCGCCGGAAGTTCCTGGAGAAGTCCGCCGTGACCGGGGCGGGGGTGGCAGTGGCCGGTGCGGTCGGGGCGCCGGGCGCTCAGGCGGCCGAGGCGCGGGACGGCTCGCGGGGACGCGCGAAGCGGTACGCGTTCACCGTGATGGGGACGACGGACCTGCACGGCAACGTCTTCAACTGGGACTACTTCACGGACAAGGAGTTCGACGACAAGGCGCACAACGACGTCGGTCTCGCGAAGGTCTCCACCCTGGTGAACCGGGTCCGTGCGGAGAAGGGCCGCGGCAACACGCTGCTCATCGACGCGGGCGACACCATCCAGGGCACGCAGTTGTCGTACTACTACGCCAAAGTGGACCCGATCACTGCCGAGGGCGGCCCGGTGCATCCGATGGCGCAGGCGATGAACGCCATGGACTACGACGCGGCGGCGCTCGGCAACCACGAGTTCAACTACGGCATCCCGGTGCTGCGGAAGTTCGAGCAGCAGTGCCGTTTCCCGCTGCTGGGCGCCAACGCGCTGGACGCGAAGACGCTGCGCCCGGCGTTCCCGCCGTACAGCATGCACCGGCTGCGCACGCCGTTCGGGCGGGACGTGAAGGTGGCGGTGCTGGGGCTGACCAACCCGGGCATCGCGATCTGGGACAAGGCGAACGTGCAGGGGAAGATGACGTTCCCGGGTCTGGAGGAGCAGGCGGCGAAGTGGGTGCCGAAGCTGCGGTCGATGGGCGCGGACGTCGTGATCGTCTCGGCGCACAGCGGTTCGTCGGGGACGTCGTCCTACGGTGACCAGCTTCCGTACATCGAGAACGCGGCCGGTCTGGTGGCGGAGCAGGTGCCGGGCATCGACGCGATCCTGGTGGGGCACGCGCACACGGAGATCCCCGAGTACTTCGTGACGAACAAGAAGACGGGCAAGCAGGTCGTGCTGTCGGAGCCGCTGAAGTGGGGGCAGCGGCTGACGCTGTTCGACTTCGAGCTGGTCTGGGAGAAGGGCTGCTGGAAGGTCGAGAAGGTCGGCGCGCAGGTCCTGAACTCCAACACCGTGGAGGAGGACCCGGAGATCGTGCGGCTGCTGTCGGACGAGCACGAGAAGGTCGTGGCGTACGTCAACCAGGTCATCGGCACGAACGCGGCGGAGATGACGTCGGCCGAGGCGCCGTACAAGGACGTGCCGATCATCGACCTGATCAACCACATCCAGGCGGACACGGTGAAGCAGGCGCTGGCGGGCACGGAGCACGCCGCGCTGCCGGTGCTGTCGCAGGCGGCGTGCTTCTCGCGCAGTGCCCGGATCCCGGCGGGCGAGGTGACGATCCGGGACGTGGCGGGTCTGTACGTCTTCGAGAACACGCTGGAGGCGCGGCTGATGACGGGCGCGCAGATGAAGGCGTACCTGGAGTACTCGGCGAACTACTTCGTGCAGACGGCGCCGGGTGCCGCGGTGGACCCGGCGAAGCTGACGAACGCGGGCGGGACGCCGGACTACAACTACGACGTGGTGAGCGGTCTGTCGTACGAGATCGACATCGCGAAGCCGGCCGGGTCGCGGGTGACGAACGTGCGGTTCGAGGGGCAGCCGCTGGCGGACGACGCGAAGTTCGTGTTCGCGGTGAACAACTACCGGGCCAACGGCGGCGGGAACTTCCCGCATGTCGCCGCCGCGCCGCTGCTGTGGTCGAACTCGGACGAGATCCGCAACACCATGATCGCCTGGGTGAAGGCGAAGGGGTCGATCGATCCGGCCGAGTTCGCCGCGGTGGACTGGAAGCTCACGCGGGAGGGCACGCCCGTCTTCTAGAGCCTGTCCGGAGCCTCGTCACCTTCGGTCGTCGACGAGCGGCGTCAGGGCCGGTGCCTCGCGGGGCGGCGGCACCTGTTGCCGCTGGGTGAGGCCGAAGGTGGTGAAGGCGGTGCGGCTCGGGAGTCGGTAGGCCTCCCTGCCGGTCAGGGAGTTGAGAATGATCGCGCCGCGCCAGGCGGTGAGGCCGAGGTCGGGTGTGCCGACGCCGTGGGTGTGGGTCTCGGCGTTCTGGACGTACACCGAGCCGGAGACGGACGGGTCGAGGACGAGCCGGTGGTCCTCGTCGACGCGCGGGCGTTCCTGGCTGTCGCGGCGCATGTAGGGGTCGAGGCCGGCGAGGACGCGGTCGAGGGGGCGTTCGCGGTAGCCGGTGGCGAGGACGACGGCGTCGGTGGTGAGGCGGGAGCGGCTGTCCTGGCGGGCGTGTTCCAGGTGCAGTTCGACCTTGGTCGTGGCGACGCGGCCGGCGGTGCGGACGCGGACGCCCGGGGTGAGGACGGCGTCGGGCCAGCCGCCGTGCAGGGTGCGGCGGTAGAGCTCGTCGTGGATGGCGGCGATGGTGCCGGCGTCGATGCCCTTGTGGAGCTGCCACTGTCCGGCGACGAGCCGGTCGCGGGCGGTCTCGGGCAGGGCGTGGAAGTAGCGGGTGTGGTCGGGGGTGAAGTGCTCCAGGCCGAGCTTGGAGTACTCCATGGGGGCGAAGGCCTCGCTGCGGCCGAGCCAGTGCAGTTTCTCGCGTCCGGCGGGCCGGTTGCGGAGCAGGTCGAGGAAGATCTCGGCGCCGGATTGGCCGATGCCGACGACGGTGACGTGTTCGGCGGCGAGGAGGGCGGCGCGGTGGTCGAGGTAGTCGGCGGCGTGCAGGACCGGGACGCCGGGGGCCTCGGCGAGGGGTTTGAGGGGGTCGGGGACGTAGGGCTCGGTGCCGATGCCGAGGACGACGTTGCGGGTGTACGTCCGGCCTAGGGCCTCTGCTTCGCCGTCGGTGTCGAGCTGGGTGAAGTCGACTTCGAACAGGTCGCGTTCGGGGTTCCAGCGGACGGCGTCGACCTGGTGGCCGAAGTGCAGGCCGGGGAGGTTCTCCGCGACCCAGCGGCAGTAGGCGTCGTACTCGGCGCGCTGGATGTGGAAGCGCTCGGCGAAGTAGAAGGGGAAGAGCCGCTCGCGGGACCTGAGCCAGTTGAGGAAGGTCCAGGGGCTGGTGGGGTCGGCGAGGGTGACCAGGTCGGCGAGGAACGGGACCTGGATGGTGGCGCCTTCGATGAGCAGGCCGGGGTGCCAGGCGAAGGCGGGGCGCTGCTCGTAGAAGACGGTGTCGAGGTCGCGCAGGGGCTGGGCGAGCGCGGCGAGGGAGAGGTTGGCGGGGCCGATGCCGACGCCGACGAGATCGCGGGGGGCGTCGGGCTCGTGGTGGGGGTGGGGCGTCGGGGTGGGGTCGGGGGTCGGTGGGGGGTTCATCGGGGGGTGTGTCCTTCCGCGAGTGTCGCTCGGCGCGCTGCCACGAGGTGCAGCAGGGCGGCCAGGTCGTCGGGGCCGGTGACGGGGTTGAGGAGGGTGGCCTTGAGCCAGAGCCGGCCGTCGAGGCGGGCCCGGCCGAGGACGGCGCGGCCGTCGGTGAGGAGTGCGCGGCGTACGGCGGCGACGGTGGTGTCGGGGGCGTCCGCGGGCCGGAACAGGACCGTGCTGATGACGGGCGGGGCGTGCAGTTCGAAGCCGGGGTGTTCGTGGACGAGGGCGGCGAACTCGCGGGCGCGGGCGCACACCTGGTCGACGAGTGTGCCGAGGCCGTGGCGGCCGAGGGTCTTGAGGGTGACGGCGAGTTTGAGGACGTCGGGGCGGCGGGTGGTGCGCAGGGAGCGGCCGAGGAGGTCGGGCAGTCCGGCCTCGGTGTCGTCGGTGGCGTTCAGGTAGTCGGCGCGCTGCCGCAGGGCGGTGAGGTCGTGTGCGTCCCGGACGGCGAGGAGGCCTGCGGCGACCGGTTGCCAGCCGAGTTTGTGCAGGTCGAGGGTGACGGTGTCGGCGGCGTCGAGGCCGGTGAGGCGGGTGCGGTGCCGGTCGCTGAAGAGGAGGCCTCCGCCGTAGGCGGCGTCGATGTGCAGCCGGGCGCCGTGGGCGGTGCAGCGGGCGGCGATCTCGGGCAGGGGGTCGATGTGTCCGGCGTCGGTGGTGCCGGCGGTGGCGGCGACGAGCAGGGGGCCGGGCAGGCGGGTGAGGACCGCGTCGAGCGCGGTGGGGTCGATCGTTCCGTCCGGGGCGGGGACGACGACGGGTTCGGGCAGTCCGAGGAGCCAGGCGGCGCGTGGGAGCGAGTGGTGGGCGTTCGCCCCGACGACGAGCCGTGGGGTGCCGCCGCAGGCCTCCCGGGCGAGGAGCAGGGCGAGTTGGTTGGATTCGGTGCCGCCGGTGGTGATGACGGAGTCGGGGGGTCCGCTCTGTCCGGAGCCGTAGATCTCTCTGGCCAGTGCCGCTGTGACCATCGCCTCCAGTTCCGAGGCGGCCGGGGCCTGGTCCCAGGAGTCCAGGGACGGGTTGAGGGCGGAGGCGGCGAGGTCGGCGGCGGTGGCGACGGCGAGGGGCGGGCAGTGGAGGTGGGCGGCGCACAGGGGGTGGGCCGGGTCGGCGGCGCCCTCGGCGAAGGCGTGGACCAGGGTGCGCAGGGCGTGTGGGTCGCCGTGGTCGGGCAGGACTTCGCCCACGGCTTCCCGCAGGCGCGCGGCGACCGCGTCCGGCCCGCCCGCCGGCAGTGGCCCGCCCCGGATCCGGGCGCCGGTGTCCAGCGCGTCGAGCACGGTGTCGAGCAACGGGCGCAGGGCGTACGGGCCTGCTGGGCCTGAGGCGAGGGGCGGCGTGCTCATGGGCTGTCCTCCGGGGCGCGGGGCGGCACGCCCGAATAGCCCAACGACGGGACCCGGGTGGAGGTACGTCCGTACGGGGAAAACGTGTCGGAGCCGCACGGGTCCGGGACGGGGCGTGGGGTCGCGCCCAGGGCGCCCGTCACCACAGCGCCACCAGGGCGGGGGGGGGTGGCCCCCGGTGGCTCCCCCTACCGACAGCGCCCCGGGGCGGGGCCACCTCCAGGGGCGCCCCCACCCTCGGCACCACCGAGGCGGGGCCTGCGGTCATCGGCGGCGCCCGCAACACACAGCACCCCGAGGCCGGGCCCGGGTCACCCCGGCGCGCCCGCCCCCACAGCGCCCAGGCCCTGCGCGGATCGGCAGGTGAGGCGGCCGGGGTGCCGGGGCTCGGGGTGCGGTCCGTGGCCGTTCGTCCGGGGCGTCAGGTCCTAGGTGTTCTGGGGCTCCTGGTCGGTTCGGCTGCCCTGGACGCGTAGCGCGCGGGACAGGTCGTCGAGTTGGTCGATGAGTTTGCGGCGCAGGGCGGGGACGGGGTCGGCGTCGCGCAGGCACTCCTCGCCGAGGCGGAGGTTGTCCGTGTCGACGGCGTGGGCGGGGAAGGCGTCGCGGCCGACGGCCCCGGCGATGGCGGGGCCGCGGCGGTCGGCGACGGCGACCGCGTCGGCGTAGTAGCGCGGCACGTACTCCCGCACCAGGTCGGCCTGTTCCGGCTGCCAGAAGCCGGCTGCCGTGGCGGTGAAGAGGTAGTTGGACAGCTCGTCGGAGGCGAACATCGCCTCCCAGGCACGGGCCTTGGCCTCCGGGTCGGGCAGGGCGGCCCGGCAGCGGGCGGCGCCCTCCTGGCCGGTGGCGCTCGGGTCGCGGTCGAGTTCGGCGGCGATGGCGGTCTCGTCGGTCGCGCCGAGGACGGCGAGCCGGGCGAGGACGCGCCAGCGCAGCTCGGGGTCGAGCTCCGGGCCGCCGGGGACGGTGCCGTCGGCGAGCCAGGCGGCGATGGTGTCGGGGTGGGCGGCCACGTCGATGCGGTGGCGTACGGCGATCAGGCGCAGGCCGGGGTTGTCGCCGTCCTCGGTGCGGCGGATGAGGTCGCGGCACAGCTCGGAGAGGGTGGCGAGGGCGGCGGGCCGCTCCTCGGGAGTGACGTAGCGGTCGGCGATGTGCGTGGACGCGAAGGCCAGCACGCCCTGGACGATGGCGAGGTCCGTCTCCAGGGGGAGGTGGGCGCGGGCCGTCTCCAGGTAGGCGGCGGGGGCGAGTTCGCCGTCGCGGACGGCGTCCCGCAGGGCGTTCCAGACGACCGCGCGGGTGAGCGGCTCGGGCAGGCCGGACAGGTCCTTGCGGACGGTCTCGAAGGACTCGGGGTCGAAGCGGACCTTGGCGTAGGTGAGGTCGCCGTCGTTGAGGAGGAGCAGGGCCGGCCGCTTGCCGATGGGGTGGGGGGCGCTCTGCGGGAGGTCCAGGTGGAGGCGTTCGCGCAGGACGAGGTGTCCGCCGTCGTCGCCGAGGTCCCGGTCGTACAGGCCGGCGGCGATGCGGTGGGGGCGGCTGCCGGCGCGGTCGACGGTGAGGGCGCAGGTGCCGTGTTCGCCGGGGGCGACGCGCGGGGTGAGGGTGTCGACGCCGGTGGTGCGCAGCCAGGCGTCGGCCCAGGCGTGGACGTCGCGTTCGGTGGCGCTCGCGAGGTTGTCGATGAAGTCGGCGAGGGTGGCGTTGGCGAACTTGTGCCGGGCGAAGTGGGTGTTGATGCCGGCGAGGAAGTCCTTCTCGCCGAGCCAGGCGACCAGTTGCCGCAGGGCGCTGGCGCCCTTGGCGTAGGAGATGCCGTCGAAGTTGAGCAGCGCGGAGGCGGTGTCGTCGACGGCTTCGGGGGCGACGGGGTGGGTGGAGGGGCGCTGGTCGGCGTCGTAGCCCCAGGACTTGCGGGCGACGCCGAAGTCGGTCCAGGTGTCGGTGAAGCGGGTCGCTTCGGTGAGGGTCTGGTAGCCCATGTACTCGGCGAAGGACTCGTTGAGCCAGATGTCGTCCCACCACTTGAGGGTGACGAGGTCGCCGAACCACATGTGGGCCATCTCGTGGGCGATGACCATGGCGCGGGTCTGGCGCTCGGTGTCGGTGACGGCGGAGCGGTAGACGAACTCGTCGCGGAAGGTGACCAGTCCGGGGTTCTCCATGGCGCCGGCGTTGAACTCGGGGACGAACGCCTGGTCGTAGGAGTCGAAGGGGTAGGGCTCGTCGAACTTCTCGTGGTAGCGGTCGTAGCACTGCCGGGTGATCTCGAAGAGTTCGTCGGCGTCCGTGTCCAGGTAAGGGGCCAGGGAGCGGCGGCAGTGGATGCCGAAGGGCAGGCCGCGGTGTTCGGTGCGCACGGAGTGCCAGGGGCCGGCGGCGACGGCGACGAGGTAGGTGGAGATCAGCGGCGTGGGGGCGGCTTGCCAGAGGCCGTTCCCGGTGTGCTCGGTGATGCCGTTGGCGAGGACGGTCCAGTCCTCGGGGGCCTTCACGGACAGTTCGAAGACGGCTTTCAGGTCGGGCTGGTCGAAGGCGGCGAAGACGCGCTGGACGTCGTCCAGGAAGAGCTGTGTGTAGACGTAGGTCGCGCCGTCGGTGGGGTCGGTGAAGCGGTGCATGCCTTCGCCGGTGCGGGAGTAGCGCATGTGGGCGTGGACGCGCAGTTCGTGCTCGCCGGCGGTGAGGTTCTTCAGGGGGAGCCGGTTGCCGTCGAGGGCTTCGGGGTCCAGGGGTTGTCCGTCGAGGGTGACGGAGCGCAGCTCGGCGGGCTTGACCTCGACGAAGGTGTCCCCGTCCGCGCGGGCGCTGAACCTGATCGCGGTGCGGGAGCCGAAGGTGTCGTCGCCGCTGGTCAGGTCGAGTTCGATCGTGTAGCGGTGGACGTCGAGGAGCTCTGCTCGGGTCTGCGCTTCGTCGCGCGTCAGTACGGACATGCAGGACATGCTGCCTGATGGCAGGGGCAAGGCACAGAGGCGGATCGGTACGTGCCCAATGTCCGGTCTATGTGCGGTCTTTTTCGAGCTCCCCGGCGTGCGCCCCCATGGGTCGCTGGGTCGGCACGCGCGCGTCCGGACGGGGCAGGCCGGGGCGCGGGGGGTGCGCGGTGATCTCGGTGTGCTCGCGGACGACGGAGCGCAGCCGGCGCACCTCCCGTTCCAGGGCGAGGTGGCGCCGGTGGGTGTCGAAGAGGTAGCGGACCTTGGTGCGCAGGGCCCAGGGGTCCACGGGTTTGAGGACGAGGTCGGCGACGCCGAGTCCGAAGGCGGCGGTGGTGAGTTCGTGGTCGGCGCCGAAGCCGGTGAGCAGGATGACGGGGATGTGCTGGGTCTGTTCGACGCGCCGCATGTAGCGCACGACCTCCAGTCCGCTGACGCCGGGCATGCGCACGTCGAGCAGGAGCAGGCCGACCTGGCCGCGGAGGACCTGCTTGAGTGCCTCGTCGCCGCTGGTGGCCCGGGCGAGCTGGTAGCCCAGCGGGGCCAGGGCGCTCTCCAGCGCGTACAGCGTGTCCTCGTGGTCGTCGACGATGAGGATCCTGGTATCCGACGGCATGGCCCGGCGCCCCTCCCTCGTGGAGGACCAGAGTAATGCGGGACACTGACGGGCAGTGCTCGTCAGCTGACATGCTGTGCACAGCGCAGCATGCACCGCCCGGGGCGCCGTGTCACCACCCCCGAGGTCAGTTACCGGCGGTCGCGGCGCCGTTGAGTGCCTCGTCGGCGATGCGCTCGTGGTGGCGGATCACCTCGGCGACGATGAAGTTGAGGAATTTCTCCGCGAAGGCCGGGTCCAGTTTGGCGTTCTCGGCGAGGGCGCGCAGCCGGGCGATCTGGCGGGCCTCGCGCGCCGGGTCGGCGGGCGGCAGCTGGTGCCGCGCCTTGAGGAGGCCGACCTGCTGGGTGCACTTGAAGCGCTCGGCGAGCATGTGGACGACGGCGGCGTCGATGTTGTCGATGCTGTCGCGCAGCCGGGCGAGTTCCTCGCGGACGGCGGGGTCGACGTCACCGGTGGCGGTGTTGCTGGTGGTCATGGAGGGTCAGCGTAGAGGGCGGGGGCCGGGCGGCCGCAGGGTGTCTCACGCATCGGCCGGGGCGAGCCGCTTGTGGAAGTAGACGTCCTCGTGGCCTCCGGGCACGCCCTCGATGCGGGCCCGTTCGCGGTAGCCGAGCCGCGGGTAGAAGCCGGGGGCCTGGAAGCTGTACGTGGAGACGATCATGTCGGTGCAGCCGCGCCGGACGGCCTCGGTCTCCGCGGCGCGCATCAGGCGGCTGCCCCAGCCGGCGTGCCGCTGGTCCTCGCGCACCCAGAGCATGTCCACCGAGCACAGGCTGCCCCAGGTCCAGGCGGTGAGGCCGCCGACCAGGTCGCCGGTTGCGTCGGTGGCGCGGACGGAGAGGGGTTCGGTGGGGGCGCCGTCGGCGGCGGCGGTGTTGAAGGCGGTGAGTTCCTCGTCGAGCCGCTTTTCGAGGTCGTCGTCCTGGCCGCCCACCTGGAGCGCGTCGGCCACGGAGCGCTGTTCGCTGGTCACGGCCCGGATTCTGCCAGCGGCCCCGGGGCAGGACGACCGGTTTTCGCCGCGGCGGGGCCGGTCCGGGGCGCGGCGTGGGCTCGTACAGTGGAGTCGGTGAGGGGCGTCTTGGGGGTGAGGCGTGGCCAACGACGGGCCGGTCGAGCACGGCTACCCGCATCTGGAGACGGTGCGGGCCGCGATCACGGCGCTGTACAGGCGGCTGTCGTACGACACGATCCAGACGTTCGCGACCAGCGTGCTCCCGGCCGACGTGGCGTTCGGCGACACCGACGACCTGTATCTGGGGGCGCAGCGGGTGGCGCGGGAGCTGGTGCGGCACTACCGGCTGCCGGACGCGCGGCTGATCGTGAGCTTCCGGGAGATGCGGCACGCGGCGAACGTCGAGCTCGCGGCCGGGCCGGAGTACTTCGTGGAGCTGAACGACCGGTTCCGTACGCATCGGCGGGACATCGGGGCGGCCCTCGCGCACGAGGTGATGCACGTGTACCTGCACCGGCTGGACCTGTCCTTCCCGGGGGTGCGGGACAACGAGATCCTGACGGACACGGCGACGACGTACCTGGGCGCGGGGTGGCTGCTGCTGGACGCGTACCGGGAGGACGGGGCGTCGTCGCAGAAGCTGGGGTATCTCACGCCGGAGGAGTTCGGGTACGTGCTGGCCAAGCGGGCGCTGCTGTTCGGGGAGGACCCGTCGGTGTGGTTCACCAGTCCGCAGGCGTACACGGCGTACGTGAAGGGCAGGGAGCTGGCCCGTCGCGACGGGCAGCAGCCGCCGTTGACCGCGGCGGGGTGGGCGGGGCGGCGGAGGTACGCCAGGGACCGGCGGCACGCGTCGGCGGGGCCGCCGCAGCCGGGGGTGCGGTACGCGTTCTCCCCGGACGGGGGCGGCCGGTTGCGGGTGTCGTTCCCCTGTCCGACGTGTCATCAGCGGATCAGGGTGCCGGTGCGGGGGCGCGTTCGGGCGCGGTGCGCGTTGTGCCGGAGCGTGCTGGAGTGCGATACGTGAGCTGTGCGCCGGGGGGTGTGATGGAGGATGAGGCGCGGTCGGGGCGTGCGCTCATGCCCCGTAGGCGGCCTCCGGCGGTTCGGCCTCGGCCAGCAGCTTCCGTGTGCGCTCCCCCGCCTCCGCCGGAGACCAGCGCCCGCCCTTGTCCGCACTCGGCCCCCGCCGCCACCCGTCCATCACCGTGATCCGGCCCCCCTCCGCCTCGAAGACCCGGCCGGTCACCCCGGCGCTCGCGGCCGAGCCGAGCCAGACCACCAGGGGGGAGACGTTCTCCGGGGCCATCGCGTCGAAGCCCGCGTCGGGGGCGGCCATGGTGTCGGCGAAGGTGTGTTCCGTCATGCGGGTCCGGGCGGCGGGGGCGATCGCGTTGGCCTGGACGCCGTAGCGGCGCAGTTCGGCCGCGGCGACCAGTGTCAGGGCGACGATCCCGGCCTTCGCGGCGCTGTAGTTGCCCTGTCCGACCGAGCCGAGCAGGCCGGCTCCGCTGCTGGTGTTGACGATCCTCGCCTCGGGGCGGCGGCCCGCCTTGGCCTCGGCCCGCCAGTGGGCGGCGGCGTGCTTCAGGGGCAGGAAGTGGCCCTTGAGGTGGACGCGTACGACGGCGTCGAAGTCGTCCTCGTCGAGGTTGACGAGCATGCGGTCGCGCAGGAAGCCCGCGTTGTTGACGAGGGTGTCGAGCCGGCCGTACGTCTCCAGGGCCGTGCGGACGAGTGAGGCGGCGCCCTCGGTGGTGGCGATGTCGCCGCCGTGCGGCACGGCCTCGCCGCCCCGCGCACGGATCTCCTCGGCGACCCGGGCGGCGGGGCCGTCGGGGCCGGGGGTGCCGTCGAGGCCCACGCCGAGGTCGTTGACGACCACCAGCGCTCCCTCGGCCGCGAACGCCAGGGCGTGGGCCCGGCCGAGCCCGCGGCCCGCGCCCGTGACGGCGACGACCCGCCCCTCACAGATTCCGCTCATGTCGGCTCTCCTCGGTCGGCTACCGGCCCAGGGCTGGCGTTCGCCGCGTCCAGGAACGCCGGCCGCTCTCCGCCCCCGTGCACGAGCAGGCTCGCCCCGCTGATGTACGCGGCGGCGTCGGACGCCAGGAACACCGCCGCCGCGCCCACGTCGGACGGCTCGGCGAGACGGCCCAGCGGGACCGTGCGGGAGACGGCGGTGATGCCGTCCCGGTCGCCGTAGTGGAGGTGGGACAGTTCGGTGCGGACCATGCCCACGACGAGGGTGTTGACCCGGATGTCGGGCGCCCACTCCGCCGCCATCGAGCGGGCGAGGTGCTCCAGGCCCGCCTTGGCGGCGCCGTAGGCGGCGGTGCCGGGTGAGGGGCGGCTGCCGCTGACGCTGCCGATCATGACGATCGCCCCCCGGGCGCGCCGGAGGTGCTCGTACGCGGCGAGGGACACGGTCAGCGGGGCGAGGAGGTTGAGTTCGACCACGCGCGCGTGCCGGTCCGGCCCGGCCTCGGTGAGCAGGCGTGGGGGTGCGCCGCCCGCGTTGTTGACGAGGACGTCCAGCCGCGGCAGAGCGGTGAAGAAGCGCCGGCCGGCCTCGGCGTCCCGGACGTCCAGCGGCATGAACTCGGTCCCGGGGGCCGGGACGTCCGGGGGGCGGCGGGCGCAGACGACGACCCGGGCGCCGGCCCGGGCGAAGGCGCGTGCGATGCCGGCGCCGACGCCCCGGGTCCCGCCCGTGATGACGGCGACCTTCCCGTCCAGGTCCATCCGCTGCTACCTTCCACCTAACAAACGTTTGGTGGAAAGGTAGCTGATGCGGCCATGGGTGTCTCCACCTCGTGCGGGGAAAAGGGCATCGCCGTCGTCACGGTCGACGTCCCGCCGGTGAACGCCCTGCCGGTGGCCGGCTGGTCCGCGCTGGCCGACGCGGTGCGCGCGGCGGGGCGCGACCCGGAGGTCCGGTGCGTGGTGCTGGCGGCCGAGGGGCGCGGGTTCAACGCGGGCGTGGACATCAAGGAGCTCCAGCGGGACGGCAACAGCGCGCTGATCGGCGTCAACCACGCCTGCGCGGAGGCCTTCGCGGCGGTGTACGAGTGCGAGGTGCCGGTCGTGGCGGCGGTGCAGGGTTTCTGCCTGGGCGGCGGCATCGGCCTGGTGGGGAACGCGGACGCGATCGTGGCGAGCGAGGACGCGGTGTTCGGGCTGCCGGAGCTGGACCGGGGCGCCCTGGGCGCGGCCACGCATCTGGCCCGGCTGGTCCCGCAGCACCTGATGCGGGCCCTGTACTACACGGCGCGCACGGCGAGCGCGGCCGAGCTGCACGCGCACGGCTCGGTGTGGCGGGTGGTGCCGCGCGGGGAGCTGCGCGCGGCGGCCCTGGAGCTGGCCCGGGAGATCGCCGCCAAGGACGGCCGGCTGCTCCGCCTGGCGAAGGCCGCGCTCAACGGCATCGACCCGGTGGACGTGCGCCGCAGTTACCGCTTCGAGCAGGGCTTCACCTTCGAGGCGGGCCTGAGCGGAGTGGGCGAGCGGGTGCGGGCCGGCTTCGGGAAGGAGGGGCGTAGGTGAGCGACAAGACGATGACCGCCGACGAGGTCGTCTCCCGGCTGCGCAGCGGCATGACCCTCGGCATCGGCGGCTGGGGTTCGCGCCGCAAGCCGATGGCCCTGGTGAGAGCGGTGCTCCGGTCGGAGATCACCGATCTCACCGTGGTCTCCTACGGCGGCCCGGACGTGGGCCTGCTGGCCGCGGCCGGGCGGATCCGGCGACTGGTCACGGCCTTCGTCACCCTCGACTCGATCCCCCTGGAGCCGCATTACCGCGCGGCCCGCGAGCGGGGCGCCTTCGCGCTGACGGAGGTCGACGAGGCGATGTTCATGTGGGGGCTGCACGCGGCGGCGAACCGGCTGCCGTTCCTGCCGGTGCGGGCGGGGCTCGGCTCGGACGTGATGCGGGTCAACCCGGACCTGCGGACGGTCACCTCGCCGTACGAGGACGGGGAGACGTTCGTGGCGATGCCCGCCCTGCGGCTCGACGCCGCCCTGGTGCACGTCAACCGCGCCGACCGGTCGGGCAACGGGCAGTACCTGGGCCCCGACCCGTACTTCGACGACCTGTTCTGCGCGGCGGCCGACACGGCGTACATGAGCTGCGAGCGGATCGTCGACACGGCGGAGCTGACGAAGGACGCCCCGCCCCAGACGCTGCTGATCAAGCGGCACACGGTCACCGGTGTCGTCGAGGCCCCGAACGGCGCGCACTTCACGTCCTGCGCGCCCGACTACGGCCGGGACGAGGCCTTCCAGCGGACGTACGCGACCACCCCCTGGCCGGAGTTCGCGGCCCGGTTCCTCGCCGGGGACGAGCGGGCGTACCAGTCGGCCGTCCGGGAGGGGTCATGACGGGGGCCACCCGCGCCGAGTACTGCGTGATCGCCTGCGCCGAGGCCTGGCGGGGCGACGGCGAGGTGCTCGCCAGTCCCATGGGCCTGATCCCGTCCCTCGGCGCCCGGCTGGCCCGGCTCACCTTCGCGCCGGACCTGCTGCTGACCGACGGCGAGGCGCTGCTCGTCCGCCCGGACGGGACACCGGAGGGCTGGCTGCCCTACCGGCAGCATCTGGCCCTGGTCACCGGCGGGCGGCGGCACGTGATGATGGGCGCGAGCCAGCTCGACCGGTTCGGCAACCAGAACATCTCCTGCATCGGCGACTGGCAGCGGCCCCGGCGGCAGCTGCTCGGGGTGCGCGGCGCCCCCGTCAACACCCTCAACAACCCGACCAGTTACTGGATCCCGAGGCACTCCCGGCGCGTGTTCGTCGAGCGGGTCGACCTGGTCTGCGGCGTCGGGTACGACCGTGCGGCCGGGGCGCGGTACCACCGCATCCCGCGGGTCGTCACCGACCTGGGCGTCTTCGACTTCGCCACCTCCGACCGGTCGATGCGGTTGGCGTCGCTGCACCCGGGGGTCACGCCGGAGCAGGTCAGTCAGGCCACGGGCTTCGAGCTGACCGTCCCGGACGAGGTGCCGGCCACCCGTGAACCGACCGCCGAGGAGCTGCGGCTGATCCGGGAGGTCCTGGACCCGGCCGGCGCCCGGGCCCGGGAGGTCGCCGCGTGAGGGAAACGGCCCTGGCCTCGGGCTCGGAGGTCGTCGCGTGAAAGAAACGGCCCTGACCCGGCTCGTCGGTGTCCGCCATCCGATCGTGCAGACCGGCATGGGCTGGGTGGCGGGCCCCCGCCTGGTCTCCGCCACGGCGAACGCGGGCGCCCTCGGCATCCTGGCCTCCGCGACGATGACGCCCGACCAGCTGCGGGCGGCCGTCCGGGAGGTCCGGGCGCGCACCGACGCGCCGTTCGGGGTGAACCTGCGCGCCGACGCCGCCGACGCGGGCGAGCGGGTGCGGATCCTCGTCGAGGAGGGCGTCCGGGTCGCCTCCTTCGCCCTGGCCCCGTCCCGGGAGCTGATCGCCGAGCTCAAGGAGGCGGGCGTGGTGGTCATGCCGACCGTGGGGGCGCGGCGGCATGCGGAGAAGGTCGCGGCGTGGGGCGCGGACGCGGTGGTCGTGCAGGGCGCGGAGGGCGGCGGGCACACCGGGGAGGTGGCCACGACCGTGCTGCTGCCGCAGGTGGTGGACGCGGTGCGGATCCCGGTCGTCGCGGCGGGCGGGTTCTTCGACGGGCGCGGGCTGGTCGCGGCGCTGGCCTACGGGGCGGCGGGCGTCGCCATGGGCACGCGCTTCCTGCTGACGTCGGACTCGACCGTGCCGGACGCGGTGAAGGCGCGGTATCTGGCGGCGACCGTGCGGGAGGTGACGGTGACCAGGGCGGTGGACGGGCTGCCGCACCGCATGCTGCGGACGGAGCTGGTGGACGCGCTGGAGCGCTCCGGTCGGGGCCGGGCACTGGTGCGGGCGGTGCGGCACGCGTCCGGCTTCCGCGGGCTGTCGGGGCTGACCTGGCGTCGCATGATCCGTGACGGGCTCGCGCTGAAGCACGGCAAGGACCTGTCCTGGAGTCAGGTGCTGCTCGCCGCGAACACGCCGATGCTGCTGAGGGCCGCGATGGTGGACGGCCGTACGGATCTGGGTGTGATGGCGTCCGGGCAGGTCGCCGGGGTGATCGACGACCTGCCGTCGTGCGCGGAGCTGGTGGGGCGGATCATGGCGGAGGCCGACGGGACGCTGGCGCGGCTCAGAGCCGTTCGATGATCGTCACGTTGGCCTGGCCGCCGCCCTCGCACATGGTCTGCAGGCCGAACCGGCCGCCGGTGCGCTCCAGTTCGTGCAGCAGCGTGGTCATCAGCTTCACGCCCGTGGCGCCGAGGGGGTGGCCCAGGGCGATGGCCCCGCCGTTGACGTTGACCCGCTCCGGGTCGGCGCCGGTCTCCTTCAGCCAGGCCAGGACGACCGGCGCGAAGGCCTCGTTGATCTCGACGAGGTCGATGTCGTCGATGCTCATGCCGGTCTTCTTCAGGGCGTGGGCGGTGGCCGGGATGGGGGCGGTGAGCATGCGGATCGGGTCCTCGCCGCGCACGGACAGATGGTGCACACGCGCGCGGGGCGTGAGCCCGTGGTCGCGCACGGCCCGCTCGGAGGCCAGCAGCATCGCCGCCGCCCCGTCGGAGACCTGCGAGGAGCAGGCGGCGGTGATCGTGCCGCCGTCGAGGACCGGCTTGAGCGCGGCCATCTTCTCCAGGGAGGTGTCCCGGCGGGGGCCCTCATCGGCCGTGACGTCCCCGTAGGGCACGGTCTCACGGGCGAAGCGGCCCTCGTCGATCGCCCGCAGCGCCCGCCGGTGGGAGCGCAGGGCGAACTCCTCCTGGTCCGGCCGGCTGGTGCCCCACTTCGCGGCGATCATCTCGGCGCCCACGAACTGGTTGACGGGCTTGTCCCCGTACCGGGCCCGCCAGCCCGCGCTGCCCGCGAACGGGCCCTGGGTGAGCCCCAGCGGCTCGGCGGCCTGCCGGGTGGCGAAGGCGATGGGGATCATCGACATGTTCTGCACGCCGCCCGCCACCACCAGGTCCTGCGTGCCGGACAGCACGGCCTGGGCCGCGAAGTGCACGGCCTGCTGCGAGGAACCGCACTGCCGGTCGACCGTGACGCCCGGCACCTCCTCGGGGAGCCCGGCCGCCAGCCAGCAGGTCCGCGCGATGTCCCCGGCCTGCGGCCCCACCGCGTCCAGACAGCCGAGGACGACGTCCTCCACGGCGGCCGGGTCGGCGCCCGAGCGGCTCATCAGCTCCCGGAGCACATGGGCGCCGAGGTCGGCCGGGTGGACCGCGCTCAGCCCTCCCCCGCGCCGCCCGACGGGCGTCCGGACCGCTTCGACGATGTAGGCCTCGGCCATGGCAACTCCCTGATGAGTGGGGGTTATTCGCGTACGGCGATCCCGTCCAGCACCATCGACAGGTACTGCCGGGCGATCTCGTCCGGGCTGTGCTGTCCGCCCGGCCGGTACCAGGAGGCGGCCACCCACACCGTGTCGCGCACGAACCGGTAGGTGAGCCGGACGTCCAGGTCGGCGCGGAAGGCCCGCTCGGCGACGCCGCGCTCCAGCGTGGACAGCCAGGCCTCCTCGAACCTGCGCTGCGACTCGGCGAGGAACGCGAACCGCTCCTGCGCCACCAGCTGCCGGCTCTCCTTCTGGTAGATCGCGACGGCCGCGCGGTGCCGGTCGATCTCCCGGAACGACTCGGTGACCAGGGCCTGCAGCGTCTCGCGGGGTCCCAGTTCGGCGCCCAGGACGGTGTCGTAGCCGTCCCACAGCTCGTCGAGGAAGGTGCGCAGGATCTCCTCCAGCATCGACTCCTTGGAGTCGAAGTGGTAGTAGAGGCTGCCGGCGAGCATGCCCGCGTGGTCCGCGATCTTGCGGACGGTGGTGGCGTTGTAGCCCTGCTCGGCGAAGACCTCGGCGGCGGTGGAGAGGAGTTCGCCGCGGCGGTCGCCGGGGGTGGCGGTCGCGGCGGGCTCGACTGCGGTCACCTGGGGTTTCTTCTTCGTAGGAGGCACGGGTCCATTGTCGCCCTAGGGATGCCGGCTGCTGACGGAGACCACTTCTCCGGTCATGTAGGAGGAGTAGCCGGAGGCCAGGAACACGATCACGTTGGCCACCTCCCAGGGTTCGGCGTGGCGGCCGTAGGCCTCGCGGGCGGTCAGCTCGGTGAGCAGCTCGGGGGTCGTCACCTTCACCAGGTGCGGGTGCAGGGCGAGGCTGGGGGCCACGGCGTTGACCCGCACCCCGTAGGCGGCGGCCTCGACCGCCGCGCACCGGGTCAGCGCCATCACGCCCGCCTTCGCGGCGGCGTAGTGGGCCTGTCCGGCCTGGGCGCGCCAGCCGACGACGGAGGCGTTGTTGACGATCACGCCGCCGCCGGTCTCCCGCATGCGGCGCAGGGCGGCGCGGGTGCACCGGAACGTGCCGTTCAGCGTCACGTCCAGGACGCGGGTCCACTGGTCGTCGGTCATGTCCGCCAGTTCCGCGGTGCCGCCGAGCCCGGCGTTGTTGACGACGACGTCGAGCCGCCCGTGTTCCCGCACGGCGGTGTCGAAGAGGGCGCGGACCTGCGTCTCGTCGGTGACGTCGCAGGGCGCGGCGGAGACCGCGCCGGTGCCGAAATCACCGGCCAGCTCCGCCTCGTACTCCTTGAGCCGCCGCACGTGCGCGTCGCTGACCAGGACGCGCGCGCCCTCCTCCAGGAGGCGCCGCGCCGTGGCCCCGCCGATGCCCGCGCCGGCCGCCGCGGTGACGACGGCGGTCCGCCCGGCCAGCAGGCCGTGGCCGGGCACGTACGACGGGCTCTCGACGTCTGTCATGGCCTCACGCTAACCTACCAAACACTTGTTAGGGAAGTCCGGCCGGGGAAGGAGGGACGGTCGTGGACCTGGCGTTCTCCCCGGCGGACGAGGAGTTCCGCACCGAGGCGCGGGAGTGGCTGCACGCGCACGTGCCGCGTGAGCCGCTGCCCTCCCTGGAGACGGAGGAGGGCTTCGCTGCGCACCGCGCCTGGGAGGCGGAGTTGGCCGCGGAGCGCTGGTCGGTGGTCGACTGGCCGTCCGAGTACGGCGGACGGGACGCGGGTCTCGTGCGCCGGCTGCTCTTCGAGGAGGAGTACTACGCGGCGGGCGCGCCGGGCCGGGTCGGCCAGAACGGCATCCATCTGCTCGCCCCGACGCTCTTCGCCCACGGCACCGAGGAGCAGCGGGCGCGGGTGCTCCCGCCGATGGCCTGCGGTGAGGTGGTGTGGGCGCAGGCCTGGTCGGAGCCGGAGGCCGGTTCGGACCTGGCGTCGCTGCGGGCGCGGGCCGTGCGCACGGACGGCGGGTGGCGCTTGAGCGGGCAGAAGACCTGGTCGTCGCGGGCCGCGTTCGCCGACCGCGCGTTCGGCCTGTTCCGCAGCGACCCGGACGCGCCGAAACCCCACCAGGGCCTGACCTACCTGATGTTCGGCCTGCGGGCTCCTGGTGTCACGGTCCGCCCGATCGCCCGGCTCGACGGCAAGCCGGCGTTCGCGGAGCTGTTCCTCGACGAGGTCTTCGTGCCCGACGAGGACGTGATCGGCCAGCCGGGCCAGGGCTGGCGGATCGCGATGTCGACGGCGGGCAATGAACGCGGGCTGATGCTCCGCTCCCCCGGCCGTTTCCTCGCCTCCGCGCGGCGGCTGGCCGGGCTGTGGCGGGAGCGGGGCGGCCCGGCGGCCGCGCGGGACCGGGTCGCCGACGCCCTGATCGGCGCCCGCGCCTACCAGCTCTTCACCTACGCGGCGGCCTCCCGCTTCCTGGACGGCGAGGCCGTCGGCCCGGAGTCGAGCCTGAACAAGGTCTTCTGGTCCGAACTGGACCTCGCGCTGCACGAGACGGCCCTCGACCTCCTCGGCCCGGAGGGCGAACTGGCCGGCACGGACTGGGCGGAGCGGTACGTCTTCGCGCTCGCCGGTCCCCTCTACGCGGGCACGAACGAGATCCAGCGCGACATCATCGCCGAGCGGCTGCTCGGCCTGCCGAAGGGACGCCGGTGATGCGTTTCCTCCTCGACCCCGAGCAGCGCGCCTTCGCCGCGTCGCTGGACGCCCTGCTGACGGCGGCGGACACACCGGCGGTGGTGCGGGAGTGGAGCCGGGGCGACCACGCGAGCGGGCGGGCGCTGTGGTCCCGGCTCGCGGAGGCGGGCGTGTTCGCGCTGGCGGTGCCGGAGGCGTACGAGGGCCTGGGGCCGCGGCCCGTGGAACTGGCCGTCGCCTTCATGGAACTGGGCCGCCACGCGGTGCCCGGCCCCTTGGTCGAGACGGTCACGGCGGCGGTACTCCTCGCGGAAGCGGCCCCGGGCACCGCCAAGCGGCTGCTGCCGGCGCTGGCATCCGGGGAGACGATGGCGACGGTGACACCGCCCCGGGCCCAGGACGCGGCCGTCGCGAACGACACCCCGATGCCCCGGGCGCCGCAGGACGCAGGAGTCGGGGACGGCGCCCCCGAGCCCCGAGCCCAGGCCGCGACCGCCACGGCCGGCACCCCCGCACCCCGGGCCCAGGACGCGAAGGTCGGTAACGGCGCCCCCGAGCCCCGAGCCCAGGCCGCGACCGCCACGGCCGGCACCCCCGCACCCCGGGCCCAGGACGCGGCCGCCACAATCGGTGCCCCCAGCCCGCGCGAGCCCACGCCGACGGCCCTGCAAGCCCCCTACGCCCTGGACGGTGACGTCGCCGGCCTCCGGATCGTGTGGGAGCCCGGTGGTGTCCGTCTCTCCCCGGGTCACGGGCCGGTCCGGGCCTCCCTCGACCCCGCCCGGCGGCTCACCCCCCTCACCCCGGGCGGTGAACTCCTCGGCGCTCCCGCGGAAGCCGCCCTGTCCCGGGCCCGTCTCGCCACCGCCGCCCAGGCCCTCGGCGTGGGGCTGGCGCTCCTCGACAGGACCGTCGGCCACGTCAAGCGGCGCCACCAGTTCGGCGTGCCCGTCGGCTCGTTCCAGGCGGTCAAGCACCGGCTGGCCGACGCGAAGATCGCCCTGGAGTTCGCGCGCCCCCTGGTCTTCGGCGCCGCGCTGACCCTGCGCCCGGCCGACGTCGCCGCCGCCAAGGTCGCCGCCTGCGAGGCCGCGTACGCCACCGCCCGCACGGCGCTGCACCTGCACGGCGCGATCGGCTACACCGCGGAGTACGACCTGTCGCTGTGGCTGGCCAAGGCCCGGGCCCTGCGCACCGCCTGGGGCGCTCCCGAGGAGTGCCGGGCGCTGGTCGTCAGTGCCGGTGATCGCCGCTGGTGATCTCCCGGTACTCCTCCACCGTCGGCTTCTGGATCCGCGCGTCGGGCCCGAACATGGCGTGCGCGAGCCGGGCGCGCAGCCGCTCGGACCGTTTGACCTTGCGGCGTACACCGCCCGCGTCGACCTCGGGTCCGACCTCGTACGGCGGGTTCTGCTCGTGCTGGGTGAGGGTGAACAGCTCGGCCTGGGTGAGGGGCTCGTGCACCTCGACGTACTCGCCGGTCGGCAGCCGTTTGATGGTGCCGGTCTCCCTGCCGTGCAGGACCTTGGCGCGGTCGCGGCGCTGGAGGCCCATGCAGATCTTCTTCGTGACGATGAAGGCGACGACCGGCAGCACGAACGCGCCGATCCGCACGAACCAGGTGATCACGTTGATGGACAGGTGCAGATGGGTGGCGACGATGTCGTTGCCGCCGCCGATCAGCAGCACCGCGTACAGCGTCAGCCAGGCCACGCCGAGACCGGTGCGCACGGGCACGTTGCGCGGCCGGTCCAGGATGTGGTGCTCGCGCTTGTCGCCGGTGATCCACGCCTCGATGAAGGGGTAGGCGCCGATGGCGAGCATGACCAGCGGGAAGAGCGCGAACGGGATGAACACGCCGAGCACCAGCGTGTGGCCCCACAGGTCGATCTCCCATCCCGGCATCACCCGGATCAGCCCCTCGGAGAAGCCGAGGTACCAGTCGGGCTGGGCGCCCGTGGTGACCAGGTCGGGGCGGTAGGGGCCGAACGCCCACACGGGGTTGATCTGGGCGATCGCGCCCATGATGGTCAGGACGCCGAAGACGAGGAAGAAGAAGCCGCCCGCCTTGGCCATGTAGACCGGCAGGAAGGGCATCCCGACGACCGTCCGCTCCTTGCGTCCGGGGCCCGGGAACTGGGTGTGCTTGTGGTAGAAGACCAGGATCAGATGGGCGGTCACCAGGCCCAGCATGATCCCCGGCAGCAGCAGCACATGGACCGGGAAGAGGCGCGAGATGATGTCGTCGCCCGGGAACTCCCCGCCGAAGAGGAAGAACGCCACGTACGTCCCGACGATCGGGATCGACAGGATCGCTCCGTGCGCGAAGCGCAGGCCGGTGCCGGACAGCAGGTCGTCCGGGAGGGAGTAGCCGGTCAGGCCGGTGATGATGCCGAGCATCAGCAGGGTCCAGCCGAAGACCCAGTTCAGCTCGCGCGGCTTGCGGAAGGCGCCCGTGAAGAACACCCGCATCATGTGCACCATCATGCCGGTGATGAAGACCAGCGCCGCCCAGTGGTGGATCTGCCGGATCAGCAGCCCGCCGCGTACGTCGAAGCTGATGTCCAGCGTGGACTCGAACGCCCTGGACATGAGCACGCCGTTGAGTTCCGTGTAGGAGCCGCGGTAGACGACCTCCTGCATGCTCGGCTCGAAGAACAGGGTGAGGTAGACGCCGGTGAGGATCAGGACGACGAAGCTGTAGAGGGTGACCTCGCCCAGCATGAAGGACCAGTGGTCCGGGAAGACCTTGCGCATGTTGGCCTTGGCCAGCGCGTAGAGCCCGAGCCGTCCGTCCGCCCAGTCGGCGAGTTTCTCGCCCTTGCCGGCGGGAGGTCTCCTGCGGGCGGAGGCCGTCCCGTACACCCGTCGTGCGCCGTCGTCGCCCATACGTCGTCGCCTCCCCGTGGGATCCTTCCCAGCGTGGCACGGCTGGACGAGCACGCCAACGGGGCGAGGGGGCGGCTAGGCCAAGGGGGCGAGCGGGCGGCTCAGCGACTGCCGGGAGCCCTCCGCCGGGCGATGCGCTCCTCGATGCCGTGCAACTGGTCCAGGAGCAGCGGGGTCATACCGGGCTCGATCTCGGAGAGCTGCCCGATCGTCGTCCGCGCCCACCTGGCGGAGAACGCGGCCGCCCTGGAACTCACCCTTACGAGGACCAGTTCAAGCGGCTGGGCGCCTGACTCACACGATGCCCCGGGCCCGCGCGGCCACGAGCCACTTCGGGAACTCCCCCACCAGCCGGTCGTACAGCTCGGCGTCCGGCACCTTCCGCGGGTCCTCCCCCGCGTGGAAGAAGCCGGCGTTGTCGACGACCCGCTTGTCGGGCACGGCCAGCTCGTCCAGCTTGCGAAGGAAGTCGAACTGCTTGCCGCGCGGGTCGCCGAAGCCGATGAACTGCCAGAACAGCGGCAGTTTCGCCGCCTTGCACAGGTACCGTTCGGCGGCGAGCTTGTTGATCGGCCCGCCGTCGGTCTGGAAGACGACCAGGGCGGGTTCGGCCGTGCCGCTGTCGAGGTAGTGGTCGATGACGGCGTCCATCGCCAGGTGGTAGCTGGTCTTCCCCATGTGCCCGAGCCCGGCCACGATCCGGTCGATCCGCCCCTCGTGACGGGCCAGGGCGATCTCGGTCTCGGCGTCGACGTCCGTGGAGAAGAACACGACCGGAACGGTGCCGTCGTCGTCGAGGTGCGCCGACAGCCCGAGCACCCGGTCGGCCAGCGCCTGCACGCTGCCGTCCTGGTAGTAGGGCCGCATCGAGCCGGAGTAGTCGACGACAAGGTAGACCGCGGCGCGCAGCCCGTCCAGCCCGTGCTTCGTGAGGGACACCCCGGCGCTCTTGTAGAGGTTCACCAGCGCGGGAGCGGTCTCCTGGACCTTGGTGAGACTGATCGCGGCCATGGCGTTACTGTCTCACTCCTCGACGCTGTCTCACTCCTCGACGACCACTCCGTCGCTCAGGCTGAGCACCCGGTCGGCCAGGCCGAGGAGTTGGGGGTCGTGGGTGGCGACGAGGGCCGTGACGCCCTCGCTGCGGACCACGGCCCGCAGCAGCTCCATCACCGCCAGACCGGTGGCGGCGTCGAGCTGGCCGGTCGGTTCGTCGGCGAGCAGCAGGGCCGGGCGGTTGGCGAGGGCCCGGGCGATGGCGACGCGCTGCTGCTGCCCGCCCGAGAGCTCGGCGGGCCGCTGCGCCTCATGGCCCGCGAGGCCCACCAGCGCCAGCAGCAGCGCCACCCGCTCCTCGCGTTCGCGGGGCTCGGCCCGGCGCAGCCGCAGCGGCACGCCCACGTTCTCGGCGGCGGTGAGGATGGGGATGAGCCCGAAGGACTGGAAGACGAAACCGATCCGGTCGCGGCGCAGTTCCAGCAGCTCGCTCTCGCCCAGCGCCGACAGGTCCGTGCCGTCCACGACGACCCGGCCGCTCCGCGGCGAGTCGAGGCCGCCGATCAGCTGGAGCAGCGTCGACTTGCCGGAGCCCGAGCGGCCCTTGAGGGCGACCAGTTCACCGCGCCGGACGGCGAAGGTGGCCCCGCGCAGCGCGTGGACGGCCGCGGCGCCGGTGCCGTAGGAGTGGTGCAGATCCTCCACGCGCAGCATGGGCTCGTCTGGCGCGTCGTCGGCGAGGGCGGCACCGGACCCCGGACTGGTGTTCTCGGTCATCACCGCATCCCATACGGAACCGGTCCGGACGGTCAAGAGCTGAACGACCCGGGTTCGAACGCATGTGCCGGACTGGTAAGTCCGTGATATGCATGCCGCGTTGGGAGAACAGTGGCTAGGCCATCGGGTGGGGGAAGAGTGACGGGCTTACTGCTGCTGCGCCTGCGCGCGCACCGGCTGCTGCTCACGGCCGCCCTGCTCGCCGTCCTGCTGACCACCTCGGTGCTCGCCGCCCTCACGGCCTTCTCCGGCTCCGTCGGGGACGCGGCGCTGCGCGGCACCCTGGGCGGCCGGGCCGCGGCCTCCGCCTCCCTGGTCGTCGAGGCGGACGTGCCCCGGGAGCGGCGGGACGCGGCGCAGCGGGCCGTGGTGCGCGGGGCGCGGGAGGCGTTCGGCGGGCTGCCGGTGACCGTGCGGCGGCTGGAGCGGTCCGGGCCGTACGCGCTGCCCCGTTCCCTGCAGAGCGCCGACGCCCGTGCCGGCGAGCCCGATCTCACGCACCTGGCCGCCCTGGACCGGTCGCGGATCAGGCTGGTCTCGGGCACCCTGCCGGGCCCGGCCCCGGCCGCCCGCACGGCCGCCGTGCCCGTCGCCCTGCCCGAGGCGGCCGTCGAGAAGCTGAGGCTGCGGCCGGGAGCGCAGGTCACGCTCACCGACCGGCTGGGCGGCGAGCCCCTGCGGGTGCGGGTGACCGGCGTGTACCGGGCGGCCGACAGCTCCGACCCCTACTGGCAGGCGGACACGCTCGGCGGCCAGGGCGTGCGCACCGTCGCCTTCACCACGTACGGGCCGCTGCTGGCCGACGCGTCGGTGCTCGCCTCCGGCCGCGCCTCCGAGGACGGCACGGGCTGGGTGGCGACGGCCGACTACCGCGCCTTCACCACCGACGGCATGGGCGCGCTCCGCGCGGCGGCCGTCCGCGCGGCTTCGGCGCTGCGCGCGGACCCGGCGCTCGGCGGTGCCGCGGACGTGCGCACCGGGCTGCCCGAAGTGCTCGACCGGACCGAGCGGACCCTGCTGGTGTCCCGGTCCACCCTGCTGATCGTCTCCGTGCAACTGGTGCTGCTCGCCGGGTACGCGCTGCTGCTGGTGGCGCGGCTGCTGGGCAGTGAACGGGCGGGCGAGACGGAGCTGTTGCGGGCCAGAGGCGCGTCGCGCGGCCGGATCACCGGACTGGCCGCACTGGAGGCGCTGCTGCTGGCGGTGCCCGCCGGGGTCTGTGCGGCGCTGCTGTCCGGACCGCTGGCCCGGCTGCTGGCCCGGTGGTCCGGGCTCGACCGGATCGGGCTGCGGCTCGACACCGCCCCGTCGGGCGCGGTCTGGCTGGTCGCGGCCGGGGTGGCGGTGGTGTGCGCCGTGGCGGTCGTGGCGCCCGCGCTGGCGGCGACGGCCGGTACGACGGTACGGCTGCGGCGCGTGCGCGCCGCCACGGCGGCCGCGCCCGTGCGCGCCGGAGCCGATGTCGGGCTGCTGCTGATCGCGGGCGTGGCGTACTGGCAGCTGGCACGGCAGACCGACGCGAGTGGCGGCGGGGTGCTCAGCCGGGACCGGGCCGGGCAGCTGGGCATCGACCCGCTGCTGGTCGCGGCGCCCGCGCTGGCGCTGCTGGCCGGCACGGTGCTGACGCTGCGGCTGCTGCCCCTGCTGGCCCGGCTCGCGGAGCGGCGGTCCGCGCGGGGGCGCGGGCTGCCGGCGGCGCTGGCGGGCTGGCAGTTCAGCCGCCGCCCGCTGCGCGGGGCGGGCCCGGTGCTGCTGCTGGTCATCGCCGTGGCGACGGGGATGCTGGCGATCGGACACGGCGCGTCCTGGGACCGGTCGCAGGACGACCAGGCCGACTTCCGGACGGGCGCCGCCGTCCGGGTCCTCGACCACCGGCCGGGCAGCCCCGGCCAGACCGGTCTCTACGCCGCGCTGCCCGGGGCGCGGGACGCCGCCCCCGCGCACCGCACCACCCTGGCCCTCTCCGGCGACCGCGAGGCGACGGTCCTCGCCCTGGACACGGCCCACGCCGCGGACGGCATGCTGATGCGCGGCGACCTCGCCGACGAGCCCCCGGCGGCACTGTTGCGGGCACTGGACCCGCCCGCGCGGGACGACGACCGGGCGGTGCGGCTCCCGGACGGCACCCGGCGGCTCACCCTCGACGTGCGGATCACCGACGAGCGGTCCCCGACGGGGCGCTCCCCCTCCGGCCGCGCGCCCCTGCTCACAGTGGTCGTCGAGGACCGGTACGGCATCGCGTACCGGCTGGGCGCCGGCAGCGTCCCGGTGGACGGCCGGGTCCACCGGGCCACGCTCGACCTGGACGTGACGGCGACGGGCCGCCGTGCCGCCCCGGCCGGGCCGCTGCGGCTGACCGGGCTGCAGCTCGACGACACCTCCCCCGCCGTCCGCCCCGAACAGCACCGGTTCACCGTCGAACGGCTGCTCGCCACCGGCCGCGACGGCGCCGCGCGGACCGTCCCGGCGCCCGCCGGAACGCGCTGGCAGGGCGACCGGGCCGTGACGGAGAACGGCGAGGTCGTCGCCCGTTCGGCCGCCGAGCCCGCCGTGTCGGGGACCGCGCCGCTGACCGTGGCGTACGGCACCGGCGCCAACCCCGACCCCGACCCCGACGGCATCGCGGGCGCCTCGCGGATCTACACCCTCCGGGTCGCCACCGCCGGGGCCGGGGCGCCGCGCGGCCTGTCCGCCGTCGCCACCCGGGACTTCCTGCGGGCGGCGGGGGCCGGGCCCGGCGACACCATCGACGTACCGCTGTCCGGGGAGCAGCTGCGGGTGCGGATCGTGCGGGTGGTCGAGGAACTGCCGACCACCGGCGCCGGCGTGGACGGGCAGGCCGTGGACGGCGGGGCGCTGCTGCTCGATCTGCGGGCCGTCGACGCCGTGCTGGCACAACGGGCCGGTGCGCCGCTCGCCCCCACCGAGTGGTGGGTGAGCGCCGCCCCCGGCAAGACCGCCGAGGTCGTCGCGGCGCTGCGGGCGCGCCCCGACCTCGCACCGCAGCAGGTGCTGGTGCGGGACGAGACCGCGGCCGAGCTGCTGCGGGACCCGCTCGGCGCCGGGCCGCGCTCGGCGCTGACGGCGGTGGCGGTGGCCGCCGTGGCCCTCGCCGCCGGGGGTTTCGCGGTGAGCGCCGCCGGGGCGCGGCGGGAGCGGTCCGCGGAGTTCGCGGTGCTGCGCGCCCTGGGCACGCCCCGCCGGGATCTCGCCCGGCTCGTCGCGACGGAGCAGAGCCTGCTCATCGGCGCCGGGCTGCTCGCCGGGCTGGGGCTCGGCACCGTCCTGGCCCGGGCCGTCGTGCCGCTGATCGTGCTGACCTCCGGGGCCGCGCGGCCGGCCCCGCCCGTCCTCGTCGAACTCCCGGTGTCCCGGGTGGCCCTGCTGCTCGCGGGGGTGGCCGCCCCGCTGCTGCTGATCACCGTCGCGTCGGCGCTGCGCCGTGCCGAGCCGGCGGTCGCGCTCCGCGATCAGGGGGAGGACTGAGATGCGGCCGAACGCACAGGGCGCGCCGTGGGTGCGGACGCGGCTGCGGACCGCGCCCTGGTCCGCCGTCGCCTTCGGTGTGCTGGTGCTGGTCACGGCGTTCCTTGCGGCCGTCCTGCCCCGGGCCGTCGAGGCGTACGAGACGGACGGGCTGCGCGCGGCCGTCACCGGGGCCTCCCCCGAGTCCACCGTGCTGGAGCTGAAGTCGCCGCCGCCCGGTCTCGAACAGAGCGAGGAGGCCCGGGCGGACGCGGTCCGGCCTCAGGCGCTCGCGGCGGTCGACGCCCGGGCGCGGGCGCTGCTGCCCGGGCCGCTGCGGGCGGACCCGGCCGAGTCGGCGTACGGGGTGCGGACCGGCAAGAGCCTGGAGGCGCTGGACGCCTCGCTGCCCCGGCCGGACGGGCTGCCGCCGCGGTTCACGCTGCTCACGCAGTCGGGAGCGGCCGGACACGCCACCGTGCGGGAGGGACGGCTGCCCACCGCCGGCGCGGTGAGCGTGGACACCAGGTCGGTGGAGGGGGCCGTGACCAGCGAGACCGCCCGCACGCTGCGGCTGCGGGCCGGCTCCACGCTCAGCCTGGCCGGCTTCCCGGACGGGCCGCTGACCGTGCGGATCACCGGCGTCCTCGAACCCCGGCATCCGCGGGGGAGTTACTGGTCCGCGGAGCCTGTGCTGCGCACACCGGCCCTGCAGAGCAACAACGGCCGCCCGCCGCAGTTCTACTGGGAGGCGGGTGTCCTGCTGGCGCCCGGGGCCGCGCCGGCGCTGCTCGGCGGGCAGGGGGAGCCGGAGAAGTACTGGCGGTTCGCGCCGGCGACCGGGCGGCTCACCGGGGCGGACGCCTCGGCGCTCGGCGCGGCCGTGGCGTCCCTGGAGGACGGACCCGGGCTGGTGCGGATGCGCGGGGCCGCCGGTCCGACGGCGCAGCTGTCCACCGGCCTGGAGCAGGTGGTCGGCGCCTACGCGGAGACCCGGGAGGCGATCACGCCCGTGGTCGCCGTCGCGGCCTTCGGGATCGCCGCGGTCGCCGTCGTCGTCCTGGTCATGGCCGGTGGTCTGGCCGCCGCCCGCCGCGACGACGAACTCGCCCTGCTGCGGGCCCGGGGCGGGTCCCTGCGCGGCATCGGCGGGCGGCTGCTGGCCGAGACCGCGGTGCCGGCGGTGCCCGCGGCGGCCTGCGGTCTGCTGCTCGCCCTGCTCGTGGTGGACGAGGGCCGGGCGCTGCCCGCCGTGCTCGGGGCGGGCGCCGTGGCGCTGCTGGCCTGTGCCGTGCTGCCGCTGCGCGCGGTCGTGGCGCAGCGCAGGCCGCGGGCGCACCGGGAACGCGACGACCTCGCCCACGCCAGGCCCGGCGGGCGCCGCACGGTCGCCGAACTGACCGTGCTGGTGCTGGCCGCCGGCTCGGTGGCGGCGCTGCGCCGCCGCGGCACGGAAGGGTCGGCCGATCTGCTGGTGAGCGCGGCCCCGGTGCTCCTCGGGGTGGTCGCCGCGCTGGTCCTGGTACGGCTGTACCCGCTGCCGCTGCGGTGGGCCGCCGGCCCGGCCGGGCGGCTGCGCGGCCTGGTCGGGTTCCTGTCGCTGGCCCGCGCGGGCCGCTCCCCGGCGGCGGTCGCCGTGCTGCCCCTGCTCGCCCTGCTGACCGCCCTGACGACGGCCGCGTTCGGAGGGTCCGTGCTGACCGGCGTGGCGGACGCCCGGGACCGGGCCGCGCTGCTGGAGACGGGCGCGGACGCGCGCCTGGAGACGACCGACGGCACCCCGCTCCCGGCCGGACTGGCGGGGGCGGTACGGGATGTGGCGGGCGTACGGCAGGTCACGGCCGTGCGGGTCGGGTTCGCCGCGGAGCGCCCCTCCGACGAGACGCCGTCGCTGACCGTGGTCGGGGTCGAGCCGGAGACGTACGCGGAGGTGGCCCGGCGGACGGGGCTCGGGGGTTTCCCGGCCGGCCTGCTGGGCGCCGGGGGCGGGGTGCTGGACGCCATCGCCTCCCCCGAGGTCGCGGAACGACTCGGGCGGGCGCCGCGCCGGATCGTCACGGAGGGCGGGCCCGTCACGGTACGGATCACCGCCGTCCGCCCCCGCACCCCGGCCGTCACCCAGGGCGAGTTCCTGCTGGTCGACGCGGCGGGCCTGAAGGCCTCCGGCGGTCCCACGACCCTGCTGGCGGCCGGTGCCGGACTCGACGCGAAGGCGCTGCGGGCGGCCGTGCGCGACACCGGCTCCGGCGTCTCCGTGACCCTGCGCGGCGAGGAGCGGGCGGCGCTGTCCGACTCACCGCTGCAGAAGGGCGCCGAACGGATCTACGTCTGGGCCGTGGCCGCGGGTGCGGGGTACGCCGTGCTCGCCCTGGTGCTCGCCATGCTGCGGTCCGCGCCGGAACGGGCCGCGCTGCTGGCCCGGCTGCGCGCCCTGGGTCTGACGACCCGTCAGGGGCGTCGGCTGCTCGGCCTGGAGGCGCTGCCCCAGGCGCTCCTGGCGGCGGGCGGGGGCATGGCCGTCGGCTGGGCCACGGTAGGGCTGCTCGCCCCCGGCGTCGACCTGGACCGGCTCGCCCTGGCCGGCGCGTCCGGCGGAGCGCTGCCGGGCGGTGCCGTGCTGCGGGCCGACGTGTGGTCGCTGGCCCTGCCGGCCGCGGTCACGGTACTGCTGGCGGGGGCGGTGGCCGTCGCGCAGGCCTGGTGGGCGGGGCGCCGGACACCGATCACTCACCTCAGGGCAGGAGACATGCGATGAGCGGTACGACGGAGTCGCTCGCGGAGCTGGAGCGGCGGGCGGCGCACCACCGCGACCGGCCTGCGTACGGGCACGACGCCCTGATCGCCTGCGACCGGCTGGTGCGGATCTTCGCCAAGCGGGGCGGCGGGGACGCCGTGGAGGTGCAGGCGCTCCAGGGGCTCGATCTGCTGGTGCGCGAGGGCGAGTTGATGGCGCTGGTGGGGGCGTCCGGCAGCGGCAAGTCGACGCTGATGAGCATCCTCGCGGGCCTGGACGTGCCCACGGCCGGCGCCGCGAAGGTCGCGGGTCACGATCTGCTGGCGATGGACGCCAAGGCGCGGTTGCGGTACCGGCGCGAGGTGGTCGGCTTCGTCTGGCAGCAGACGGCCCGCAATCTGCTGCCGTATCTGACGGCGGTGCAGAACGTGGCGCTGCCCATGCAGTTGGCGGGCCGCTCCCGGCGGGAACGGGCCGGACGGGCGGACGAGCTGCTCTCCCTGCTGGGGGTCGCCGACTGCCGGGACCGGCGGCCGCGGCAGATGTCCGGCGGCCAGCAGCAGCGCGTCGCGATCGCCGTCGCCCTCGCCAACGCCCCCGCCGTCCTGCTCGCCGACGAGCCGACGGGTGAGCTGGACTCGGCGACCGGGCAGCAGGTCTTCGCGGCGTTCCGCCGGGCCAACGAGGAACTGGGCACGACGATCGTCATCGTCACGCACGACCAGGCGGTGTCCGGCGAGGTCCGCCGCACGGTCGCGATCCGCGACGGCCGCACCTCCACGGAGGTACTGCGTCGCACGGAGGTCGACGCGACGGGGCGGGAGTCCCTGGTGGCGCGCGAGTACGCGATGCTCGACCGCGCGGGCCGCCTGCAGCTGCCGGCCGAGTACACGGCGGCCCTGGGCATGCGGGACCGGGTGCTGCTGGAGCTGGAGGAGGACCACGTCCAGGTGTGGCCGGACGGGCACGGCACCGAGGACGGGGGCGGCACCGTGGACAGGCACGGCACCGAGGACCGGCACGGCTGAGGACGGACAGGCACGGCTGAGGACAGGCGACGGCGCCTGCCCGTTCGTCCGGTCGGGGACAAGGGGCAGGCGCCGTCTGTGTTCCGTACGCCGTTGTACGGGACGTCTGTGCGGACCGCTGTCAGACCATCAGGGCCCGGTCCGTCGGGCGGATCGGCGCGGGCAGCTCGCTGGCGCCCGTGAGGTGGCGGTCCACCCCGCGCGCCGCCGAACGGCCCTCGGCGATCGCCCACACGATGAGCGACTGGCCGCGGCCGGCGTCACCGGCGACGAACACGCCCGGCACGTTGGTCTGGAAGTCGGCGTCGCGGGCGATGTTGCCGCGCTCGTCCAGCTCCAGGCCGAACTGCTCGACCAGGCCGTTCTCTCGGTCGGTGCCGGTGAAGCCCATGGCCAGCGTCACCAGCTGGGCGGGGATCTTGCGCTCGGTGCCCGGCTTCTGGGTCAGCTTGCCGTCGATGAACTCCACCTCGGTGAGGTGCAGCCACTGGACGTTGCCGTCCTCGTCGCCCTCGAAGTGGGTCGTCGAGACGGAGTAGACGCGCTCGCCGCCCTCCTCGTGGGCCGAGGTGACCTTGTACAGCATGGGGAAGGTCGGCCAGGGCTGGTTGAGCGGGTGCCGCTCGTCGTTCGGGCGGGGCATGATCTCCAGCTGCGTCACGGAGGCCGCGCCCTGGCGGTGGGCGGTGCCGACGCAGTCCGCGCCGGTGTCGCCGCCGCCGATGACCACGACGTGCTTGCCCTCGGCCGAGATGGGGGGCGCCACGAAGTCGCCCTCCTGCACCTTGTTGGCCAGCGGCAGGTACTCCATCGCCTGGTAGATGCCCTTGAGTTCACGGCCGGGCACCGGCAGGTCGCGGGCGGTCGTCGCGCCGACGGCCAGGACGACCGCGTCGTACCGCTTCTTCAGGTCGGTCGCCTTGAGGTCGCGGCCGATCTCGATACCGGTGCGGAAGCGGGTGCCCTCCGCGCGCATCTGCTCGATGCGGCGGTTGATGTGCCGCTTCTCCATCTTGAACTCGGGGATGCCGTAGCGGAGGAGGCCTCCGATGCGGTCCGCGCGCTCGTAGACGGCGACGGTGTGACCGGCCCGGGTCAGCTGCTGGGCGGCGGCGAGGCCGGCCGGGCCCGAGCCGACGACCGCGACGGTCTTGCCGGACAGGCGCTCGGGGATCTGCGGGGCGACGTCCCCGGTCTCCCACGCCTTGTCGATGATGGAGACCTCGACGTTCTTGATGGTGACCGGCGGCTGGTTGATGCCGAGCACACACGCCGACTCACAGGGAGCGGGGCACAGCCGGCCCGTGAACTCCGGGAAGTTGTTCGTCGCGTGCAGCCGCTCCGACGCCGCGCCCCAGTCCTCGCGGTAGGCGTAGTCGTTCCACTCGGGGATCAGGTTCCCGAGCGGGCAGCCGTTGTGGCAGAACGGGATGCCGCAGTCCATGCAGCGGCTGGCCTGCTTGCTGATGATCGGCAGCAGGGAGCCGGGGACGTAGACCTCGTTCCAGTCCTTGACGCGCTCTTCGACGGGGCGGGACTTGGCGACCTCGCGCCCGTGGTTCAGGAAGCCCTTCGGGTCAGCCATTGATCGCCGCCTCCATCATCTTCTCGTGGGTCTCGGTCTCGGAGAGACCGGCTCGCTCGGCGGCGTCCTTGGCGGCGAGCACTGCCTTGTACGTGCTGGGGATGATCTTGCTGAAGCGCTCGACGGCGGTGTCCCACTCGGCCAGGAGCTTCTCGGCGACGGTGGAGCCCGTCTCCTCCTGGTGGCGGCGGACCACGTCGCGCAGCCACTGCTTGTCGGTGTCGTCCAGCGCCTCGATCGCGTCCAGGTTGCCGACGTTGACGTTGTCCCGGTCGAGGTCGATCACGTAGGCGATACCGCCGGACATGCCGGCCGCGAAGTTGCGGCCCGTCTCGCCGAGCACCACCGCGTGGCCGCCGGTCATGTACTCGCAGCCGTGGTCGCCCACGCCCTCGGAGACGACCGTCGCGCCGGAGTTGCGGACGCAGAACCGCTCACCGGTCTTGCCGCGCAGGAACATCTCGCCGCCGGTGGCGCCGTAGCCGATGGTGTTGCCGGCGATGACGCTGTATTCGGCGAGGTGGTCGGCCGCGCGGTCCGGGCGGACGATGATCCGGCCGCCCGAGAGGCCCTTGCCGACGTAGTCGTTGGCGTCGCCCTCCAGGCGCAGCGTGACGCCGCGCGGCACGAACGCGCCGAAGGACTGGCCGGCGGAGCCGGTGAAGGTGATGTCGATGGTGTCGTCGGGCAGGCCCGCACCGCCGAACTTCTTCGTCACCTCGTGGCCGAGCATGGTGCCGACCGTGCGGTTGATGTTGCGGATCTCCACCTGGGCGCGGACCGGCTGGGCCTCGGTGGCGTCCGAGGCGGCCAGGGCGTCCGCCGCCAGCTTGATCAGCTGGTTGTCGAGCGCCTTCTCCAGGCCGTGGTCCTGCGCGACGATCTGGTGGCGCACCGCGCCCTCGGGCAGTTCGGGCACGTGGAACAGCGGCTCCAGGTTCAGGCCCTGGGCCTTCCAGTGGTCGACGGCGCGGGTGACGTCGAGGGCCTCGGCGTGGCCGACGGCCTCCTCGATGGAGCGGAAGCCCAGCTCGGCGAGGATCTCGCGGACCTCTTCGGCGATGTAGTTGAAGAAGTTCACGACGTACTCGGCCTTGCCGGAGAACCGCTCGCGCAGCACCGGGTTCTGCGTGGCGATGCCGACCGGGCAGGTGTCCAGGTGGCAGACGCGCATCATGACGCAGCCGGAGACGACGAGCGGCGCGGTCGCGAAACCGAACTCCTCGGCGCCGAGCAGCGCGGCGATGACCACGTCACGGCCGGTCTTCAGCTGGCCGTCGGTCTGCACGACGATGCGGTCGCGCAGGCCGTTGAGCAGCAGCGTCTGCTGGGTCTCGGCGAGGCCCAGCTCCCAGGGGCCGCCGGCGTGCTTCAGCGAGGTGAGCGGGGAGGCACCCGTACCACCGTCGTGGCCGGAGATGAGCACCACGTCCGCGTGCGCCTTGGACACACCCGCCGCGACCGTGCCGACGCCGACCTCGGAGACCAGCTTGACGTGAATCCGCGCCTGCGGGTTCGCGTTCTTCAGGTCGTGGATCAGCTGGGCCAGGTCCTCGATGGAGTAGATGTCGTGGTGCGGCGGCGGGGAGATCAGGCCCACGCCGGGCGTCGAGTGACGGGTCTTGGCGACCCACGGGTAGACCTTGTGGCCGGGCAGCTGGCCGCCCTCGCCGGGCTTGGCGCCCTGGGCCATCTTGATCTGGATGTCGTCGGAGTTGACCAGGTACTCGGAGGTCACACCGAAGCGGCCGGAGGCGACCTGCTTGATGGACGACCGGCGGGCCGGGTCGTACAGGCGCTCCGGGTCCTCGCCGCCCTCACCGGTGTTGGACTTGCCGCCCAGCTGGTTCATGGCGATGGCGAGGGTCTCGTGCGCCTCCTGGGAGATGGAGCCGTACGACATGGCGCCGGTGGAGAACCGCTTGACGATCTCGGAGGCCGGCTCGACCTCGTCGATCGGGATGGGCTTCCGGTCGGACTTGAAGCCGAACAGGCCGCGCAGCGTCATCAGCCGCTCGGACTGCTCGTTCACGCGCTCGGTGTACTTCTTGAAGATGTCGTAGCGGCCGGAGCGGGTGGAGTGCTGGAGGCGGAAGACCGTCTCCGGGTCGAACAGGTGCGGCTCGCCCTCGCGGCGCCACTGGTACTCGCCGCCTATCTCCAGCGCGCGGTGCGCCGGGGCGATGCCGGAGGCCGGGTAGGCCTTGGCGTGCCGGGCGGCGACCTCCTTGGCGATGACGTCGATGCCGACGCCGCCGATCTTGGTGGCCGTGCCGTTGAAGTACTTCTCGACGAAGGCCTCGTCGAGACCGACGGCCTCGAAGACCTGGGCGCCGCGGTAGGAGGCGACGGTCGAGATGCCCATCTTGGACATGACCTTCAGCACGCCCTTGCCGAGGGCGTAGATGAGGTTGCGGATGGCCTTCTCGGGCTCGATGCCGGGCAGGAAGGTGCCGGCGCGGACCAGGTCCTCGACGGACTCCATCGCCAGGTACGGGTTGACCGCGGCGGCGCCGTAGCCGATGAGCAGGGCGACGTGGTGGACCTCGCGGACGTCACCGGCCTCGACCAGCAGGCCCACCTGGGTGCGCTGCTTGGTGCGGATGAGGTGGTGGTGGACGGCCGCGGTGAGCAGCAGCGACGGGATCGGCGCGTGCTCGGCGTCCGAGTGCCGGTCCGACAGGACGATCAGGCGGGCGCCGTTCTCTATCGCGGCGTCGGCCTCGGCGCAGATCTCCTCGATGCGGGCGGCCAGCGCGTCACCGCCGCCGTGCACCCTGTACAGGCCGGACAGGGTCGCGGCCTTGAAGCCGGGCATGTCACCGTCGGCGTTGATGTGGATGAGCTTGGCCAGCTCGTCGTTGTCGATGACCGGGAAGGGCAGCAGGACGCTGCGGCAGGACGCGGCCGACGGCTCCAGCAGGTTGCCCTGCGGGCCCAGCGAGGAGCGCAGGGAGGTGACCAGTTCCTCGCGGATGGCGTCCAGCGGCGGGTTGGTGACCTGCGCGAACAGCTGCGTGAAGTAGTCGAAGAGCAGGCGCGGGCGGTCCGACAGCGCGGCGATCGGCGAGTCGGTGCCCATGGAGCCGATCGGCTCGGCACCGGCCTTGGCCATCGGCGCGAGGATGACGCGCAGCTCCTCCTCGGTGTACCCGAAGGTCTGCTGGCGGCGGGTGACCGAGGCGTGGGTGTGGACGATGTGCTCGCGCTCGGGCAGGTCGGAGAGCTCGATCTCACCGGCCTCGATCCACTCCGCGTACGGCTTCTCGGCGGCGAGCTCGGCCTTGATCTCGTCGTCCTCGATGATGCGGTGCTCGGCGGTGTCGACGAGGAACATGCGGCCCGGCTGGAGGCGGCCCTTGCGGACGACCTTGGCCGGGTCGATGTCCAGGACGCCGACCTCGGAGCCGAGGACGACCAGGCCGTCGTCGGTGACCCAGTAGCGGCCGGGGCGCAGGCCGTTGCGGTCGAGGACCGCGCCGACCTGGGTGCCGTCGGTGAAGGTGACACAGGCCGGGCCGTCCCAGGGCTCCATCATCGTGGAGTGGAACTGGTAGAAGGCGCGCCGGGCCGGGTCCATGGAGTCGTGGTTCTCCCACGCCTCCGGGATCATCATCAGCACGGAGTGCGGCAGGGAGCGGCCGCCCAGGTGCAGCAGCTCCAGGACCTCGTCGAAGGAGGCGGAGTCGGAGGCGTCGGGCGTGCAGATCGGGAAGATCCGGTCGATCTCGTCCTGGCCGCCGAACAGGTCGGAGACGATCTGGGACTCGCGGGCCGCCATCCAGTTGCGGTTGCCCTTGACGGTGTTGATCTCACCGTTGTGCGCGACGAAGCGGTACGGGTGGGCCAGCGGCCACGACGGGAACGTGTTCGTCGAGAAGCGGGAGTGCACGAGCGCGATCGCGGAGGCGAAGCGGCGGTCGGACAGGTCCGGGAAGAAGGGCTCCAGCTGACCGGTCGTCAGCATGCCCTTGTAGACGATGGTCCGCGCGGACAGCGACGGGAAGTACACGCCGGCCTCGCGCTCGGCGCGCTTGCGCAGCACGAAGGCCTTGCGGTCGAGGGCGATGCCCGTGGCGGGCACGTCCGCGCCGTCGGCGACGAAGATCTGGCGGAAGACCGGCATGGTCGACCGGGCGGTGGCACCGAGCAGTTGGGGCGCGACCGGCACCTCGCGCCAGCCGAGGACGGTCAGGCCCTCGTCGGCCGCGATCGTCTCGATCTGCGAGACGGCGTCGGCGGTGGAGTCCTCCGGCAGGAAGGCGATGCCGACGGCGTATCCGCCGGCCTCGGGCAGCTGGAATCCGGCCACGTCACGGAAGAAGGCGTCCGGAACCTGCGACAGGATGCCGGCGCCGTCGCCCGAGTCGGGCTCGGAGCCGGTGGCACCGCGGTGTTCGAGGTTGCGCAGGACGGTCAGAGCCTGCTCGACCAGGGTGTGGGACGCCTCGCCGGTGAGGGTGGCGACGAAGCCGACGCCGCAGGCGTCGTGCTCGTTGCGGGGGTCGTACATACCCTGCGCAGCAGGGCGAGCATCCATGAAGGACCAGTTCTGGCCATTCGCGGAATGCTGGGACGGCTGGCGCGGCGTACGCATCGGCTCTCCCGTCGTCGTCATGTGGCATATGCAAGGTGCCGAGGGACGACGTTGGCCCTCGCGTGATCGCAAAATTTCGTGCAGGTTACATGATGGAGCGGTTCTCGGGAAGCGGGATAATCCGTTCCAACATGCGGACACCGGCGGCTCGCGGCGGGGGTACCGCACCGACGGTGGAAGCTATGGGGGGCCTGTACGGAACGACCGGGTGAGATCGATGCCCGTCGGGCCCTGGGGCGGGGGCAGGCGCCTTCGCCCGCCCCGCTGGGGTACGCGGCGGGCCTCATTGCCCGCAGCGCTTACGGCTCATGCCCGGTGGTTGCGCATTCGAAACCAGCGAGTAACGGTTACTTATGCGGCCCCATGCATAAGCCCGAGCCGCGCTATCCTACGGCCGTTCCGAACAAGGTGCCCAGGGCGTACGTCACACCGGCCGCCGCGCCACCCAGGAGCAGCTGCCGCAGCCCGCTGTACCACCAGGTGCGCGCCGTCACCTTGGCCACCACCGCACCGCACAGGAACAGCCCCAGCAGCGCCAGCAGCACGGCCGGCCAGATGCTGCTCGCGCCCAGCAGATAGGGCAGTACGGGGATCAGCGCGCCGAGCGCGAAGGAGCCGAAGCTCGACACCGCGGCGACGGTCGGCGAGGGCAGATCGCCGGGGTCGATGCCCAGCTCCTCCCGGGCGTGGATCTCCAGCGCCTGCTCGGGGTCCTTCGACAACTGCCGGGCGACCTCGTCGGCCAGCCGCGGCTCGACCCCGCGCGCCCGGTAGAGCGCGGCGAGCTCGGCCTCCTCGCACTGCGGGTGCTTGCGCAGCTCACGCCGCTCCACGTCCAGCTCGGCCTCGACCAGCTCGCGCTGCGAGGCGACGGAGGTGTACTCGCCGGCGGCCATGGAGAAGGCACCGGCGGCCAGGCCGGCCAGTCCGCTGAGGACGACGGTGTGCTGGCCGACCGACCCGCCCGCGACACCGGTCATCAGGGCCAGGTTGGAGACGAGGCCGTCCATCGCTCCGAACACCGCGGGACGCAGCCAGCCGCCGTTCACGTCCCGGTGGGTGTGGTTGTCCCGGTGCGCCTCGTGCAGCGCCGCCTCGGTCTCGATGATGGCCATGGAAGAACTCCGCTCCCCTATGTCGAACCAGCTACTTTGGACAAGTTCCAGAGTTTTACAACACACAAACTACGCCCTGAATTCCGCCGCCGCCAGCAAGGAAAGGCTGCGCTAACCTGCGGTTTTGCCGTTTTCCGCTCACTTGATCGTCAGTTCGCGCAGATGTCGACCGGGTGATGCTGTGGCGGCTGAGGCTCGGGGCAGCCGCCCCGGTGGGACACATGCCGTATGGCATCGATCGCCTGCATCCCCTCCGTCCCGGCGCCCGGGGACGCCGCCGGGCTCCGCGCACGGGCCCGGGGCGCGCTGCTGGGCCTGGCCGTCGGTGACGCCCTCGGGGCGCCCGCCGAGAACATGAAGCCGTCCGAGATCCGCGCGCGGTGGGGCCGTATCACCGGCTACGTCGCCGAGACGCCCGCCGGCACGGACGACACCGAGTACGCGATCTTCTCCGGCCTCCTCCTGGCCCGGCACGGCTCCGCCCTCACCCCGGCCCATGTGGAGGCGGCCTGGCACGAGCTGATCGCCGACCGCGACGAGGGTCCCTTCCGGGGCGCCGGGTTCAGCGAACGCGGCACGCTGGAGAACTTGCGCCGGGGCCTGGCCGCCCCCATCTCCGCCCAGCACCGGCACGCCTGGAGCGACGGCCTGGCCATGCGCGCGGCCCCCTTCGGGGTGTTCGCGGCGGGCCGCCCGGCGGAGGCGGCCCGGCTGGTCGCGATCGACGGTTCGGTGAGCCACGACGGCGAGGGCATCTACGGCGGCCAGGCGGTGGCGGCGGGCGTGGCGGCGGCGATGGCCGGGGCCCCGCCGATCGCGGTCGTGGCCGCCGCCCTGGCGGTCGTGCCCGACGACTCCTGGACGGCCCGCTGCCTGCGCCGCGCGGTGGCGGTGGCCCACCGCGGCGAACGCGCGGTCCGCTCCGCGGTCGTCATCGGCGGCTACCCCTGGACCGACCTGGCCCCCGAGGCGGTCGCCCTCGCCTTCGGCGCGTACGCGGCGGCCGACGGCGACTTCGAGCAGTCCGTCCTGACCGCGGTGAACATGGGCCGCGACGCGGACACGACGGCGGCGGTGGCGGGCGCGCTGGCGGGCGCCACCGGGACGGTGTCGGCGATCCCGGCTGCCTGGGCCTCGGCCATCACCCCCGCCCGGGGCTCCTGCCTCCCGGCGATGGCGGGCCACCACGTCCTGGACGTGGCGGACCTGCTGACCCCGGCGGCACCCCACCCGGAACCGACCCCGACGGACTTCGCCCTGGCGGCCGACGGAACGGAGCCTGCCTCATGAGGACGCACGAACCGGCAGCCGCCGACGGCGAAGTCGCCCCACGGGAGACCAGGACCCCTCGGGAGACAGTTACGGGCGGTGCGCGGGTGGGAGAAAAGAAGGCCGAAGGCCTCCTGCTGGGACTCGCCGCCGGCGACGCCGCCGGCTGGCCCGCCGCCCGCCACCGAGCCGCCCGCATGCCCGACTGGACCCGCCGCCTCACCCGCGAACTCGACACCTTCGCCGAGCAGAACGCGACGACCACCCTCCCCGTCCCCATCGCCCTGAACCAACCCCCCGAACCCCTCCGCCTCGGCCCCTCCGACGACGCCGAATGGGCGGCCTTCGCCGCCGAAGCCCTCCTCCGCGCCGGCGACGACACCGTCCTGAACGACCTCAGCCGAGACCGCCGCACCCGAGCCGCGATCGACCTCACCTGGAACGCCATCGCCAGTGAGGTCGCCGCGGCGGCGGACCGCGCGCCCGAGATCGAGTCCGCCGTCCTCCCCCTGCGCGCCCGCATCTCCGTCCGCGCCGGCCTCGGCAACCTCGCCACCGGCCTGCGCCCACCCGCCACCGGCCACGACAACCCCCACTACTTCGACGACGCCGCCTGCGTCCGCGCCTGCGTCCTGGCCGTGGCCCACCCGGGCGACCCCCGGCGCGCCGCCGACCTCGCCGAGTTCGACGCCCGCTACACCCAGGACGGCGACGGCGTCCACGGCGCCCGCGCGATGGCGGCGGCCCTCGCCCTCGCCCTGGCCGGCGCGCACGTCGACGCCTGCGTCACCGCCGCCCTGGCCGAACTCCCCGAGGAGACGGAGATCGGCCGCAACGCCCGGCACGCCCTGCGGCTCGCCGCCGCGGCGGACAGCGCCTTCGCCCTGGTCCCGCCCCTGGAGCACCAGATCGTCGACCACGTCTACAGCTACGGCATCGCCGCCGCCGAAACGGTCCCGGTCGCCCTCGCCCTGGCCACCGCCGCCCGCGGCCGCATCACCGAGGCGGTCCCGGCCGCGGCCTGCCTCTCCCGCGTCGCGGACTCCGCCCCGGCCCTGGCGGGCGCCCTCACCGGCGCCCTCGGCGGCAGCGCGTCGATCCCGGCGTCCTGGCGGGACGCCTGCCGCACCCTCTCCGGCTGCGTCCTGCCCCGCCTCACCGGCACCGACCTCATGGAACTCGCCGGACTCCTGGAAGCCGCCCAACCGGCCCGCCCGGGTGGATGATGCGGCCATGCAGCCCAAACCCCACCAAAACGCCACACTGGACGAGCGGATCACCGGCGCCCTGGTCGGCGCGGCCGTCGGCGACGCCCTCGGCGGCCCCGTCGAGGGCTACTCGCCCGAGCAGATCCTTCAGCGCCACGGCGGCCGCGTCCACGGCATCGTCGGCCCCTGGCACGGCGACGACTGGCGCACCGCCCGCCCCCTCGCCCCGTACCACAAGGGTGACGGCCACGTCACCGACGACACCTTGATGACGCACGCCCTGGTCCGCGTCTACGCCCGGGTCCGCGACCACCTCGACGCCTACGCCATCGCCGACCACCTGGTCCCCGACCTGATGACCGAGCGCCGCTGGATCCCGGAACTGGAGACCGAGGCCCTCCCCCTCCAGCGGATCTTCCTCGCGGAGAAATGGCTGGTGGCGAGGCTCCACTACGGCCACGCCGACCCGCGCGAGGCCGGCACCGGCAACATCGTCAACTGCGGCGCGGCGATGTACATGGCCCCGGTCGGCCTGGTCAACGCGGCCGACCCGCGAGCGGCGTACGCCGAGGCCCTGGACATCGCCGGCGCGCACCAGTCGTCGTACGGCCGTGAGGCGGCAGGGGTCCTGGCCGCGGCGGTGGCGGCGGCCTGCACGCCCGGCGCCACCCCCGACTCGGTCGTCTCGGCCTGCCTCTCCCTCGCCAAGGACGGCACCCGGACCGCGATCGAGCGGGTCTGCGAGGAGGCGTCCCGCCACACGGACTTCGAGTCGGCGCTGCGTCCCCTGCGCGAGGCGGTGGCCCCCTACGACACCGTCGGCCCCGACTACCGCGCCCCGTCCCTGGGCGCCCGCCGCCCGTCCCGCCTCCACGCGATCGAGGAACTCCCCGTCGCCCTGGGCATGCTGCTCGTCGCACAGGGCGACTACCGGCACGCGGTCCTCGGCGCCGTGAACTACGGCCGGGACTGCGACTCCATCGCCACGATGGCGGGCGCCCTGGCGGGTGCCCTCGGGTCCCCGGTCCCCGAGGACTGGGCCAAGACCGTGGCGGAGGCGAGCCGCCTGGACCTCTGGGAACCCGCGACCACCCTCACCGCGGTGACCCGCGAGATCTTCACCCGGGACGTCGCCCGCCGCCGCGCCCACGAACAGGCCTTCGCATCCCTCGGAGGCCGGGAATGCTCCGACTGACCTGGGTCCAGCCGGAGGACCTGCTCGGCCACGAACTCCGCCAGGCGAGCCAGGACGGCCGCGAGCCGAAGGCGATCGCGGCCCGCTGGCGAGCGGCAGGCGGCCCGGAGGCCCCGGCCACCGCGGGCGCCTCCCCCACCCCCGCGTCCCGCTACCTCCGCCAACTGGCAGAAGACCTCCTGGACGAACTGGCGGACCTGCCCAGCACGTTGACCGACGACGAACCGACGGATCTGGAGAAGATCAGGGCCGTCTGCGTCGACTGGCCGAAGCCCTCCCCCACTTCGGCCGCATCCCACCAGCGCCTCGAAGCCGCGTGGCTGGGCCGGGCCACCGGCTGCCTCCTCGGAAAACCCGTCGAGAAACTCCCCCTTGAGGCCATCCGCCGACTGGCCGAAGCGACCGGCAACTGGCCTCTCACCACCTACTTCACCGCCAAGGGCGTCCCGGAAGCCCTCCTCGAAGAACACCCCTGGAACCGCCGCTCGGCGACCACCTCCCTCGCCGAGAACATCGACGGCATGCCCGAGGACGACGACCTCAACTACCCCCTGCTCAACCTGCTCCTCCTGCGACGCCACGGCAAGGCCTTCACCACCACGGACGTGGCCCGCGTCTGGCTCGACGAACTCCCCGCGGGCCGCACGTTCACCGCCGAGCGCGTCGCCTACCGCAACCTCCTCACCGGCCTGGAACCCCCGCACACCGCCCGCCACCGCAACCCGTTCCGGGAATGGATCGGCGCGCTGATCCGCGCCGACGTCCACGGCTGGACCAACCCCGGCGACCCGGCCGCCGCGGCCGAACAGGCCCACCGCGACGCCACCCTCACCCACACCGCCAACGGCGTCTACGCGGCGATGTTCGCGGCGGCCGCCATCGCGACGGCCGCGACCGGCACCGCCGACGTCCACACCTGCCTCCGCACCGGCCTCACGGTCGTCCCGCCCCGCTCCCGCCTCGCCCGGGCAGTCCGCCAGGCCATCGAACTGGCCCACGAGCACGCCGACTTCGACACGGTCGTCGACGCACTCCACGCCACCCACGCCGCCGGCCACCACTGGGTGCACGCCGTGCCCAACACCGCCCTGATCGCCGCCGCCCTCACCCACGCCGACGGCGACTTCACCGGCTCCGTCTGCCGCGCGGTGAGCGGCGGTTGGGACACCGACTCCAACGGCGCCACGGCCGGCAGCGTCGCCGGCCTGCTCGCCGGGCACCCCGCGGCGCTCCCCGACCGCTGGACGGCCCCGCTGAAGAACCGCCTGTCCACCTCCGTCGGCGACTTCAACGGCATCGGCTTCGACACCCTCGCCCACCTCACCCACCGGGAGACCCACCGCTCATGACCGCGCCCCTGCCCGCGCCCCTCACCGGCCTGCGCGTCCTCGACCTCGCCACCCTCTTCGCCGGCCCGATGGCCGCCACCCTGCTCGGCGACTTCGGCGCGGAGGTCATCAAGGTCGAACACCCCAGGAAACCGGACCCCTCCCGCGGCCACGGCCCCTCGAAGAACGGCGTGGGCCTGTGGTGGAAGATGCTCGGCCGCAACAAACGCACCATCACCCTGGACCTGTCGAAGCCCGGCGGCCGGACCGCCCTGCTGCGCCTCGCCGCCACCGCCGACGTGATCGTCGAGAACTTCCGGCCGGGCACCCTGGAGAAGTGGGACCTGGGCTGGCCGGAGCTGTCGGCCGCCAACCCCCGCCTCGTCCTGGCCCGCGTCACCGGCTTCGGCCAGTTCGGCCCCTCCGCGCACCGCCCCGGCTTCGGCACCCTCGCCGAGGCGATGAGCGGCTTCGCCGCGATCACCGGCGAACCGGACGCGCCCCCGACCCTCCCGCCGTTCGGCCTGGCCGACGCCATCGCGGGCCTGACGACGGCGTACGCGGTGATGACGGCCCTCGCCGCCCGCGACCGCACCGGCGAGGGCCAGGTCGTCGACATGGCCCTGATCGAGCCGATCCTGGCCGTCCTCGGCCCCCAGCCCCTCTGGTACGACCAGCTCGGCCACGTCCAGCCCCGCACCGGCAACCGCTCCCCCAACAACGCCCCGCGCGGCGTCTACCGCACCGCCGACGGCACCTGGGTCGCCGTCTCCACCTCCGCCCAGTCGGTCGCGGAACGCGTGATGCACCTGGTCGGACGCCCCGAACTGATCGACGAACCCTGGTTCGCCACCGGCGCCGACCGCGCCCGCAACGCCGACGTCCTGGACGAGGCCGTCGGCTCCTGGATCGCCGAACGCACCCGCGCCGACGTCCTCGCGGCCTTCGAGAAGGCGGAGGCGGCGGTGGCCCCGGTGCAGGACATCCGGGACGTGATGGCGGACCCGCAGTACCAGGCCCTGAACACCATCACCACCGTCGACGACCCGGAACTGGGCCCCCTGCGCATGCAGAACGTCCTCTTCCGCCTCTCCGCCACGCCCGGCGCGATCCGCTGGGCCGGCCGCCCGCACGGCGCCGACACCGACGAGGTCCTCACCGAGCTGGGCCTGTCCCCGGCCGACCTCACGGCGCTGCGCGCGGAGGGCGCCCTGTGACGGCGTTCCCGCTCACCTGGCTCTACGCCCCGGGCGACCGCCCGGACCTGGTGGCGAAGGCCCTCACCAGCGGCGCCGACATCGTCGTCGTCGACCTGGAGGACGCGGTCGCCCCCGACCGGAAGGAGTACGCCCGCGCCGCCACCGCCGACCTGCTCACCGACCCGCCACCGGTGCCGGTCCACGTCCGCGTCAACGCCCTGGCCGGCCCCTGGGCCGAGCGGGACATCGCCACCCTCGCGCAGGCCCCGGGCCTGTCCGGACTGCGCCTGCCCAAGGTGACCTCCCCGGCCGAGATCACCCGCGTCGCACCCCGAGCCGCCGCCGGGCTGTACGCCCTGCTGGAGACGGCCCTCGCCGTGGAACAGGCGTACGCCGTCGCCACGGCCCACCCGAATCTGCGCGGCATCGCGCTCGGCGAGGCGGACCTCCGGGCCGACCTGGGCGTACGCGACGACACGGGCCTCGCCTGGGCCCGCTCCCGGGTGATCGTCGCGGCCCGGGCCGCGGGCCTGCCCCCACCGCCGCAGTCGGTGCACCCGGACATCCGGGACCTGGAGGGCCTGGCCGCCTCCTGCGCGCACGGCCGCGCCCTGGGCTTCCTGGGCCGCGCCGCGATCCACCCCCGCCAGCTCCCGGTGATCGAGCGGGCCTATCTGCCCTCCGAGGAGGAGATCGAGCGGGCCGAGACGGTCCTCAAGGCGGCCGCCACGCAGCAGGGCGCGCAGGCCCTGCCGGACGGCCGCTTCGTCGACGCGGCGGTGGTGACGGCGGCCCAGCGCACCCTGTCCCTGGCCCGCCGCCGCTGACACCCCCACACGCACCGAGGGCGCCCAGATCGTGCCGGGCGCCCTCGGTGTCGTACAGCGATGTGTCAGGTCTTCTTCGCCGACCCTGCCTCGTCCTTGGCCGTGCTCTTGGCGTCGCCGTCCTCGCTCTCGCTGTCGGCGTCGCCGCCGGACGTGTCGTCGGCCGCGTCGCCGGAGGCACCCGGCTCCACCACTTCCTCCCGGCCGGGCCGCTTCCTCGACGACAGCACCAGGTACGTGACGGCGAGCAGGAAGACCAGGATCGCGGTCCAGACGTTCAGCCGGACGCCCAGGATGTGGTGGGCGTCGTCGACCCGCATGTACTCGATCCACGCCCGGCCGGTGCAGTACGCGGCGACGTACAGCGCGAACGCCCTGCCGTGTCCGAGGCGGAAGCGGCGGTCGGCCCAGATGACCAGGAACGCGACGCCGACGCACCACAGCGACTCGTACAGGAACGTCGGGTGGTACGTGCCCGGCACCCGGCCGTCCGCGGAGGAGGTGATCTCCAGCGCCCACGGCAGGTCGGTGGGCTTGCCGTACAGCTCCTGGTTGAACCAGTTGCCCCAGCGGCCGATGGCCTGCGCGAAGGCGATGCCCGGCGCGACGGCGTCGGCGTAGGCGGGCATCGGGATGCCCCGGCGGCGGCAGCCGATCCAGGCGCCCAGCGCGCCGAGCGCGATCGCGCCCCAGATGCCGAGGCCGCCCTCCCAGATCTTGAAGGCGTCCACCCAGTCACGGCCCTCGCTGAAGTACAGCTCGTAGTCCGTGATCACGTGGTAGAGGCGGCCGCCGACCAGGCCGAAGGGCACGGCCCAGACCGCGATGTCGGCCACCGTGCCGGCCCGCCCGCCCCGGGCGATCCAGCGCTTGTTGCCGAGCCAGACGGCAACGAAGACGCCGATGATGATGCAGAACGCGTAGCCGCGCAGCGGAATGGGGCCGAGGTACAGCACCCCGCGTGACGGGCTGGGAATGAAGGCAAGTTCCATGGCAAGGTCGACGCTACCGTGCCGAACCGGGCCCCGGGCAGGGGGCCCGGCTACGGGTCCATAACAGGGGCGTGAGAAAACGCCTTACGCCTTGTTCGCCTCTTGCACCATCTGCTTCAGCTTGGCCGGGGTCATCGTCCGGTCCTGGTAGATGTTCTTGCCGTCGAACAGGACGGTCGGCGTGCCCGAGAAGCCGCCCTTGTCGAAGGCCTGGTGGGATTTGGCGACCCAGGCGTTGTGCGTGCCGTCCTCGACGCAGCGGCGGAAGGCCGGGGTGTCGAGGCCGTCGACCTTGCCGGCCAGCTCGATCAGCTTGCGGGTGCTCGCGTAGGCGTCGTCGATCTCGGGTGGCTGGTTGTCGAAGAGCACGTCGTGGTACGCGGGGAACTTCCCGGCGTCCTGGGCGCAGGCCGCGGCGTTGGCCGCGTTGCGGGAGCCGCTGCCGCGCATGTTGCCGTCGATGAGGGTGACCAGGTGGTACTCGACCTTCAGCTGGCCGGCGTCGGTCAGCTCGTGGATCACCGGCCGGTACGCCGTCTCGAAGGACTTGCAGGCCGGGCAGCGGAAGTCCTCCCACACCGTGAGCGTGGACTTGGCGCTGTCCTTGCCGACCGGGATCGCGAGGCCGTCCTTGCCCTGGGCTCCCGAGGGGGCCACGACCGGGCCCGAGGCCTCGCCGCCGTCGTCCTTGCCGGCGTTGGCCGCGACGACGCCGATCACCGCCGCGAGTCCCAGGACGGCGACGACGGCGCCGCCGACGATCAGCGCGCGCCGGCGCTTCTCCGCGGACTTCTGCTTCTCGCGCTCGGCCGCCATCTTCTCCCGGGCGGTGCGCTTTCCCTCACGGTTCTTCTCGCTCACACCCCGGAAACGAACCGGGGAGGCGCACCGCGCCTCCCCGGCCTCAGGTCCACCCGTACGAGGGACCTGTATGACTTCCGGCTTTCTTACGCCTGCCCGCGCACGCCCTTGGCGAGGTCGCCGGCGAGCGCGCGCACGGCCTCGACACCGGCCGCGTCGTCGGGGGCGTCGAGCATCGCCTTGACGAAGGCCGAGCCGACGATCACGCCGTCGGCGAAGCCGGCGACCTCGGCGGCCTGGGTGGCGTTGGAGACGCCGAGCCCGACGCAGACCGGCAGGTCGGTGCCGGTGGCCCGGGTGCGTTCCACCAGGTCCTGGGCCTGGGAGCTGACGGTGGCGCGGGTGCCGGTGACGCCCATGAGGGAGGCGGCGTAGACGAAGCCGCTGCCCGCCGCGGTGATCCGCGCGAGCCGCTCGTCCTTGCTGCTGGGCGCGACGACGAAGACGGTGGCGAGACCGTGCTTCTCGGCGTGCTCCCGCCACAGCACCGACTCCTGCACGGGCAGGTCCGGCAGGATGCAGCCCGCGCCGCCCGCCTCGGCCAGCTCGGCGGTGAACCGCTCGACGCCGTAGCGGTCGATGGGGTTCCAGTACGTCATGACGAGGACGGGCTTGCCGGTGGCCCGGTGGGCCTCGCGGACCGTGCGCATCACGTCGGCGATCTTCACGCCGCCGCGCAGGGCGATGTCGTCGGCGGTCTGGATGACGGGGCCGTCGAGGACGGGGTCGCTGTGCGGCAGGCCCACCTCGACGACGTCGGCGCCGCCGTCCAGGGCGGCCTTGATCGCCTCGATGCCGCCGTCGACGGTCGGGAAGCCGGCCGGGAGGTAGGCGATGAGGGCGGAGCGCCCCTCGGACCTGGCCGCGGCGAGGGTGTCGCTCAACAGCTGGATGTTGCCGCTCACTTGACGTCCCCCTCGATCTCGGCGGTGTCGGTGTCCGCGTCGGCGGCGACCTCGGCGTCGGTGTCGTAGAGGCCGAAGTAGCGGGCGGCGGTGTCCATGTCCTTGTCGCCGCGGCCGGACAGGTTGACCACGATCAGCCCGTCCTTGCCCAGCTCCTTGCCGACCTCCAGGGCGCCGGCCAGGGCGTGGGCGCTCTCGATGGCCGGGATGATGCCCTCGGTGCGGGACAGCAGGCGCAGGGCCTGCATGGCCGCGTCGTCGGTGACCGCGCGGTACTCGCCGCGGCCGGAGTCCTTGAGGTAGGAGTGCTCGGGGCCGATGCCCGGGTAGTCCAGACCGGCCGAGATCGAGTAGGGCTCGGTGATCTGGCCCTCGTCGTCCTGGAGGACGTAGGAGCGGGAGCCGTGCAGGATGCCGGGCTCGCCGGCGGTCAGGGTCGCGGCGTGCTCGCCGGTGTCGACGCCGTGGCCGGCCGGCTCGCAGCCGATGAGGCGGACGGACTCGTCCGGGATGAAGGCGTGGAAGAGGCCGATGGCGTTGGAGCCGCCGCCGACACAGGCGACGGCCGCGTCGGGGAGGCGGCCGGCGCGCTCCAGGAGCTGGCGGCGGGTCTCGACGCCGATGACGCGGTGGAAGTCGCGGACCATGGCCGGGAAGGGGTGCGGTCCGGCGACGGTGCCGAAGAGGTAGTGGGTGTGGTCGACGTTGGCGACCCAGTCGCGGAAGGCCTCGTTGATGGCGTCCTTCAGCGTGCGGCTGCCGGACTTCACGGCGATGACCTCGGCGCCGAGCATGCGCATGCGGGCCACGTTGAGGGCCTGGCGCTGGGTGTCGATCTCGCCCATGTAGATCGTGCAGTCGAGGCCGAAGAGGGCGCAGGCCGTGGCCGTGGCCACGCCGTGCTGGCCGGCGCCGGTCTCGGCGATGACCCGGGTCTTGCCCATGCGCTTGGTGAGCAGCGCCTGGCCGAGGACGTTGTTGATCTTGTGGGAGCCGGTGTGGTTGAGGTCTTCCCGCTTCAGGAAGACGCGGGCGCCGCCGGCGTGCTCGGCGAACCGGGGCACCTCGGTGAGCGCCGAGGGGCGGCCGGTGTAGTTGACCAGGAGGTCGTCGAGTTCCCTGGCGAACTCGGGGTCGTGCTTGGCCTTGTCGTACTCGACGGCCACCTCGTCGACCGCCGCGACGAGGGCCTCGGGGATGAACTTGCCGCCGAAGGCCCCGAAGTAGCCTTCGGGGTTGGGGGTTTGACCCTCGGGGTCGGGGATGAAGAACTGGCTGGGCATGCGTGTACCTCACGGTGAGTGTGTGTGGAATGCACTAGTCGCCGTGGGGGGCAGGGTTCGCTGTTGACCGCGGGCCGTAGGTGGCTGGTCGCGCAGTTCCCCGCGCCCCTAAAAGCCCTGCCATCGCATGCCGTTCACCTGGCCCGGCTCGTCACCGATGACGTAGCGGACGCGGCGGCCGTGGACGCGGCGCGCGGGCGCACGGCAGCCGCGGGGGCGGCAGCCGCGCGCGAGGCGGGCGTACCGGTCCACGGTCGTCATGGTGAGAGTCATCGGGGCAAGCCTAGCGGGTGATCAGCTCCGGCCGTGCCGGAGTGCGGGGTGCTCGCCCGCCGCCACCAGGTCGGAGACCGCCGTCTTGGGGTCCTTGCCGGTGACGAGGGACTCGCCCACCAGGACCGCGTCGGCGCCGGCGTTGGCGTAGGCGATGAGGTCGTGCGGGCCGCGGACGCCGGACTCGGCGATCTTGATGATGTGGCCGGGGATCTCCGGGGCCACCCGCTCGAAGGTGCCGCGGTCGACCTCGAGGGTCTTGAGGTTGCGCGCGTTGACGCCGATCACGCGGGCCCCGGCGTCGACCGCGCGCTCGACCTCGTCCTCGTCGTGGACCTCGACGAGCGGCGTGAGCCCGATGGACTCGGCACGCTCGATGAGGGACTCCAGGGCGGGCTGGTCGAGGGCGGCCACGATCAGCAGCACGACGTCGGCGCCGTAGGCGCGGGCCTCCCACAGCTGGTAGGACGTGACGATGAAGTCCTTGCGCAGGACGGGGATGTCCACGCGGGCGCGGACCGCCTCCAGGTCGGCGAGCGAGCCGCCGAAACGGCGCTGTTCGGTGAGGACGGAGATGACGGCAGCGCCGCCCGCCTCGTAGTCGGCGGCGAGCCCGGCCGGGTCGGCGATCGCGGCCAGCGCGCCCTTGGACGGGCTGGAGCGCTTGACCTCGCAGATGACCTTGACGCCGTCGCCGCGCAGGGCGGCCGCGCCGTCCTTGGCCGCGGGAGCCTTCGCCGCGCGCTCCTTGAGCTCGTCGAGGCTGACGCGCGCCTGCCGCTCCGCGAGGTCGGCACGGACTCCGTCGATGATCTCGTCGAGCACACTCACGCGAGCGGCCCCCTTCCAGACTCTTGACAGTTCCAGCGACCGATCGGCAAACCGATGGTCACTGCGATGGTATCCGCAGCGGGGCGAAGGCTTCGCATCCGGTTGACGCCGGTCCCAGTACCTGGACATCCGCCAGTTGATCAAGGGTGGAGCCAGCCACCGAAGGGCAGGTTCCGGACAACCGTGAAGACCAGCAGCAACGCGCCGAAGCCCCACACCAGCCCCGGGTGGGGGTCGATCCGCAGCGGGCGCCCGCGTACCGCGTGGACCACCCATACGGCCCACAGCGCGAAGAAGGCCAGATAGCCGACGACGGCGAGCGCGTTGGCGTGCAGGGCCGCGGGGAGGTCGCCGTGGACGAAGGCGTGGGCGCTGCGCAGTCCGCCGCAGCCGGGGCAGTACAGGCCGGTGTGGTGCAGCAGCGGGCAGACGGGGTAGTGGCCGGGTTCGTTGGGGTCCACCGCGCCCACGTAGGCGAAGGCGGCGGCGACGGCCGCGAGGATCCCGGCGGGGGCGGCCAGGCGGCCCGGGAGGCTGTGCGTCGCTCTTCGGCTGTCGGCGTTCACGCCAGGCATTGTGCCCCGCACACGCCTGAGGGGCGGTCCCGGCACCCGAATGCCGGCCGCCCCTCGGCGACAACCCGGTGTTCCGCCGGGATCAGCCCTGGGCGCGGACCGGCTCGCGGTCGCCCGTCATCTTGTGCGGCGCGTGCAGTTCCTTGGGCTGGCCCAGGCCCATCATCCGCATGATGCCGCCGACGACACCGCCGAGCAGCACGACGACCATGCCCGCCCAGAAGCCCACCGGCTGGTCCATCACCATGAAGGCGCCCGCGACGCAGAAACCGATGAAGGCGATGATGACACCGGTCCAGGCGGCCGGGGTGTGACCGTGGCTGCTGCCCGCCATTGCTTGCTCCTCGTTGCTGTGTGCGTGTCTGAGCAGGACGCTCGTGCCCATTGTCCCGCACGCGCGCGTGGCCGGTGAGCGGGGGTGCTCCTGGGATGCTCCCCGCTGCTCCGTGTGGCTCAGGCCCCGGTCGGGTCCTCGCCCCGGTCGAGTGCCTTCCACAGGTCCTCGGGCCGGTCGGGGTCGACGGCGGGGGCCTTGCGGCGCTGCTGGGGCGCGCCGCCGCGCTCGTAGCGGCCGGACATCGCGGGCCACAGCCGGCCGTAGCGCAGGGCGAGCAGCCCGGCCAGCAGGATCAGGACGCCGCCGGCGGCCGCGACGTACGGCCAGGCGGTGTGGCTGAGGGCGGCCACGGAGGCGGAGGTGTCGCCGGAGGCCTGGGCGGCCTTCTCGTCGAGCGCGGAGCTGTCGGAGGCGCCGAGCAGGGCGGCGGCGACGGTGCCCGCGCCGGAGAGCGCCAGCAGCACGGCCACGACGACCCGGCCGGCCCGGCGGACGGCGAAGACGGCGACGAGCGCGGCGAGGCCGACTATGGCGAGCGCCGCGGGGACGCCCGTGACGTCGCTGCCGCTGGCGGTCAGCGGGAAGGCGCCGCCGGCCACCGTCGCGGTGCCCTCCGACCACTGCTGCCGGGTGGCGAGGAGCGCCACGGCCGCGCCGAGCGCGCCGCACAGCAGCGCGACGGCGAGGCTCAGGCGGCCGGCCCGGGCGGATCCGGCGGCTTGGGAACGGGGGTGAGGTACAGCAGTCACGTACCCCACTATCGCCTGAACCCCGGGCGAACCGTCACCCGGGGGCCGTCTCAGGCCTTTCCCAGCCGGTTCGCCGTGTGCACGGCCCGCAGGACGGCGGCCGCCTTGTTGCGGCACTCGGTGTCCTCGGCGACCGGGTCGGAGTCGGCGACGATGCCCGCCCCGGCCTGCACGTAGGCGGTGCCGTCGCGCAGCAGGGCGGTGCGGATGGCGATGGCCGTGTCGGAGTCGCCGGCGAAGTCGAGGTAGCCGACGCAGCCGCCGTACAGGCCGCGCCGGGACGGCTCCAGTTCGTCGATGATCTGCATGGCGCGGGGCTTGGGGGCGCCGGAGAGGGTGCCGGCCGGGAAGCAGGCGGTGAGGACGTCGAAGGCCGTGCGCCCGGCGGCCACGCGGCCGGTCACCGTGGAGACGATGTGCATCACGTGCGAGTACCGCTCGACGGACATGAAGTCGACGACCTCGACGGAGCCCGGCTCGCAGACCCGCCCCAGGTCGTTGCGCCCCAGGTCGACGAGCATGAGGTGCTCGGCGCGCTCCTTGGGGTCGGCGAGCAGCTCGTCGGCGAGGGCCTGGTCCTCCTGCGGGGTGGCGCCGCGCCAGCGGGTGCCGGCGATGGGGTGGACCATGGCCCGGCCGTCCTCGACCTTGACCAGGGCCTCCGGGGAGGAGCCGACGACGTCGAAGCCGTCGAAGCGGAACAGGTACATGTACGGCGAGGGGTTGGTGGCCCGCAGCACCCGGTAGACGTCCAGCGCGCTCGCCGTGCACGGCGTCTCGAAGCGCTGGGAGGGGACCACCTGGAAGGCCTCGCCGGCCCGGATGCGCTCCTTGATGTCCTCGACGGCCTCCTGGAAGTCGGGGCCGCCCCACAGCGCGGTGTACTCGGGCAGCTCGGAGGGCGGGAGGACGGCCGGGGGCTGGGCGACCGGGCGGGAGAGGTCGGCCTCCATGGCGTCGAGCCGGGCGACGGCGTCGGCGTGGGCCTCGTCGACGCCGGTCTCCAGGTCGTTGTGGTTGATCGCGTTGGCGATCAGCAGGACCGAGCCCTCCCAGTGGTCCATGACGGCCAGGTCGCTGGTGAGGAGCATGGTCAGCTCGGGCAGCTTCAGGTCGTCGCGGTCGCCGGGGCCGATCTTCTCCAGGCGGCGGACGATGTCGTAGCCGAGGTAGCCGACCATGCCGCCGGTGAAGGGCGGCATGCCCTCCTGGTGCGGGGTGTGCAGCGCCTCGATGGTGGCGCGCAGGGCGGCGAGGGGGTCGCCTTCGGTGGGGACGCCGACGGGCGGGGCGCCGAGCCAGTGGGCCTGCCCGTCGCGCTCGGTGAGCGTGGCGGCGCTGCGGACTCCCACGAACGAGTAGCGGGACCACGAGCGGCCGTTCTCAGCGGACTCCAGCAGGAAGGTGCCGGGGCGCTCGGCGGCGAGCTTGCGGTAGAGCGCCACCGGCGTGTCGCCGTCGGCGAGGAGCTTGCGGGTGACCGGGATGACCCGCCGGTCGGTGGCGAGCTTGCGGAACGTCTCGAGGTCCATGGCGGCTGACCTTACTGATCCGGGGCGGAGACGTCGGAGCCGCCGTCGTCCTTGACGAGGACGTCCTCGTCGAAGCAGGTGCGGGCGCCGGTGTGGCAGGCGGCGCCGACCTGGTCGACCTTGACCAGGACGGTGTCGGCGTCGCAGTCGAGGGCGACGGACTTCACCCACTGGACGTGGCCGGAGGTGTCGCCCTTGACCCAGTACTCCCGGCGGCTGCGCGACCAGTACGTGCACCGGCCGGTGGTGAGCGTGCGGTGCAGGGCCTCGTCGTCCATCCAGCCGAGCATGAGCACCTCTCCGGTGTCGTACTGCTGGGCGATGGCGGGCAGAAGGCCGTCGGCGCTGCGCTTGAGGCGGGCGGCGATCTCGGGGTCGAGACGGCTGGGCCGGGGGGACGAGCTGGTCATGCCGACCATTGTGCCGCGCGCCACTGACAGCGCAGGTGCCGTGTCCACTGGGCGGACCGGCCCGGGCCGGGAACGGCAGGTCCGCTGGGCGGAGTCGGGGGCCGGTCGTAGGCTGGCTCCATGTCGACCCATGCCAAGCGTGAACGACTTCTCCTCGCCGACCTGTTGGAGACCGCGGGCCCGGACGCGCCCACCCTGTGCGAGGGCTGGACGACCCGGGACCTCGCCGCGCACGTGGTGGTGCGCGAGCGCCGCCCGGACGCCGCCGGCGGAATACTGATCAAGCAGCTCGCGCCGCGCCTGGACCGGGTGATGGCGGAGTACACGGACAAGCCGTACGAGGAGCTGATCCAGCTGATCCGTACGGGCCCGCCGCGTTTCTCCCCCTTCTCGCTCAAGCCGGTCGACGAGATGTCGAACATCATCGAGTTCTACGTCCACACGGAGGACGTCCGGCGCGCCCAGCCCGACTGGTCCCCGCGCGAGCTCGACCCGGTCTTCCAGGACGCCCTGTGGTCCCGTCTGGAGAAGACCGCCCGCCTGATGGGCCGCGGCGTCCCGACGGGCCTGGTGCTGCGCCGCCCGGACGGCCAGACGGCGGTCGCCCAGCGCGGTACCCCGGTGGTCACGGTCACCGGCGAGCCGTCGGAGCTGGTCCTGTTCTCCTACGGCCGCCAGAGCGCCGCCAAGGTGGACCTGGACGGCGACGAGAACGCGATCGCGAAGCTGCACGAGACGAAGCAGCTCGGGATCTGAGCACGACGTGCGGCAGCCCCGGCCGCGAGCGCGGCCGGGGCTGCCGGCGGGGGCGTCACCGCACCGGGTGACCCGCTTCCCGCAGGGTGTCCTTCACCTGGCCGATCCGCAGGTCCCCGAAGTGGAACACCGACGCGGCCAGCACCGCGTCCGCGCCCGCCTCGATGGCCGGCGGGAAGTCCGTCAGCCTGCCCGCGCCGCCCGAGGCGATGACCGGGACGGTGACGTGCTTGCGTACGGCCCTGATCATCTCCAGGTCGTAGCCGTCCTTGGTGCCGTCGGCGTCCATCGAGTTGAGCAGGATCTCGCCGGCGCCCAGCTCGGCCGCCCGGTGCGCCCACTCGACGGCGTCGATGCCGGTGCCGCGGCGGCCGCCGTGGGTGGTCACCTCGAAGGAGCCCGACTCCGTGCGGCGGGCGTCGACCGAGAGGACCAGGACCTGGCGGCCGAAGCGCTCGGCGATCTCACGGATCAGGTCGGGGCGGGCGATGGCGGCGGTGTTGACGCCGACCTTGTCCGCGCCGGCCCGCAGCAGCTTGTCGACGTCCTCGGCGGTGCGGACGCCGCCGCCGACGGTGAGCGGGATGAACACCTGCTCGGCCGTGCGGCGCACCACGTCGTAGGTCGTCTCGCGGTTGCCCGACGAGGCGGTGATGTCCAGGAACGTCAGCTCGTCGGCGCCCTCGGTGTCGTACACCTTGGCCATCTCGACGGGGTCGCCCGCGTCGCGCAGGTTCTGGAAGTTGACGCCCTTGACGACCCGGCCGTTGTCCACGTCCAGGCAGGGGATGACTCGGACCGCCAGGGTCATGAATCCACCGTTCCTCTGAATGCCTCTAGTTCCACCGACACCAGGACGCGCGGGTCGACGAAGCCGTCCACCACGAGGAAGGACGCGACCGGGCGCACCGAGTCGAACAGCTCCTTGTGGGCCCGGCCCACCTCGTCGAGGTCGCGCGTGTGTGCCAGATACATTCGCGTCCGGACCACGGACCCGATACCGAGCCCGAACTCGCCGATCGCTTCGAGGGCACTGGTGAAGGCCGCCTTGGCCTGCTCGTACGGGTCGCCCTCCCCGTACAGCACATCCCCCTTGAAGGGGGTCGTGCCCGCCACCAGCACCCGATCGCCCGCCGCCACGGCGCGTGCGAAACCGAAACTCTCTTCCCAGGGACTTCCGCTCTGCACCCGCCGCACGGCTTCGGACGTCATGACGACACAGCCTCCAAGGCTTCTTCCAGGGTGAACGCCTTCGCGTACAGCGCCTTCCCTACGATCGCGCCCTCGACACCGAGCGGGACGAGCGCGGCGATCGCACGGAGGTCGTCGAGCGACGAGACACCGCCGGAGGCCACCACCGGGCGGTCCGTCGCCGCGCAGACGTTCTTCAGCAGCTCCAGGTTGGGGCCCTGGAGCGTGCCGTCCTTGGCGATGTCGGTGACGACGTAGCGGGCGCAGCCCTCCTTGTTGAGGCGCTCCAGCGTCTCGTAGAGGTCGCCGCCGTCGCGGGTCCAGCCGCGGCCGCGCAGGGTGGTGCCCCGGACGTCCAGGCCGACGGCGATCTTGTCGCCGTGCTCGGCGATGACCTTGGCGACCCACTCCGGGGTCTCCAGGGCGGCCGTGCCCAGGTTCACGCGGGTGCAGCCGGTGGCGAGGGCGGCGGCGAGGGTGTCGTCGTCGCGGATGCCGCCGGACAGCTCGACCTTGATGTCCATCGCCTGGGCGACCTCGGCGATCAGCTCGCGGTTGTTCCCGGTGCCGAAGGCGGCGTCCAGGTCGACCAGGTGCAGCCACTCGGCGCCGGAGCGCTGCCAGGCGAGGGCGGCCTCCAGCGGGGAGCCGTAGGAGGTCTCGGTGCCGGACTCGCCGTGGACCAGGCGGACGGCCTGGCCGTCGCGGACGTCGACGGCGGGGAGGAGTTCGAGCTTGCTCACAGGGTTCCGATCCAGTTGGTGAGGAGCTGGGCTCCGGCGTCGCCGGACTTCTCGGGGTGGAACTGGGTGGCCCACAGGGCGCCGTTCTCGACGGCCGCGACGAACGGCTTGCCGTGGGTGGACCAGGTGACCTTGGGGGCCTCGATGGCCGGGTTGTGCGTCTCCAGCGACCAGTCGTGGACGGCGTAGGAGTGCACGAAGTAGAAGCGGGCGTCGGCGTCCAGGCCGGCGAAGAGCCGCGAGCCGGGCGCCGCCTCGACGGTGTTCCAGCCCATGTGGGGCACGATCTCGGCCTGGAGCGGCTCGACGGAGCCGGGCCACTCGTCGAGGCCCTCGCTCTCCACGCCGTGCTCGATGCCGCGGGCGAAGAGGATCTGCATGCCGACGCAGATGCCCATGACCGGGCGGCCGCCGGAGAGCCGGCGGTCGACGATCCAGTCGCCGCGTGCCTCGCGCAGGCCCTTCATGCAGGAGGCGAAGGCGCCGACGCCCGGCACGAGCAGCCCGTCGGCGTTCAGGGCCTTGTCGTAGTCACGGGTTATCTCGACGTCGGCTCCGGCGCGGGCGAGGGCGCGCTCGGCGGAGCGGACGTTGCCGAAGCCGTAGTCGAAGACGACGACCTTCTTGCGAGGGGCGCTCAATTCCACACCTCCAGCCTCACGATGCCGGCCAGCAGGCACATCGCGGCGCCGATGGACAGCAGCACGATCAGGCCCTTGGGCATCTTCTGCTTGACGAAGGAGTAGATCCCGCCGACGAGGAACAGGCCGACGACGATCAGCAGGGTCGAGATGCCGTTCACAGGGCGCCCTTCGTGGAGGGGAGGATGCCGGCGGCGCGCGGGTCGCGCTCGGAGGCGTACCGCAGGGCCCGGGCGAGCGCCTTGAACTGGCACTCCACGATGTGGTGCGCGTTGCGCCCGTAGGGCACGTGCACGTGCAGCGCGATCTGCGCCTGTGCCACGAAGGACTCCAGGATGTGCCGGGTCATGGTGGTGTCGTACTCGCCGATCATCGGCGCCATCTTCTCGGGCTCGGTGTGCACGAGGTAGGGGCGGCCGGACAGGTCGACGGTGACCTGGGCGAGGGACTCGTCCAGCGGGACCGTGCAGTTGCCGAAGCGGTAGATGCCGACCTTGTCGCCGAGGGCCTGCTTGAACGCGGCGCCGAGGGCGAGGGCGGTGTCCTCGATGGTGTGGTGCGAGTCGATGTGCAGGTCGCCCTCGGTCTTCACGGTCAGGTCGAACAGACCGTGGCGGCCGAGCTGGTCGAGCATGTGGTCGTAGAAGCCGACGCCGGTGGAGATCTCCGTCTTGCCCGTGCCGTCGAGGTCTATCTCGACGAGGACCGAGGTCTCCTTGGTCGTCCGCTCCACGCGTCCGGTGCGGCTCATGAACTCTGCTCCTTCTTCAGTGCACGGACCGCGTCGAGGAACGCGTCGTTCTCTTCAGGGGTTCCGGCCGACACGCGCAGCCACCCGGGGATGCCGTTGTCCCGGACCAGGACGCCCCGGTCGAGGATCTTCTGCCAGGCCGTGTGCGCGTCCTCGAACCGGCCGAACTGCACGAAGTTGGCGTCGGACTCGACGACCTCGTAGCCGGTCGCGCGCAGTTCGGTGACCAGGCGGTCGCGCTCGGCCTTGAGCTGCTCGACGTAGCCCAGCAGGGTGTCGGTGTGCTCCAGGGCGGCCAGGGCGGTCGCCTGGGTGACGGCCGACAGGTGGTAGGGCAGCCGGACCAGCTGGACGGCGTCGACGACGGCCGGGTGCGCGGCGAGGTAGCCGAGGCGCAGGCCCGCCGCGCCGAACGCCTTCGACATCGTGCGGGAGATGACGAGGTTCGGTCGCCCGTCGAGCAGCGGCAGCAGCGAGTCGCCGTGGCTGAACTCGATGTACGCCTCGTCCACCACCACCATCGACGGCTTCGCCGCCTGCGCGGCCTCGTACAGCGCGAGGACCGTCTCGGGCGGGACCGCGTTGCCGGTGGGGTTGTTGGGGGTGGTGATGAAGACGACGTCCGGCTGGTTCTCGGCGATGGCCGTCCGGGCGGCGGCGAGGTCGATCGTGAAGTCGTCGCCCCGGGGCCCGGAGATCCAGCCCGTGCCGGTGCCGCGCGCGATCAGGGCGTGCATCGAGTACGACGGCTCGAAGCCGATCGCGGTGCGGCCCGGCCCGCCGAAGGTCTGCAGCAGCTGCTGGATGACCTCGTTGGAGCCGTTGGCGGCCCAGACGTGGGGCAGCCCGACCTCGTACCCGGAGGTCTTCGTCAGGTACTCGGCGAGCCTGGTGCGCAGCTCGACGGCGTCCCGGTCCGGGTAGCGGTTGAGGTTCCGGGCCGCCTCGCGGACCCGCTCGGCGATGCGCTCGACCAGCGGCTCGGGCAGCGGGTAGGGGTTCTCGTTGGTGTTCAGCCGTACGGGGACGTCCAGCTGCGGGGCGCCGTAGGGGGACTTGCCGCGCAGTTCGTCCCGTACGGGGAGATCGTCGATGCGTACGTCGCTCACTTGCCCTGCGGAACCTTCCAGTCGAACCTCGCCTTGATCGCCGCGCCGTGGGCCGGCAGGTCCTCCGCCTCGGCCAGCGTGACCACGTGGTGCGCGACCTCGGCCAGCGCGTCCTTCGTGTAGTCGACGATGTGGATGCCGCGCAGGAAGGACTGGACGGACAGGCCGGAGGAGTGGCAGGCGCAGCCGCCGGTGGGCAGGACGTGGTTGGAGCCGGCCGCGTAGTCGCCCAGCGAGACGGGCGCCCAGGGGCCGACGAAGATCGCGCCGGCGTTCTTCACCCGGTCGGCCACGGCGGCGGCGTCGGCCGTCTGGATCTCCAGGTGCTCGGCGCCGTACGCGTCGACCACCCGCAGGCCCTCTTCGATGCCGTCGACCAGGACGATCGCGGACTGCTTGCCGGACAGGGCCGGGACGATCCGGTCGTCGACGTGCCGGGTGGCGGCGACCTGCGGCTCCAGTTCCTTCTCCACCGCGTCCGCGAGCGCCACGGAGTCGGTGACCAGGACGGCGGCGGCCAGCGGGTCGTGCTCGGCCTGGCTGATCAGGTCGGAGGCGACGTGGACCGGGTCGGCCGTGTCGTCGGCGAGGACCGCGATCTCGGTCGGGCCGGCCTCGGCGTCGATGCCGATCTTGCCGGTGAAGTAGCGCTTGGCGGCGGCGACCCAGATGTTGCCGGGGCCGGTCACCATGTTGGCGGGCGGGCAGGACTCGGTGCCGTGGGCGAACATCGCGACGGCCGTGGCGCCGCCGGCCGCGTACACCTCGTCGACACCGAGCAGGGCGCAGGCGGCGAGGATCGTGGGGTGCGGCAGGCCGCCGAAGTCGGCCTGGGCGGGCGAGGCGAGCGCGATGGACTCGACGCCGGCCTCCTGCGCGGGCACCACGTTCATGATCACGGACGACGGATACACCGACCGGCCGCCGGGCGCGTACAGCCCGACCCGCTCGACCGGAACCCACTTCTCGGTCACGCTGCCGCCGGGCACGACCTGGGTGGTGTGCGGGGAGCGGCGCTGCTCGCGGTGGACGATCCGGGCGCGGCGGATGGACTCCTCCAGGGCCGCGCGCACGGCCGGGTCGAGCTCCTCCAGCGCGCGCGTGAGCGCGGCGGCCGGCACCCGCACCTGGTCGAGCCTGACCCCGTCGAACCGCTCGGCGTACTCGATCAGCGCCGCGTCGCCCCGATGATGCACGTCCTCGCAGATCGGACGCACCTTCTCCAGGGCGGCCGATACGTCGAACTCGGCTCGGGGCAGCAGGTCACGCAGGGCGGGTCCCTCAGGAAGGGCGTCGCCGCGCAGATCGATTCGGGAGATCACGTGCTCAATTCTCTCAGACCCGGGTGAGGCGCCGTCCGCGCGTATCAATGGCTGATACAGCGCGTCGCGCGCAGCCGGAAGATCCCCTTCACTCCCTGCTTTCGAGTCGTCACCCAGCGGGCATGAACAGTTGTACGAAGGAACCAACCGGCGAGTACCCGGGGAGGAAGGAAGAGCTGTGACCGAGGGGGCCGGCGTGCGCGCCGGAGAGCTGCCCGACGACCTGACCGCGGCCGAGGCCGGCATGTGGCAGGCGTTCCGCAACGGCACCGTGTACGACCTGAGCAGCGGCGACGCCCTGGTGGACGATCCGCACGGCGGCCACCCGTGGGGCGAGGAGCGGACCGTGCGGGCCCGGATCGTGTGCTGGCTGCTGCTCGACGGCCCGCCCGCCCTGGCCGGCCGGGTGTCCTCGCTGAAGCTGGCCGGTGTGCGGGTCAGCGGCTCGCTGGACCTCGCGGGCGGCCAGGTGGTGCCGTACGTCGAGCTGCGCCGGTGCCGGTTCGAGCAGGACGTGCTACTGCCGGAGGCCCGCTTCACGACCGTACGGATGGTGGACTGCTCGGTGCCGCGCCTGGAGGCGGCCCGGGTGCACACCGAGGGCGATCTGCATCTGCCCCGCTGCCGCTTCCACCGCGGCATCCGGCTCACGGACGCGCAGATCGGCACGGACCTGATGCTCAACCAGGCGGTCGTGCACCGGGACCGCAGCGGCCGGTCGATCGCCGGGGACGGCATGACCGTGGGGCAGGACTTACAGGCGGAGCTGCTGGAGTCGCACGGCGAGCTGAGCCTGCGCGCCGCGACCATCGGCGTGTCGCTGAGCCTGCGCGGGGCGCGTCTGGTCAACCCGTACGAGCGACTGGCGCTGAACGCGCCGCAGCTGACCGTCGAGCGCAGCCTGTATCTGACCCCGGCGGGCGTCGGCGCCCAGGCGATGAGCGGGATGACCCCGGCGCGCGGGACCCGGATCCAGCGCTTCGAGTGCGAGGGCGGGATCCGGCTGGACGACGGGCGGTTCGGTGACGCCGTCGACTTCGAGCAGGCCCGGTTCACCCTCACGGACGACCAGGAGCTGTCGCTGCGCCGGGTGCAGACGCCGGAGCTGCGGTTCCTCGGGGAGCCTCCGGCGCGCGGGCGTGTGGTGCTGTCGGGCGCGAAGGTCATCAACCTGATGGACCGGGCGGACGCCTGGCCCGGCCCGGGGCGGCTGCACATGGGCGGTTTCGCGTACGAGAACCTGGTGCCGCGCGGGCCGTTCCCGCTGGCCGAGCGGCTGGACTGGGTGGCGGCGGCGACCGCCGAGTACAACCCGGAGCCGTACGAGCGGCTGGCGGCCGTGCTGCGGGCCGGCGGGGAGGACGAGGACGCCCGGTTGGTGCTGCTCGCCAAGCAGCGCCGGCACCGCGAGAGCCTGCCGCTCGCCGCCAAGCTGTGGGGCTACGCGCAGGACTGGACGGTCGCCTACGGGTACCGGCCGGGCCGGGCGGCCGTGTGGATGGCGGTGCTGTGGGCGGCGGGCTCGTTCGCCTTCGCGCAGGCCGGCCATCCACCGCTGAAGCGGGGCGAGCATCCGGAGTGGAACCCCACGCTGTTCACCCTCGATCTGCTGCTGCCGGTGATCGACCTGGGCCAGGTGGGTTTCTGGCAGTTGCGCGGGGGCTGGCAGTGGCTGGCGACGGCGATGATCCTGCTGGGCTGGATCCTGGCGACCACGGTCGCGGCGGGGGCGACCCGGCTGCTGCGGCGCAACTGATGGTGCTGGTGTGACCGGAGTTGTTGAACTGTCACATCTTTACGCTCTCTTGACCATCGGACGTACAACTTTCCGCAGGTTCCATGAACCCTCTGGCGCCGCCGTGACCAGCGGTCTTTCAATGGTCGGCACCATGGCGATGCAGCTGCCGTTCATCCGAGCGAGCCGGATGACAAGGACCGCTTCCCACCCCGCCGGCGAGCCGTGCGCCGACGACGAGGTGCTGCTCGACGCGCCCGACGCGCGACTGAGCCCGGCGCTGGTCGCCGCCGCCCGGGGCGACCACGGTCCGGCCACGGGGCTGCTGCTGGCCACCCGCGCGGCGGGCGAGTGGGAGCGGCGCGACCGCTACGTGACCCGGCTGGCCGCCTTCGCGCGCTCACGCCCCGAGTGGCTGGACGCCTGGCTCGCCACCTCCCCGAAGGACCCGGACGCGCTGCTGGTCGGGGCGCAGCTGGCGGTGGACCGCGCCTGGCGGTCACCGGCCCGGGCCGAGGCGCTGCGCGAGGTCAGCCCGCTGATCACGGCGGCGGCCCGGGGCGACCAGCGGGACCCGGTGCCGTGGCGGCTCGCGCTCGACCACGCCCGCGGCGCGCAGGCCGGGCACACGTACTTCGAGGAACTGTGGGCGGCGGCCGTGCGCCGGGCCCCGCACCACTACGGCTGCCACGTGGCGGCCCTGCGGTACCTGGCCACCTACTGGCACGGTTCGCACCACGAGTGCTTCGACTTCGCCGACCGGGCCGCGCAGGACGCGCCCGCCGACGCGCTCGTCCAGGCGCTCGGCGTGCGGGCGGCCTTCGGCTACCTCACCGACGGCTGCGGGCCCGAGGTGCCGCGCGAACGGCTGGACGCGGCCGCCGACCGGGCCATCGCGCTGTCCCCCCGGCTGCCGGCGGCCGACCCCTGGCCCGCCCGGATGCGGAACCTGCTCCTCTTCGTCCTGGTGCGCCTGGAGCGCTGGCCGGACGCCGCCGAGCAACTGCGGCTGAACGGCCCGTACGCCACCTCCTTCCCCTGGGACCAGGTGTCGGACGACCCGCTCGGCCACTTCCTCCGGGTGCGCGACGACGTCCGGGCCGCGGTCGCCGGCGAGCCGTCCGACCATCCACGGAGTGAACGGGGCGGACGAGTCCGCTCCGGCGACCATTAGGCTTTTGCGTCGTGACCACCGTCCGGCTCCCCCTCTTCCCCCTGAACTCGGTGCTGTTCCCGGGGCTCGTGCTCCCGCTCAACGTCTTCGAGGAGCGGTATCGCGCCATGATGCGCGAGCTGCTGAAGACGCCGGAGGACGAGCCGCGCCGGTTCGCCGTCGTGGCGATCCGCGACGGCCACGAGGTGGCCCCGAGCGCGCCCGGCATGCCCGACCCGACGGCCCTGCCCGAGCGGGGGCCGCTGGCCGGCTTCGGCCCGGACCCGGCCAAGGCCTTCCACAAGGTGGGCTGCATCGCGGACGCCGCGACGATCCGGGAGCGCACCGACGGCTCCTTCGAGGTGCTGGCGACGGGCACGACCCGGGTGAAGCTGCTGTCGGTCGAGGCGTCCGGCCCCTTCCTGACGGCCGAGCTGGAGCCGCTGGCGGAGGAACCCGGGGACGAGGCGGCGCCGCTGGCCGAGGGGGTGCTGCGGTCGTTCCGCCAGTACCAGAAGCGGCTGGCGGGCGCGCGGGAACGGTCCCTGACGACCGGCGCCGATCTGCCCGACGAGCCGGGTGTGGTGTCGTACCTCGTGGCGGCGGCGATGATGCTGGACACCCCGACCAAGCAGCGCCTGCTCCAGGCGCCCGACACGGCGTCCCGCCTGCGCGACGAGCTGAAAGTCCTTCGCTCCGAGACGGCGATCATCCGTAGTCTGCCGTCGTTGCCCGCGTCGGAGCTGACGCGGAGCCCGACGAGTCTCAACTGAAGCGGACCGGGATGGCGAAGAAGACGAAGAAGCAGCAGTCCGGCGGCACCCCGGCGACGGTGGCCCTCACGGCGGCGGGAGCGGAGTACACGGTCCACTCCTACGACCACGACCCCGCGCACCCCTCCTACGGCGAGGAGGCGGCCGAGGCGATGGGCGTCTCCCCCGACCGCGTCTTCAAGACCCTGGTGGCGGACGTCGACGGCACGCTGACGGTGGCGGTGGTGCCGGTGGCGGGCCAACTGGACCTGAAGGCCCTCGCGGCGGCGGTGGGCGGCAAGCGCGCGACCATGGCCGACCCGGCCCTGGCGGAACGCACGACGGGATACGTCCGGGGCGGCATCTCACCCCTGGGCCAGCGCAAGAAACTCCCGACGGTGCTCGACGCGTCGGCGTCACAGCACGCGACGATCTGCGTGTCGGCGGGGAGGAGGGGCCTGGAGGTGGAGCTGGCTCCGGGGGACCTGGCAAAACTGACGGAGGCGGTGTTGGCCCCGATCGGCCGTCCATAGCGGCCGGCTCCTGACCTCGGCACCCCGCCTGGGCTCTATGCGCCCGGCTGTGACGTATAAGCCCCGTGCTCGAACTCCGGCTCGGGATCCCGAGGCCCGAACAACGCCGTGAGCCCCAGATGCAGCACCAGCGCGGCAAGCGGCCAGGCCAGCAACGCCCCCTTCGCGCCCAGCTTCAGCGGCGCCGAGAACGTCACTCCCTTGCCCACCTCCCGCGCATGGGCGACCACGTCCTCCGCGGGCCCGAGCCACACCCCGAGCCGCCAGGCCAGCAACGACCCCAGCAGCCCGCCGACGGCCAGCCCCACCACCAGCGGCACACCCCCACGCCGCCGCAGCAGGAAGACGACGAGCGCGCTCACGACCCCGAACGCCAGCCCGAGCAGGGTGAACGTGCCGTCCACCCCCACGGCCTGCTCCCCCTCGGTGTCCTTGAGGTAGACGACCCAGTTCCCCTCCACCACGTCACCGACCAGCGGCACGTGCGGCGCGAGCCACCACCACAGCACACCCAGCAGCACCCCGCCGAGCGCCACGGCCAGGGCGACCACACCGGCCTCCCGTACTTCCGTCTTCATGCCGGGGCCGTCCTGTCCGTACCAGCCGTGCGCGTACTCGGCGTACTCGGCCTGCTGGGACCCGGGGGCCGCGGCCCCGGGCGCCGCGGCCGGCGGCTGCCACGAACCCTGTGCGGAACGTTCGTGCGGTGGCGGTGGCGGAGTCAGTGGTGCGGTCACCCTGCCATCGTGCCAGGCCCGCCTGTGCCCCGCGGCACCGGACGATCCCTGCCCGCTCATCGGACGGCCGCCCGGCGGTACGCCCAGGTCGCCACGGCCAGGGAGACCACGCCCACGACCCCGCACACGGCGAGGTCGCCGAGGACGAACGCCCAGTCGGGATCCGGCCCGAACGTGCGCGCGAACGCCTCCACGCCGTAGGTCGACGGCAGCAGGTCCCGCGTGAAGCGGACCACCTCCGGCATCCGGTCCGCCGGCAGCACGCCCAGCAGCAGCGCCGCCGACATGCCCAGCTGCCCGAGCAGCGTGGCCAGCTCCGGCCGGGGCGCGAGCAGCCCCAGCGCCGCCCCCAGCCCGGCGAGCGCGGCGCCCGCCAGCGGGATCACGGCCACCAGGATCCACAGATGCGCCAGCGGCAGCCCGAACAGCACACAGCCGAACACGGCCGTCACGACCGTCCCGGGCACGGTGAACGAGGCGTACGCGCCCGCCGCGCCGAGGACCACCGCCGCGGGCGGCACCGGCAGGGTCGCGTAGTGGTCGAGGCCGCCACTGGCCCGCAGCTGCCCGAAGTACTGCGCGAGCAGGTTCAGCGCGACGAACGCCACCACCAGGACCGACGACCCGGCGACGACGGCCTGCGCCTCGGCCCCGTCGTCCACGACCCCGCGCATCAGGATCATGATCCCGACCGACTGGAAGGTCGCCACGAACAGCAGCGGGATCCGCGCGACCCGCGCCCGGGACAGCTGCGCCCGGTACACGGCCGCCAGCGACGGCCACAGCCGCGCCCGAGGTCCGAGCTCGGCCGCGCACGCGGCGGGCTCCTCCACGGCCAGGGCACCGCCCGGCAGGACATCGGCGGGTACGACACTCACGTCGCGCTGCTCCCCTTCGTCGGGTCCACTGCGGCAGTCGCCCTGTTCGGTACGTACGCGGCGGCCCACGTACTCAAGGCCTCGGTGTTCCGCACGTTCCTCACGCCTTCACCAGCCCTTGCTGCGCGGCACCGCCCAGGGCCAGATACACGTCCTCCAGGCTCGGCGTGGCCAGCGTGAAGTCGTCCAGGGCGGCGAAGGCGGCCCCTCCGGTGACGGTGGCGACGACCGCCCGGGCCTCCTCGGGCCCGAGCCGGAGCGTCCAGCGGCGGCCCGACTCCACGGCACGGTCCCGCAGCGCGGCCACCTCCGGCACGTGCAGCGGCGCCGCGTCCCGCCACACCAGGTCGACGCGCACCTCACCGGCGACCTGCTCCTTCAGCCCGGCCGGGGTGTCGCAGGCGATCACCCGACCCCGGTCCAGGACGGCCACCCGGTCCAGCACCGTCTCGGCCTCGATGACGTTGTGGGTGACGAGCAGCACGGTCGTCCCGCGCTCGGCCCGCCGCCGGTCCACCGCGGACCACACGGCCCGCCGCGCCACCGGGTCCATGCCGGTGGTGGGCTCGTCGAGCACGAGCAGCGGCCGCTCCCCCACCAGCGCGGCGGCGAAGCACGCCAGCCGCCGCTGGCCCCCGGAGAGCTTCTTCAGCGGGCGTCCGGCCAGCGGGGTGAGGCCCAGCTCGGCGAGGACGTCGTCCCGCTCGGCCCGCGCCCGCCGGACGTCCAGACCGCGCAGCCGCCCGGTGGTCTCGGCGGCGAGCGACACGGTCAGTTCGTCCAGGGCGGTCGACTCCTGCCCGAGGTAGGCGAGGATCCGCGCGGCCCGCTCCGGGTGGCGCACGATGTCGTGCCCGAGGATCTCCACGCTGCCGGTGTCGGGCCGCATCAGCCCGGTGAGCTGCCGGACGAGGGTGGACTTGCCGGCGCCGTTCGGCCCGAGCAGGCCGAAGATCTCGCCGCGGCGGATCTCCAGCCGTACGTCGTCCGTGGCCCGGACCTCGGGTGTGCCGGGCGCGCCGCGCCGGCCCCGGACCGCCGGGTAGGTCTTGGTCAGCCCGCGCACCGCGCACACGATGTCGCCATCGTGCCGAAATGCCTGTGCCGCGCGCGTACTCACAAGGGACGAGACTACGGGGTCGGCGACGCCGGTCCGCTCTCGGGTCGGTCGACAACGGGAAATCCGTCGGCAAAGTCCTCAGTCGCCGACCGGGGCGTGCTCCACGCCCGTGCGCACGCCGATCTCCTTCCAGAAACCGGCCCGGATGGCGTAGCGGTCGCGTTCGTCGATCTGGTCGTCCTTGTGGGCGAGGAGGCCGAAGCGGGCGGCGTAGCGCAGCAGCTCGCCGTCGACGCGGTGCGGGATGCGGGGGTACATCCCGGACAGTTTCTGCAGGTGGCTCTGGTCGCCGAGGCGTTCCACCCAGCGCCGGGCGAAGACCTGCCCGACCTCGTAGGGGTCGCCGCCGACGGTGGTGATGTCCTCCTCGCGGTCGGCCCACCGCTGCTCGGCGGTGGTCAGCTGGGCGAGCGTAGGCATCGAGGCGGCCTCGGGGGGCTCGACCGTGGGCCGGTCGACCCAGCCTTTGTCGGAGGACCAGCGGAGGGTGGCGGAGGCGGGGGGCTGGGCGGGCTGGGTGCCGGGAGCGCGCAGGGCGGCCAGGTCTTTGGGCGTGGGGACCCCTTTGGCGGCGGGCATCCGTTCCTCGCTGCCGTTCTGACCGGGGCCGGCCGCCGGGTGCTGGGGCTGCGGGGCGGGCCGCTCGGCCGGGGCGGAGAGGGCGGAGTCGGGCAGCGGCGCGGAGAGGATCGCGGCGATCTCGGGCCGGGGCGCGGGCTGCGGGGCGCACGCCCCGGTGTACTCCTTGGCGCGGACGGCCTTGGTGATCCAGGTGCGGTCCAGCACGCGCCGCTCGTCGGCCTCGGCGACCAGGTCCTCGGACTGGTTGTAGTCGCCGTCGGCGGCCTGCACGGCCCACAGGTGGACGGCGACGCCGTGCTCCTTGGCGGCCATCATGCCCGGCAGCAGGTCGCCGTCGCCGGTGACGAGGACGACGTCGGAGCAGGCGCGGTTGCGGGCCAGTTCGGTGAGCTCGGCGTGCATGGCGGCGTCCACGCCCTTCTGCGCCCAGCGGCCGTCGCTGCGGGTCAGGGCGCCGAGCCGGACGGTGACCCGGGGCATCACGCGCAGCCGGCGGTGCTCGGGCTGCGGGACGCGGTCGGGGGCGCCGTCGAACCAGTAGATGCGCAGCAATGGCTGCTGCGTGTCGGACTCGGCGCGCTCACGCAGCCCCTGGATCAGGGCCGTGTGGTCGACGGTGATGCGGGACCGCGAGGGCTCCCCGGCGAGGAGGCTCGCCGCGGCTCCCAGTAGATACCCGGCGTCCACCAGGACGATGCAGCGGTCCACGCGACTCACCCTCTTCCCAGGAGGTTTGCTTCGGGCTTGCTTCGAGTCTGCCCGACGGCGCGGAGGTTAACGGCCGGAACTCGATCTTCGGCGTGGCGTTTCGCGCCACCCTGCTCCGACTCCCCCTGTCACGCAGGGTAATTGTCCGACATGCGATCGTTGTCGGCCTGTGTGAATCTGGTCCCGGCCCTGGCCCCTAGATCCCCCACAGGAGGCATCACCATGGCCAAGAACAAGAACCGTGACCGTAAGCAGCAGCGTCCGACCGAGCGCGGTCAGCGGGCGGACCGCAGCCCCGCGGCGGAGGCGGAGCCCCAGACCGAGGTCGAGCTGACCCCCGGTGACGTGGCGTCCCGCAAGCGGAAGCGCAGCTTCGGCCACAACTGACGTTTCGCGGGAAGGGCTTTGACCCACGCGCATACGTGAGGGGCGTACCAGGTACCGGGTACGCCCCTCACGCGCGTCGAGAGCCGGTCAGCCCGCCAGGCAGGACGGCCCGAGCAGCACCTTCAGGTCGCCGAAGAGCGCCGGGTCGGGCTTGACCCGGTGCCGGTCCAGGCGGAGCACGGTCGTCTTGGTCGGCCCCTGGAGCTTGATCCGGACCTCGCTGTCGCCCTTGTGGTGGCTGAGGACCTCGCCGAGCCGGCTCACGAGCGGCGGGGTGACCCGGGTGGCCGGAATGGTGAGGACCACGGGCGCGTTGGTGCCCGCGTTCGACAGGTCCGGCACCATCAGCTCCATCGCGACGAGCCGCGGCACGTCCTCGCGCTTGTCGAGGCGGCCCTTGACGAACACCACGGCGTCCTCGACGAGTTGGGTCGAGACGAGCTGGTAGGTCGCCGGGAAGAACATGCACTCGATCGAGCCGGCGAGGTCCTCGACGGTGGCGATGGCCCAGGCGTTGCCCTGCTTGGTCATCTTGCGCTGCAGGCCGGAGATGATGCCGCCGATGGTCACCACGGATCCGTCGGAGTAGTCACCCCCGGTCAGCTGGGAGATGCCCGCGTCGGCCTTGTCGGACAGGATGTGCTCCAGGCCGAACAGCGGGTGGTCGGAGACGTACAGACCGAGCATCTCCCGCTCCTGGGCGAGGAGATACGTCTTGTCCCACTCCTCGTCGGTGAACTGCACGTCCAGGCCGAAGCCGGGCTCGTTGCTCTCCTCCTCGCCCATGCCGCCGAAGAGGTCGAACTGCCCCTCGGCCTCCTTGCGCTTGACCGCGACCACGTTGTCGATCATCGGCTCGTACTGCGCGGTGAGGCCCTTGCGGGTGTGGCCCATGGCGTCGAAGGCGCCGGCCTTGATCAGCGATTCGGTGGTGCGCTTGTTGCAGACGACCGCCTCGACCTTGTCGAGGTAGTCCGGGAAGGAGGTGTACTTCCCCTTGGCCTTGCGGCACCTGATGATCGACTCGACGACGTTCGTGCCGACGTTGCGGACGGCGGAGAGGCCGAAGAGGATCACGTCGTCGCCCTGGGCCGCGAAGTTGGACATCGACTCGTTGACGTCCGGCGGGAGCACCTTGATGCCCATGCGGCGGCACTCGTTGAGGTAGACGGCCGACTTGTCCTTGTCGTCCTTCACGGACGTCAGGAGCGCGGCCATGTACTCGGCGGGGTGGTTCGCCTTGAGGTACGCCGTCCAGTACGAGACGAGTCCGTACGCGGCGGAGTGCGCCTTGTTGAACGCGTAGCCGGCGAAGGGGACCAGCACGTCCCAGAGCGCCTGGATGGCCTCGTCGCTGTAGCCCTTCTTGCGGGCGCCCTCCTGGAAGAGGACGAAGTTCTTCGCCAGCTCCTCGGGCTTCTTCTTGCCCATCACACGGCGGAGGATGTCGGCCTCGCCGAGCGAGTAGCCGGCGATGATCTGGGCGGCCTTCTGCACCTGCTCCTGATAGACGATCAGGCCGTAGGTGACGTCCAGGACCTCCTTGAGCGGCTCCTCCAGCTCGGGGTGGATGGGCGTGATCTCCTGCTGGCCGTTCTTGCGCAGCGCGTAGTTCGTGTGGGAGTTCATGCCCATGGGGCCCGGGCGGTACAGGGCCGACACGGCGGAGATGTCTTCGAAGTTGTCCGGCTTCATCAACCGGAGCAGGGAGCGCATGGGGCCGCCGTCGAACTGGAAGACGCCGAGGGTATCGCCGCGCTGGAGCAGTTCGAAGGTCGTGGGGTCGTCCAGCGGCAGCGACAGCAGGTCGATGTCGATGCCCTTGTTGGACTTCACCATCTTGACGGCGTCGTCCATGATCGTGAGGTTGCGCAGGCCCAGGAAGTCCATCTTCAGCAGGCCGAGCGACTCACAGCTCGGGTAGTCCCACTGCGTGATGGTCACGCCGTCGGTGTGCCTGACCCAGACCGGGACGTGGTCGGTGATGGTCTCGCTGGACATGATCACGCCGGCGGCGTGCACGCCCATCTGCCGCACCAGGCCCTCGACGCCCTTGGCGGTGTCGATGACCTTCTTCACGTCCGGCTCGTTCTCGTACATCGCCCGGACCTCGCCCGCCTCCGAGTAGCGGGGGTGGTTGGGGTCGGTGATGCCGTCCAGGTTGATGCCCTTGCCGAGGACGTCGGCGGGCATGGCCTTGGTGATGCGGTCGCCCATCGCGTACGGGTAGCCCAGCACGCGCGCGGAGTCCTTGATCGCGTTCTTGGCCTTGATGGTGCCGTACGTGCCGATCATGGCGACCTTGTCGGCGCCGTACTTCTCCGTCACGTAGCGGATCACCTCGACGCGCCGGCGCTCGTCGAAGTCGATGTCGACATCGGGCATGGAGATGCGCTCGGGGTTGAGGAACCGCTCGAAGATCAGGCCGTGCGGGATGGGGTCGAGGTCGGTGATGCCGAGGGCGTAGGCGACGATCGAGCCGGCCGCGGAGCCTCGGCCGGGGCCGACCGCGATGCCCTGCTTCTTGGCCCACATGATGAAGTCGGCGACCACGAGGAAGTAGCCCGGGAAGCCCATCGAGATGATGGTGTCCATCTCGTACTCGACCTGCTTCATGCGGTCGTCGGGGATGCCGTCCGGGAAGCGGCGGTGCATGCCGCGGATGACTTCCTCGCGGAACCAGCTGACCTCCGTGTACCCCTCGGGGATGTCGAACTTGGGCATGAGGTCGCGCTTCTCGAACATGCCCGTGGTGTCGACCATCTCGGCGATCAGCCGGGTGTTGGCGCAGCCCTCCTGCCAGGCGTCCGAGGAGTCGATGGCGTACATCTCGTCCGTGGACTTCAGGTAGTAGCCGGTGCCGTCGAACTTGAAGCGGTCCGGATCGGAGAGGTTCTTGCCGGTCTGGATGCACAGCAGCGCGTCGTGGGCGCCCGCCTCGTGGGCGTACGTGTAGTGCGAGTCGTTGGTGACCAGCGGGGGGATGCCGAGCTTCTTGGCGATCTCCAGGAGGCCGTCGCGGACCCGGTGCTCGATCTCGATGCCGTGGTCCATCAGCTCCAGGAAGTAGCGGTCCTTGCCGAAGATGTCCTGGTAGTCGGCGGCGGCCTTCAGGGCCTCGTCGAAGTGGCCGAGGCGCAGCCGGGTCTGCACCTCCCCCGAGGGGCAGCCGGTGGAGGCGACGATCCCCTCGGACCACTGCGCGATGGTCTCCTTGTCCATCCGGGGCCACTTCTGCAGCCAACCCTCGGCGTACGCGTCGGAGGACAGCCGGAAGAGGTTGTGCAGGCCGGTCTTGTTCACCGCCCACATCGTCTTGTGGGTGTAACCACCGGAACCGGAGACGTCGTCCCGCTTCTGGTGCGGCTGGCCCCACTGGATCTTGCGCTTGTTGCGGCGGGACTCGGGCGCGACATACGCCTCGATCCCGATGATCGGCGTGATCCCGGCCTTCTGCGCGGAGTGGAAGAAGTCGTACGCCCCGTGGAGGTTGCCGTGGTCGGACATGGCGATGTGGGTCATGCCCATCTCGTTGCACGCGTTGAACATGTCCTTCAGCCGCGCGGCACCGTCCAGCAGCGAGTACTGGGTGTGGACGTGCAGGTGCGTGAACGGCGGCTTCGACACGGCTGCGGCCTCCAGGGAGAACGTGGGTCTGATGGGGCCCGACAGGCTGCGGACAGTCTGGGGGACAGCGACGAAGTCTATGCCTCGACAGTGACACGCGGAGGGCTGACCCGCGTACCTTCGTGCGAGGCTCGCGGGCACTCCCGCGGGCCGCCGCACGTTACGCAGGGGACGGACCAGCCGTCCCCGAGACGTCCTGCACCAGGAGGCACCCAGCGATGTCGTTCCCCCAGCTCAACGACGAGCAGCGCGGCGACGAGATCCTCGCCGTCTTCGACACCGCCTTCGGCGAGCTGCTGGCCGCCGACCCGGCCGCGTTCCGCGTGAAGTTCCGGAAGATGGCGGCCTCGGCCTTCGCCTTCTACCGGGGTACGGCCTGCCTCTTCTACCGCGATCTCGACCAGGAGGGGATACTCGGCGGCCCCTACCTGGACGAGCGCACCTCGCGCGTGTGGATCCACGGCGACCTCCACGCGGAGAACTTCGGCACGTACATGGACGCGAACGGCCGCCTGATCTTCAACGTCAACGACTTCGACGAGGCCTACGTCGGCCCCTTCACCTGGGACCTGCAGCGCTTCGCCGCGTCCATCGCGCTGATCGGGTACGCCAAGGCGCTCAGCGACGAGCAGATCACCGAGCTGGTGCAGGTCTACGCGGGCGCCTACCGGGAGCGGATCCACGCCCTGGCCACGGGCGCGAAGAGCGACGAGGTCCCGCCGTTCACGCTGGACACCGCGCAGGGTCCGCTGCTGGACGCGCTGCGTGACGCCCGCTCGCTGACCCGCTTCGGCCTGCTGGAGTCGATGACGGAGATCCGCGACTTCGAGCGCCGCTTCGCGCCGGGCGGCGGCTCGGTCGAGCTGGACGCGGCCACGCGCTACAAGGTCCTCGCCGCCTTCGACGGCTATCTGGAGACGCTCCCGGACAGCTCCCTGGCCCGCCCGGACTCCTACCGCGTGAAGGACGTCGTCGGCCGGCGCGGTATCGGCATCGGCTCGGCGGGGCTGCCGTCGTACAACATCCTCCTGGAGGGCCACAGCGACGCCCTGGAGAACGACGTCGTGATCTACATCAAGCAGGCCCAGACCCCGGCGGTCTCCCGGCACATCACGGACCAGGCGATCCGCGACTACTTCCAGCACGAGGGGCACCGCACGGTCATCTCCCAGCGCGCCCTCCAGGCGCACGCCGACCCGTGGCTGGGCTGGACGGAGCTGGACGGCGCGGGCCAGCTGGTCGCCGAGATCTCGCCGTACGCGGTGGACCTCGACTGGGGCGACATCGACGATCCGGAGGAGATCGCCCAGGTGGTGGCCGACCTCGGCCGGGCGACGGCCACGATGCACTCGGCGGCGGACGACCAGTCCGGCGAGTCCCTGGTGCCGTTCTCCACGGAGCGGGCCATCGACGCGGCGATCGCGGCCGACGAGGACGGCTTCGCGCCGCTGCTGGTCGACTTCGCGCACAGCTACGGGGCACGCGCGCGTGCCGACCACCAGATCTTCGTCGACCTGTTCCGCAACGGCCGGATTCCGGGTCTGTGACGGAAAGACCCTTCACAGGCATCCTTTAGGGGTCCCTTACAGGCCCCCGTGACAGACTCTCCTCTCGCTATGGACATATCCGGGATCCAGCTCAGAGCCGTACGCGCGGCGCTGTTCACGGCCGTGGTCGTGACGCTCAGCACCGCGTCGCACGTGCTGCTGTCCCGGGTCCCGCTCCCGCTGGGCACGGTGGCCGGGGTCGCCGCCGCCGTGTTCCTGATCGCGTACGCCCTGGCGGGCCGCGAGCGCTCCTTCGGGAGGATCGCGGCCCTGCTGATCCCGCTGGAACTGGCCGCCGACACGGTGTTCACCACGGGCCAGCACGCCTGCTACGGCCGCGCGGGCGGCCCCGTCGCGGGCCCGCTGCGCTCGGTCGGCCTGGACGTGCTGTGCGGCGGCGGCGAGGTCGGCACCCCGCTGGCCCGCATGGCCGGGGCCACGGGCACGGAGCGCCTCGCGGCCGCGGTCGCCCACGCCGACCCGGCCACCGCCTGGCTGCTGCTCGCCGCGCACCTCGGCGTCGGCCTCCTGGCCGCCGTGTGGCTGCGCCGGGGCGAGCGGGCCCTGGCCGAGCTGCTGCGGGCCGTTGCGGCGACGTCGTTCCGGCCGCTGCTGCTGGCGGTCGCCGCGGTGACGGCGCGGCGGCGACCGCCAGAGCGCCGGCTGCCGTCGCGCGCCGCCGACCGCACGCCCACCGCCCGCGAGCTGGTCCTCGCGTACTCCCTGGGACGGCGCGGACCGCCGTGCTCACCCGCCTTCGCGTAAGGCACACGCCTCCTCGTGAAGCACACGCCTTCGCGCAGGGCGTTTTCGAGCACCCGCAGTCCCCCTTACGTATCCCGCACACGAGTGTGCGCGTCCCCGACGGAGAACATCACCATGAGCAAGAGGAACAGCCAGGCGGCGAAGACGGCGGCCCGTGAGCGGCTGCGCGTCGAGCGCGAGCGCGAGGCCAAGCGGGCCAAGGCCAAGCGGCAGATCATCGTCGCCGGCTCCATCGTCGGCGTCCTGGCGATAGCCGGCGGCATCGGCTACGCGGTCGTCCAGACCAACAAGCCGACCCACTGGGAGGCGGCGAAGGACGACAAGGTCGTCGCCCCCGCCCACACCACGGGCACCGACGGCACCACGGTCGTCATCGGCAAGGCCTCGGCCAAGAAGACCCTGAAGGTCTACGAGGACCCGCGCTGCCCCGTGTGCGCCCAGTTCGAGCAGACCGTCGGCCCGACCCTGAAGAAGGACGTCGACGACGGCAAGTACAAGATGCAGTTCATCGGCGCCACGTTCATCGACAACAAGGACAACGGCGAGGGCTCGAAGAACGCGCTGAGCGCCCTGGGCGCCGCGCTCGACGTGAGCGACAAGGCGTTCCTCGACTACAAGGCCGCGCTGTACTCCGCGAAGTGGCACCCGGACGAGACGACCGACAAGTTCAAGGACGACAGCTACCTCATCAAGGTCGCGAACACCGTCCCGGAGCTGAAGGACAACAAGAAGTTCCAGGACGCGGTCGAGAAGGGCACCTACGACGCCTGGGCGATGGCCATGTCGAAGACCTTCGACGACAACAAGGACGGCGTGCAGGGCACCCCTTCCTTCGTCATGGACGGCAAGCAGCTCACCGCCGACAGCCAGGGCACGCCCCTGATGACGGTGGCCGACTTCAACCGGGTCGTGGGCGAGGCCCTCAAGAAGTGACGGCTGGTCGGGGACCGGCCGGCATGTGAAGAGCGGGCGAACTTCCGGAGTTCGCCCGCTCTGGTGCATACCGATCAGTAACCTGATCGGTCGTGACCAGTCGATACAGATCATCGAAGCCGTCCGAGGGTCTCAACTCCCTCACCCCGCGCCGCCGTACGGTCGTCAAGGCCGCGGCGGCGACCGCTGTCCTGGCCGGGCCGCTGGCGGCGACCCTGCCCGCGCGCGCCGTCGACCAGGCCCCCGCCTTCCTGCACGGCGTGGCCTCCGGCGACCCGTTGCCGGACGGCGTCCTGCTGTGGACCCGTGTGACGCCCGTTCCGGAGGCGATACCCGGCTCCGGGCTCGGCCCGGACACGGAGGTGAGCTGGGTGGTCGCCAGGGACAAGGCGTTCACCACCGTCGTCGCCAAGGGATCCACCACCGCGACCGCCGCCTCCGACCACACGGTGAAGGCCGACATCCGCGGCCTGGAGCCGGCCACCGACTACTGGTTCCGCTTCTCCGCCGGCGGCACCGACTCCCCCGCCGCCCGCACCCGCACCGCCCCGGCGCCCGACGCGGCCGTCGCGAACCTCCGCTTCGGCGTGGTCTCCTGCGCCAACTGGGAGGCCGGCTACTTCTCCGCGTACCGCCATCTCGCGGCCCGCGGCGACCTGGACGCCTGGCTGCACCTCGGCGACTACATCTACGAGTACGGCACCGGCGAGTACGGCACCCGCGGTACGGTCGTCCGCCCGCACGCCCCGGCCCACGAGATCGTCACGCTCGCCGACTACCGCGTCCGGCACGCCCGTTACAAGACCGACCCGGACCTCCAGGCCCTGCACGCGGCGGCCCCGGTCGTGGCGATCTGGGACGACCACGAGTTCGCCAACGACGCCTGGTCGGGCGGCGCCGAGAACCACACGGAGGGCGCCGAGGGCACCTGGCCCGCCCGCCGGGCCGCCGCCAAGCAGGCCTACTTCGAGTGGATGCCGGTCCGCCCGGCGATCGCCGGCACGACCTACCGCCGGCTGCGCTTCGGCAAGCTGGCCGACCTCTCGCTGCTGGACCTGCGCTCCTTCCGCTCGCAGCAGGTCAAGGTCGGCGACGGCGAGGTCGACGACCCGGACCGCACGCTCACCGGCCGCGCCCAGCTCGACTGGCTCAAGGCGGGCCTGAAGGCGTCCGACACCACCTGGCGGCTGGTCGGCAACTCCGTGATGATCTCGCCGTTCGCGATCGGCTCGCTCTCCGCCGACCTGCTGAAGCCGCTGGCCAAGCTGCTGGGCCTGCCGCAGGAGGGCCTCGCCCTCAACCCCGACCAGTGGGACGGCTACACCGACGACCGCCGCGAGATCCTGGCCCACCTGCGCGCCCACGCGATCCGCAACACCGTCTTCCTCACCGGCGACATCCACATGGCCTGGGCCAACGACGTGCCGGTGGACGCCGGCACCTATCCGCTGTCCCCGTCGGCCGCCACGGAGTTCGTCGTCACCTCGGTCACCTCGGACAACCTCGACGACCTCGTCAAAGTCCCGCAGGGCACGGTCTCCGCGGTCGCCGCGCCGGTCATCCGCGCGGCCAACCGGCACGTCCACTGGGTCGACACCGACCGCCACGGCTTCGGCGTCCTGGACATCACCGCCGAGCGCGCGCAGATGGACTACTACGTCCTGTCCGACCGCACGAAGCGCGACGCGACCGCCGCCTGGTCCCGCTCGTACCGCGCCCGCAGCGGCACGCAGAAGGTCGAGCGCGCCTACGACCCGGTGTAACCGGCGCTACAGGGTTTCGAGAAAGCCGAGCGCCACCCGCCAGGTGGCCTCGGCCGCCTCCTCGTCGTAGTCCGGCAGATCGGGGTCGGTGTACAGGTGGCCGGCCCCGGCGTACCGGTACACCTCGACGTCCGCGCCCGTACGGCCCATCTGGAGGTACCAGGCGCTCAGCCAGTCGTCCGTCTCGAAGGGGTCCGGCTCCGCCACGTGCAGCTGGACCGGCAGCTCGTCCACCGTGACGCCCGGCGCGATGTCCGACGTGCCGTGCAGGAGCAGCAGGCCGCGCGCCTTGTCGTCGCCGAGGGCGAGGGTCTGGGCGATGGAGGCGCCGAGCGAGAAGCCGGCGTACACCAGCCCGCGCTCCGAGTAGGGCGCGGCGGCGAGCACGGCCCGCTTCAGCAGCTCGTCCTTGCCGATCTTCTCCTTGTGCTCCATGCCCTCCTCGACCGTCTCGAACGTGCGCCCCTCGAAGAGGTCGGGCGTCCACACCTCGTGTCCGGCCGTGCGCAGCCGGTCAGCGGCCTGGCGCACCGCGGGCCGCAGACCGAAGGCCGAGTGAAAGAGCATGATGTTCATGAGGCCATGGTGCCAGCCGGGTGTGACGAGGCCACTTCGCGGCACTACCCACGCCGCCGCCGAAGTCACATGTTCATGCCCCCCGTGAGCCGGTTAGGTTCGGTGGCATGGAGAACCTGCTACGACCGCTGATCGTGGTCGGTGGCTCGGTCGTGCTCACGCTGGTGATCGGCTGGGCCACCGACTTCCTGCTGCGCAAGGCCGACGAACGGCACCACGACACCCCGCTGTGGGGGCTGCTGCGCCGTGGCCGCATCCCGTACCAGCTCGTCCTCCTCGCGGCCCTGCTGAGAGGGTCCTACGACGAGGCGCAGCTGCTGGAGAGCCGCCGCGAGGGCATCGGCCAGACACTGACCCTGGTGCTGATCGGGTCGACCGCCTGGCTGGTGATCCGTATCGCCGCGGCGATCGTCGAGACGTCGTACAGCCGCTACGCCAATGCCCGTGCCCACCGCGACCCGGCCCGGGTCCGCCGGGTGCGCACCCAGGTGACGCTGATCATGCGGGTGGTGTCGGCGATCGTCGGCGTGGTGGCCGCGGCGAGCATGCTGCTGACGTTCCCGGCGTTCCGCGCCGCGGGTGCCTCGCTGCTGGCCTCGGCCGGCATCCTCGGCATCGTCGCCGGTGTCGCCGCGCAGTCCACGCTGAGCAACATGTTCGCCGGGTTCCAGATCGCCTTCGGCGACATGGTCCGCATCGGGGACACCGTGGTCGTGGACGGCGAGTGGGGCACGGTCGAGGAGATCACGCTGACGTTCCTGACGGTGCGTACCTGGGACGAGCGCCGGATCACCATGCCGGTGTCGTACTTCACGTCCAAGCCGTTCGAGAACTGGTCGCGCGGCACGCCCCAGATGACCGGCACCGTCTTCTGGCACGTCGACCACACGGCGCCCGTGGAGGCGATGCGCGAGAAGCTCCGCGACATCCTGCGCGACTGCCCCGCCTGGGACGGCCGTGCCTACGACCTGTCCGTCACGGACACCACGCCGAGCACCATGCAGGTGCGGGCCCTGGTGACGGCGAAGGACGCGGACGACATCTGGACCGTGCGGGTCGCCGTCCGCGAGCGGATGCTCCGATGGCTGTCCGAGGAGCACCCGTACGCGCTGCCCCGGGTCAACACGGCGGACGCGGTCCTGCCGCCGTCCCGCAACGGCCACCGCCCGTCTTCGGACGGCGTCCCGAACCAGCAGCGCCGCTTCCACGGCTCGGCCCGCCCGGAACGCTGACGGACACAGGAGGGCTGCCCCTGGAAGGGGCAGCCCTCCTGTTGCTGCTTCGGTCAGTGACCGCGCTCGGCGCCGCCGTTGACCTGGATGATCTGGGAAGTGATGTGCCCCGCCTCCGGGGAGGCGAGCCAGTGCAGGGTCTCGGCGACGTCGGCGGGGGTGCCGGCCCGGCCGGTCGAGGTCTCCCCGACGAGCCGCGCCCGCCGCTCCTCGGCCATCGAGTCCCCGAAGAACTCGGTGTCCTCGATGTAGCCGGGCGCGACGACGTTCGCGGTGATGCCGCGCGGCCCCAGCTCCCGCGCCAGATCGTGGGCGTACGGGTGCAGCCCCGCCTTGGCCGCCGCGTAGGCCCCGCTCCCGGATCCCCGGTAGGCGGCGATCGAACTCAGGAACAGCACTCGGCCACCGGGCTCGGCGAGGCGCGGCTTCAGCGCCTCGGTGAGCAGGACGGCGGTCAGGGTGTTGAGCCGGAAGTTCACGTTCCAGGTGTGCGCGACGGCCTCCAGCGGGTCGTCGCCCGGGGCGTCCGGCTCCAGCAGTCCGTTGCCTCCGGCGCTGTGCACGAGCACGTCCACGGAGCCGAACTCCCGCTCCACGAAGGCGGCGACGCCCCGCACCTCGTCCGGCTCGGCGAGATCGGCCGCGTACGTCAGCGCGCCGGGCACCCCGGCCTTCTCCAGCACCGCGGCCCGCCGCCCGAGCAGCAGCACCCGATCCCCGCTCGCGGCGAATGTCCGGGCCGCCGCGAGCCCAATTCCCGTACCTCCACCACTGATTACAACATTACGTGCCATACCGACGACCCTACGACGCCCCAACCCCCCACCGTCAAACGGCCGACTCACCGCAGACTACGGACGTCGAGATGCCGCAGCACCCGGTCCACCACCTCGGGATCCGCCCCGGCCTCACTCCGCGCCGCCAGCACCTCGTGCCGCGCCGCGCTCAGCATCTCCTGCTGGATCCGCCGCACCCGCTTCACGCGCCGCGCCCGCTCCCGGTACGCCTCCCGCCGCTCGTCCTCCGCCAGTTCGGGACTGATCCGCACCCCGATGTCGAAGGCCCGCCGCAGCATCTGCTCGGAGAGGTCCTCCGGCAGCTCCTCGTCCTGCTCGATCTCCCGAAGCCTCCACTTCGCCGCCTTCGCCGCCCGGACGGCCAGGGCCTTCGCGAACTCCTTCTCCTGGTCCGTGTCGGCCTTCACCCCGAGCCGCCGCACCAGCCACGGCAACGTCAGCCCCTGCACCACCAGCGTCGCCATGATCACGCCGAACGCGATGAAGATGATCTCGTCCCGGCTCGGGAACGGCGCCCCCGAATCCGTCTCCAGCGGAATGGCCAGCACCAGCGCCACCGACGCCACCCCGCGCATCCCGGACCACCACATCACCACGGTCTCGCGCCAGCTCACCGGGATGTCCTCGTCGTAGTCCCGCCGCGCGTGCAGCCGCTTGGTCAGCCACGTCGCCGGCAACAGCCACAGCAGCCGTACGAGGACGACCACGCACACCACCAGCGCCGCCCACCCGAGCAACTGGCCCCACCGGCCGGCCGCGGTGTGGATGGCGTTGTGCAGTTCGAGCCCGACCAGCCCGAACGCCACACCGGTGACGAGGGTGTCGACGATGTTCCAGAACGTGTGCCCGGCCAGCCGCGTCATGACGTCGTCGGCGTCGGAGCCGTACTCCGCGAGGAACAGCGCGGTGGTGAGCACGGCGAGCACCCCGGAACCGTGCAGTTCCTCGGCCATGACGTAGGAGGCGTACGGCACCAGCAGGGTCAGTCCGATCTGCAGGGTCGCGTCCCCGAGCAGCTCCATCAGCTTGTTCGCGCCCCAGCCCAGCGCCAGGCCCACGGCCACCGCCACCACGGCCGACAGCACCAGGTCGAGCCCGGCCTTCCAGGGCGAGAACGTCCCGCTGACGGCGGCGGCGATCGCCACGTGGTAGAGGACGATGGCCGTCACGTCGTTGAAGAGCCCCTCGCCCTCCAGGATCGACACCAGCCGGCGCGGCAGCCCCAACTGCCCGGCTACGGCCGTCGCCGCGACCGGGTCGGGCGGCGCGACCAGCGCGCCGAGGGCGAACGCCGCGGCGAGCGGCAGCCCGGGCACGATCGCGTTGGCCGCGGCGGCCACGCAGGCCATCGTGACGAACACCAGGGCCACGGCCAGCAGGAAGATCGGTCTCTTGTTCGCCGCGAACTGCCGCCACGAGGTGCGCCGTACGGCGGCGTACAGCAGGGGCGGCAGCAGCAGCGGCAGGATCAGGTCCGGCGGGATGTCGACGTTCGGCACGAAGTCGAGCAGGGCGAGGACTATGCCCAGCAGCGTCATCAGCACCGGCGCGGGCATCCCGAGCCGGTCCCCGACCGGGACGCTGATCACGGCCCCGAGCAGCAGCACGAACAACAGGGCCAACTGATCCACGGTCAGCGCTCCGGGAGGTCAGACGTTCACACGACTGACCTCAAGCCTGCCACGCAACTCCGAGGACAAACCGTTTCGGCACCCACCGCGAAGGGCTAGAGCGCACGCCGCATCCCCCGGTGCGGAATGCCCGCCTCCAGGTACTCCGGCCCGTACGGCTCGTAACCGAGCCGCGCGTAGAACCCCAGGGCATGCGTCTGCGCGTGGAGGTCGACGGCCGTGAGGCCCCGCGCGCGTGCCGCGTCCTCGATGGCCCGCACCAAGGCGGCGCCGACGCCGAGCCCGCGCGCACCGCTCGTCACGGCGAGCCGGCCGAGACAGCCCACGGACGGATCGGCTCCGGTCTGCGCCACGGCGGCCTCCCCGGACAGCAGCCGCCCGGTGCCGAGCGGCACGCCGTCCTCCCGGACCGCCAGCACATGGACGGCCCCGGCGTCGTGGGCGTCGTACTCCAGGTCCTCCGGCACGCCCTGCTCGCCGACGAAGACCTCCTTGCGCACCGCGAAGCACGCCTCACGGTCGGCCGGGCCCTCGGCGACCCGCACCACGTACCCCGGCGTGCTCACGCGTAGGTCTCCTCCCGGACCTGGTCGAGGGCCTTCTGCAGGTCCTCCGGGTAGTCGCAGGAGAACTCGGCCCACTGCCCGTCCCCGGGGTGCTCGAAGCCGAGCCGCACCGCGTGCAGCCACTGGCGGGTCAGACCGAGGCGTTTGGCGAGCGTCGGGTCGGCGCCGTAGGTCAGGTCACCGACGCAGGGGTGCCGGTGGGCGGCCATGTGGACGCGGATCTGGTGCGTGCGGCCCGTCTCCAGCTTCACGTCGAGCAGGGAGGCGGCGCGGAAGGCCTCGATGAGGTCGTAGTGCGTGACGGACGGCTTGCCCTCGGCGGTGACCGCCCACTTGTAGTCGTGCTGGGGGTGCCGGCCGATGGGGGCGTCGATGGTGCCGCTGGTCGGGTCGGGGTGGCCCTGGACGAGCGTGTGGTACCGCTTGTCGACCGTGCGCTCCTTGAACTGGCGCTTCAGCGACGTGTACGCGTACTCGGACTTGGCGACGACCATCAGCCCGGACGTGCCGACGTCGAGGCGGTGGACGATGCCCTGGCGCTCGGCGGCACCGGAGGTGGAGATCCGGTACCCGGCGGCGGCCAGGCCGCCGATGACGGTCGGCCCGCTCCAGCCCGGCGACGGGTGCGCCGCGACGCCGACCGGCTTGACGATCACGACCACGTCGTCGTCGTCGTGCACGATCTCCATGCCCTCGACCGGCTCGGCCACCACCTGCACCGGCGCGGGCGCCTGCGGCATCTCGACCTCCAGCCAGGCGCCGCCGTGCACGCGCTCCGACTTGCCGACCACCGACCCGTCGACCGTGACCTTCCCCGCGGCGGCGAGCTCGGCCGCCTTGGTACGGGAGAAGCCGAACATGCGGGAGATGGCGGCGTCGACGCGCTCGCCCTCCAGGCCGTCGGGCACGGGCAGGGTACGGATCTCGGGAATCGTGCTCACCCGTCGAGTATGCCGGACGGGTCCGACAGTCCCGTACGAGAGTCCGACGGTCCCTCAGTCCTTGTGGACGGTGCCGTCCGGGTCGAGCCCCTTGAACGACAGCAGCACGATCAGGATGCCGCCGCACACGATCGCCGAGTCGGCCAGGTTGAACACGGCGAAGTGCTTGGGCGCGATGAAGTCCACGACCGCGCCCTCGAAGACGCCCGGCGCCCGGAAGATCCGGTCGGTGAGGTTGCCCAGCGCACCGCCGAGCAGCAGGCCCAGCGCGATCGCCCAGGGCAGGCTGTAGAGCTTGCGGGCGAGCCGGGCGATCACCACGATCACCGCCGCCGCGATCATGGTGAAGATCACCGTGAAGGCCTCGCCGAAGCCGAAGGCGGCGCCCGCGTTGCGGATCGCCTCGAACTTCAGCCAGTCCCCGATGATCTCGATGGGCGGGTGGTGCTCCAGCTTGGCCACCACGATCATCTTGCTGATCAGGTCGAGGGCGTACGCGAACGAGGCGACGGCGAACAGCACCGCGATGCGGCGCCTGCCCCGGGGCCGCCCGGCCGTGGCCTCCGGCCGGCCCGCGCCCGCCGCGCCGGCGGCCGCCGCCGTGTCGTCGGTGCCGGACCCGCCGGGCCGGTCCTGCCCGTTCCCGGCCGCGTCCGGTGTGTCCGGCGTACCGATGATGCGCTCCGCCTCTGCCACGTGAGTCCCTCAACCTAGGTGCCTGACTGAGGACGAGGGTACGGCACACCCCGCGCCGCCCACGTGCTCAGGAGGCATTCGGCGGCCGGTCAGTACCGGCGCTCCTGCTTCTGCTTGCACTCCACGCACAGCGTGGCCCGCGGGAAGGCCTGCATCCGGGCCTTGCCGATGGGGTTGCCGCAGTGCTCGCACAGGCCGTAGGTGCCGGCGTGGAGGCGTTCCAGCGCGCGCTCGGTCTGGACGAGCATCTCGCGCGCGTTGGCGGCCAGGGCCAGCTCGTGCTCGCGCGTGATGTTCTTGGTGCCGGTGTCCGCCTGGTCGTCGCCCGCGCCGTCCCCGGAGTCCCGCATCAGACCGGCGAGCGACCGCTCCGACGAGGTGATCTCCTCGCGCAGCCGCGCCTCCTCCGACATCAGCTCGGAGCGCGCCTCCTCGACCTCCTCCGTCGTCCAGGGGTCCTCGCCCGGGCGTACCGCCAGCTCACCGGGGTCCGCCGCGCCCGCCCGCGCCTTCGGAACGGCGGTCTTCGCCGCCGTGGCCGTGCCAGGAGTCTTCTTCGCACCCACCGTCGTCGCTCCCGTCTGCGGCGCGGCCTCGGCCGCACCCGCCTTCTTGGCCGTGCTGCTCCCGGCCGTGTCCTGTGTGGCCGTACCGGTCCGGGCAGCGCCCTTCCCGGCCGGGCCCTTCGTGGTGGTGCTCCCGCCTCCGGCGCCCTGCCCGGCGACACCCTCGGCGCCCTTCTTCGCGGCGCCGGCCTTGGCGGCCTTCGCCCTGCTGACAGCGGCCTTCTTCGCCGCCGCCCCTTTGGCAGCCTTCTCGGCCACCGCATCCCTACCCACCGCTTCCACGGCGACCGCCTCCCCGGCCACCGCCTCCTTGGCGACCGGCTTCTTGGCGACCGCCTCCCTGGCCGCCGTCCTCTTGGCTGCCGTCCTCTTGGCTGCCGTCTTCTCGGCGACCGCTTTCTTGGCCGTTGCCTTGGGTGCTGTCTTCCCGGCCGCCGTCTCCTTCGCCGCCGTCTTCCCGACAGCCGCCGCCTTCTTGGCCGAAGCCTTCCTTGCAGCCGCCTTCTTGGCCGGAGCCTTTTCGCCCGCAGCCTTCACACCCTGCTCGGCCGCGCCCATCTTGGCCGTCACCTTCTTGACGGCCGCCTTGGTCTTCTTGACAGCTGCCTTCGTCCCCTCGGTCGCCTTCCCCGCCGCCCCCTTCGCCGCCCGCCCCGCCGAACCCCCCTGGGTGGACTTCTTCCCACCCACGTCCTTGGCCGCACCGCCGGAGGCCTCCCCGGACCTGCCGGACGCCGGCTGCTGTACGGCGGTCTTCTTCGCCACCATGGCCGCGGCCCCTTCACATATTGTGATCTTGCTCGCGAATCGTGCTGGGACGATAAATCGACTCGAGTCCCGCGGCAACGGGGCACACCGCCCGATTCGCCCGCCTCGCGCACGCCGCGCGGCGAACCTGCATCCGTTGTGCCCAGCTCCCCGCCCGGTAATCCGTCGAGCCGGACGTCCCAGGATCCGAACACCCATACCACCCCATTAGGGTCATCAAACCCATAAGCCGCCGCCCCCGGCGCCGCCCGGCCCCCGCACCCCGGAAAAGCGGTCGGCCGCTGTCCGCCCGGCGCCGTACACTGGGCGGAGCGAAAAGCGTGGATGGGGACGAGTAGCGGCGTACGCAGCCCAGAGCGACCCGGGGACGGTGGAAGCCCGGGGGCGAGCGCGACGTGAAGATCACCCCGGAGCCGCCGGAAGAAAGCCGCAGCCGAGGGCCGTGGCCAGTAGAACCGGCATCGCGACCCCAATGAGGGGGCTCCTCGGCGCACACCCCGCGCCGGAGGGCCAAGGAGGGTGGTACCGCGGGAGCGCGCCGAAGGCGGCGCAGGCAGACGTAGCTCTCGTCCCTCCGGACGGAAGGCAGCAAGTCCGCCGGAGGAAGCCCGCTGATGACATCGCCGACGTATCGCCAGGTACCCGCCCAGATCGACCTGCCCGCCCTCGAGCACGCGGTGCTCGACTTCTGGCGCGAGCAGAAGATCTTCGCCAAGAGCCTGGAGCAGTCCGAGGGCCGCCCCGAATGGGTGTTCTACGAGGGCCCGCCCACCGCCAACGGCATGCCCGGCGCCCACCACATCGAGGCGCGCGTCTTCAAGGACGTCTTCCCCCGCTTCCGCACCATGCGCGGCTACCACGTGGCCCGCAAGGCCGGCTGGGACTGCCACGGCCTCCCGGTGGAGCTCGCCGTCGAGAAGGAGCTCGGCTTCTCCGGCAAGCAGGACATCGAGGCGTACGGCATCGCCGCGTTCAACGCCAAGTGCCGCGAGTCGGTGACCCGCCACACGGACGCCTTCGAGGCGCTCACGACCCGCATGGGCTACTGGACCGACCTCCAGGACCCGTACCGCACGATGGACCCCGAGTACATCGAGTCGGTCTGGTGGTCGCTGAAGGAGATCTTCAACAAGGGCCTGCTGGTCCAGGACCACCGCGTCGCCCCCTGGTGCCCCCGCTGCGGAACGGGCCTGTCCGACCACGAGCTGGCGCAGGGATACGAGACGGTCGTCGACCCGTCCGTCTACGTCCGCTTCCCGCTCACCTCCGGCCCGCTCGCCGGCGAGGCCGCGCTCCTGGTGTGGACGACGACCCCGTGGACCCTGGTGTCCAACACCGCCGTCGCCGCCCACCCCGAGGTCACCTACGTCGTCGCGACCGACGGCGAGGAGAAGCTCGTCGTCGCCGAGCCGCTCGTCGCCAAGGCCCTCGGCGAGGGCTGGGAGCCCACCGGCGAGACCTTCACGGGCGCCGAGATGGAGCGCTGGACGTACCAGCGCCCCTTCGAGCTGGTGGAGTTCCCCGAGGCGGCCCACTTCGTGGTCAACGCCGAGTACGTCACCACCGAGGACGGTACGGGTCTGGTCCACCAGTCCCCCGCCTTCGGTGAGGACGACCTCAAGGTCTGCCGCGCGTACGGCCTCCCGGTCGTGAACCCGGTCCGCCCGGACGGCACCTTCGAGGAGGGCGTCCCGCTGGTCGGCGGCGTCTTCTTCAAGAAGGCCGACGAGAAGCTCACCGAGGACCTCCAGCAGCGCGGCCTGCTCTTCAAGCACATCCCGTACGAGCACAGCTACCCGCACTGCTGGCGCTGCCACACCGCGCTGCTCTACTACGCGCAGCCGTCCTGGTACATCCGCACCACGGCGCTCAAGGACCGCCTCCTCGCGGAGAACGAGAACACCAACTGGTTCCCGGACACGGTCAAGCACGGCCGCTACGGCGACTGGCTGAACAACAACATCGACTGGGCGCTGTCCCGCAACCGCTACTGGGGCACGCCGCTGCCGATCTGGCGCTGCGAGGACGACCACCTCACCTGCGCCGGCTCCCTCGCGGAGCTGACCGAGCTGACCGGCACCGACCAGTCGGGCCTGGACCCGCACCGCCCGTTCATCGACGAGGTCACCTTCGCCTGCCCGCAGGACGGCTGCGGCAAGACGGCCACGCGCGTGCCCGAGGTGATCGACGCCTGGTACGACTCGGGCTCGATGCCGTTCGCGCAGTGGGGCTACCCGTACAAGAACAAGGAGCTGTTCGAGGCCCGCTACCCGGCGCAGTTCATCTGCGAGGCCATCGACCAGACCCGCGGCTGGTTCTACACGCTGATGGCGGTCGGCACGCTCGTCTTCGACAAGTCGTCCTACGAGAACGTGGTCTGCCTCGGCCACATCCTCGCCGAGGACGGCCGCAAGATGTCCAAGCACCTGGGCAACACCCTGGACCCGATCCCGCTCATGGACCGGCACGGCGCCGACGCGGTCCGCTGGTTCATGGCGGCCGGCGGCTCCCCGTGGGCGGCCCGCCGCGTGGGCCACGGCACCATCCAGGAGGTCGTCCGCAAGACCCTCCTGACGTACTGGAACACGGTCGCCTTCCAGGCCCTGTACGCCCGTACGTCCGGCTGGGCCCCGTCCGAGGCCGACCCGGCCCCGGCCGACCGCCCGGTCCTGGACCGCTGGCTGCTGTCCGAACTGCACGCTCTCACCGACCAGGTCACCCAGGCCCTCGACGCCTACGACACCCAGCGCGCCGGCAAGCTGCTGTCCGCGTTCGTCGACGACCTGTCGAACTGGTACGTGCGCCGCTCGCGTCGCCGCTTCTGGCAGGGCGACAAGGCCGCGCTGCGCACGCTGCACGAGGTCGTCGAGACCGTGACGCAGCTCATGGCCCCGCTGACCCCGTTCATCACCGAGCGGGTCTGGCAGGACCTGATCGTTCCGGTCACCCCGGGCGCCCCGGAGTCGGTCCACCTGTCGACCTGGCCGGAGGCGGACCTCACCGCCATCGACCCGGGGCTGTCGAAGCAGATGGTGCTGGTGCGCCGGCTGGTGGAGCTGGGCCGGGCCACGCGCGCGGAGTCGGGCGTCAAGACCCGTCAGCCGCTGTCCCGCGCCCTGATCGCGGCCACCGGCTTCGAGACGCTGGACTCCGAACTGCGCACGCAGATCACGGAGGAGCTGAACGTCGAGTCCCTGGCGACGCTCAGCGAGGTCGGCGGCTCCCTGGTCGACACCACGGCCAAGGCCAACTTCCGCGCGCTCGGCAAGCGGTTCGGCAAGCGCGTCCAGGACGTGGCGAAGGCCGTCGCGAACGCGGACGCGGCCGCGCTGTCCCTGGCCCTGCGCGAGGGCACGGCGTCGGTGGAGGTCGACGGCGAGACCATCACGCTGGCTCCCGACGAGGTCATCATCACGGAGACCCCGCGCGAGGGCTGGTCGGTGGCATCGGACTCCGGCGCGACGGTCGCCCTGGACCTGGAGATCACGGAGGAGCTGCGCCGAGCGGGCCTCGCCCGTGACGCGATCCGGCTGATCCAGGAGGCCCGCAAGAACAGCGGCCTCGACGTGGCCGACCGCATCGCACTGCGCTGGACGGCGACGGACGCGGCGACGGTCGCGGCCCTCACCGACCACGCCGGCCTGATCGCCGACGAGGTCCTCGCCACGGACTTCGCCCAGGGTGAGGCGGACGACACCTACGGCGAGCCCTTCATCGACGAGGGCCTGTCCCTGACGTTCCGCCTGCGCAAGGCGTAACCCGCAGGACCTCTCAGACCGAAGGCCGTCGCACCGAAGGCCCGGCCCCGCCAAAGATCTTGGTGGGGCCGGGCCTTCGGCGTTGCGTGCGCAGAACGCCGGTGCGCGGGTGCGAACACGCGTGGCAAAAGGGCGAGGCCCCGGGGTGAACCCGGGGCCTCGCCCTGAACGCTGCCGACGTCTACGCCGTACTACTGGCCATCAGGCCGTCAGTTGTCATCCTCGTCGATCAGGAAGCCTCGCATGGGCGAGGGCGCCTGACCCATCGGGGACGGACCCTGCGGACGCACCGGCGCCATCGGCTGGGTCATCGCCGGAGACATCTGCTGCTGGCCACCGTAGGACGGAGCGGACGGCGAAGGCGCACCGCCCATCGTCTGGTTACCGCCGTACGACGGGGCACTCGCGCCGGCCGGAGCCATGGAAGGCGCCGGGGACGGCGGGAGGGACGCGGTCGCCGGAGTGCGCGGCGGGGCCAGCGAGTCGTCGGCCTGGGTCTCCAGCTGACGCAGCTGCGACTCCAGGTACGACTTCAGACGCGTGCGGTACTCGCGCTCGAAGCCGCGCAGGTCCTCGACCTTGCGCTCCAGCGTGGCGCGGGCGGACTCCAGGGAGCCCATCGCGACGCGGTGCTTCTCCTGCGCGTCCCGCTCCAGGGCATCGGCCTTGGCACGGGCGTCACGCTCCAGACCCTCGGCACGCGAACGCGCCTCGCCGACGATCTTGTTGGCTTCGGAACGGGCCTCGGCGATCGCCTGGTCGGCGGTCTGCTGGGCCAGCGAGAGGACACGCGCGGCGCTGTCGCCACCGGGGCCTCCCTGACCGGGGCCGCCCATCGGACCGCCCATGGGGCCGCCCATCGGACCACCCATCTGCTGCTGCATGGGGGGCTGACCCATCGGACCCGGACCCTGGCCCATCGGACCGGGACCACCAGGACCCTGGGGACCACCCTGACCGCCGGGGCCGGCGGGCAGCTGCGGGGCACCGCTCGGCAGCTGGGGCGGGCCACCCATGGGGCCGCCCATCTGCTGCTGCGGCGGGCCCGATATGCCGGCGGGAACGGGACCGCCGGGACCGCGCATGCCCTGCTGCTGCTGTTGCTGCTGATCCTGCTGCTGTTCCGGAGGCTTGCGCATGTTCTGCTGGTTCTGCGCAGCAGCGCGCGTGGCCGCGGCCAGTTTGGCGCGCAGGTCCTCGTTCTCACGGAGCAGGCGGGTCAGTTCGGCTTCGACCTCGTCGAGGAAGGCATCGACCTCGTCCTCGTCATAGCCTTCTCGGAGGCGGACGGTCGTGAACTGCTTGTTCCGCACGTCCTCGGGGGTCAACGGCATCTCTTCACCTCAACGTAGTCGTCGGCAGTCGGCAAGACCGTATCTGTCACATCGCTCACATCGCGCTCCGCACGAGTGTGATCAGGATGTAGACGATGATCATCAATACGAAGAAGGACAGGTCGAGCGCCACGCCCCCGAGACGCAGCGGCGGGATGACCCGCCGCAGAAGCTTGAGCGGTGGATCAGTGGCAGTGTAGGTGGCCTCCAGGACGACCACCATCGCCTTGCCGGGTTGCCATGAGCGGGCGAACTGGAAGACGTAGTCCATGACCAACCGGAAGATGAGCACGATGAGGAAGACCATCAGCGCGATGTAGAGAACCTGCAGAACCACGCTCATGACTGGCGCTTCCCTCTCCCCTGTTCCGTGCGATCTTTCCGGTGGTGCGTCTCAGCTCTGGTTGAAGAACCCGCCCTCTGCGATGCGGGCCTTGTCCTCCGCCGTGACATCGACGTTAGCAGGCGACAACAGGAACACCTTCTGCGTCACCCGCTCGATACTGCCGTGAAGACCAAACACCAAACCGGCCGCAAAGTCGACAAGTCGCTTCGCATCTGTGTCGTCCATCTCAGTCAGATTCATGATCACCGGGGTGCCCTCACGGAAGTGTTCCCCGATGGTACGGGCCTCGTTGTAGGTCCGTGGGTGGAGCGTGGTGATCCGGTAAGGCTCTCGTTCGGACACGACCTTGGGCATGATCACCGGTGCGTTCTTCTCCAGACTTGCGCGTTCTTGTGTGATGGATGCCACGGGCGCGATGCGCGCCGGGCGGCTGGATTCCGCGGGGAGCGAAGCAGAGCGGGGGGCAGGCTCGCGAGGTGCGGGCGGTTGTACGACTCGTACCTCTTCGTCCCTTTGGGGCTGATGTGAGACGTGCGGCTGGTGGGACGGCTCGTGCCGACGGTGGTCCCGCTCGGGTTCCGGGTCCAGTTCGGGTTCGAAGTCGTCGTCGGGGTCGAATCCGCGGCCGTCGTACCCATCGTCCTCCACGAGGCCGAGGTAGACCGCCATCTTGCGCATCGCGCCGGCCATGCTCTGAGTCCTCCGCTCTGTGGTGGATCGGCTGACGACTGCCAAGTGCCCGCGATCCACGGGGTCCTTGAATCCGCCTTTCGGCGGCAATGACCATATTTTCTGCTGTGGTCCGACTTCTTGGCGACGTTACCCGAGCCTGGGGCGGACTCCGAGTACCGCGCTGCCGACGCGCACATGTGTCGCTCCGGCCGCCACGGCGTGTTCGAGGTCCGCACTCATCCCTGCCGAGACCATGGTGGCAGCCGGATGACTCCGGCGCAGGTCAGTCGACAAATCCATCAACCGCTCGAAGGCCGCCTGTTCGCGTCCCGCGTACTCCCCGGTGAGCGGTGCGACGGTCATCAGTCCGTCGAGCCGCAGCCCCCGGGCCCCGGCCACGAGGTCGGCCAACTCCTCGATCCCGCCGGGGGCCACGCCTCCGCGCTCGCCCCGCTCGCTCTCCCCCGCGTCCAGTGCGACCTGGAGGAGACAGCCCAGCTCACGACCCGCCCGGACGGCCTCCTTCGACAGAGCTGTGACGAGCTTGGAACGATCGACGGACTGCACGAAATCCGCGTAACCGGCCACCGAGCGCACCTTGTTGGTCTGAAGTTGACCGACAAAATGCCATGTAAGGGGCAGATCCGTACAGGCCGCGGCCTTGGGCGCCGCGTCCTGGTCGCGGTTCTCGGCGACGTGGCGCACGCCGAGTTCCGCGAGGATCCGCACATCGCTCGCGGGGTAGGTCTTGGTGACCACGATCAGGGTCACGTCCTCGCGCAGGCGCCCCGCCGCCGCGCACGCGTCGGCGATGCGCCGCTCCACTTTCGCCAGATTCGCGGCGAGTTCGTCCTTACGGTCCGTCATGTCCTGTCAGTCCAGCCACACATAACCCGCGAGCCGCCCGGTGGTGCGGTCGCGTCGGTACGAGAAGTGATCGCGCGATTCCAGCGTGCACACCGGCGACTGCTCCCGGTCGCGCACCCCGAGCCGCTCCAGCTGGGCGTGCACTCCGGCGCTCACATCGACCGCCGGTGTGCCCCAACTCGTCTCGGCGTACGCCTCCGGCTCGACGGCGGACACCTCGGCGCGCATCGCCTCGGGCACTTCGTAACACCGGCCGCAGACGGTGGGTCCGGTGCGGGCGATGATCCGGGAGGGCTCGGCGCCCAGATCCGTCATCGCGCGTAGCGCGGCCGGGACGACTCCGGCGATCATGCCCGGCCGGCCCGCGTGGGCCGCGGCGGCGATCCCGGCGACCGGGTCGGCGAGCAGCACCGGCACGCAGTCGGCGGTGAGCACGGCGAGGGCGAGCCCGCGCCGCCTCGTGACGATCGCGTCGACCGACGGGATGTCGGACGACGATTCCCACGGTCCGTCCACCACCGACACGTCCGCCCCGTGCACCTGGTTCATCCAGACCACCCGGTCCGGCTCGACGCCCAGGGACTTGGCGGCCAGTTCCCGGTTGGTGCGTACGGCGTCCGGGTCGTCTCCGACCGCTCCGCCGAGATTGAGCTCCTCATACGGAGCGGCGCTCACCCCGCCCCACCGGTCGGTGAAGGCGAAGTGCGCGCCGCTCGCGCTCTCGCGCTGTCCTATCACGTCAGAAGGATCACTTGAGGAAGTCCGGTACGTCCAGTTCCTCGGCCGCGCTGTCCGAGTAGGTCCGCGGCGCCGGCGGGACCGGCGGGGCGACCGGGATGTCGTTGACCGGCTCCGGAGCGGGCTCCGGGTCCTCCTTCGGGGTCACGCTGCCGAGCGATCCGAAGGACGGGCGGCTCTCGGTCTGCCGCGCCGGGGCCGGCTCCTCGCGCTTGGCCGAGGTGGAGCCGATCACGTTCTCCCGGCGGGCCGGGGGCTGTCCCCCGTCGAAGCCGGCGGCGATGACCGTGACCCGGACCTCGTCGCCGAGGGCGTCGTCGATGACCGCGCCGAAGATGATGTTGGCCTCGGGGTGGGCGGCCTCGCTGACCAGCTGGGCGGCCTCGTTGATCTCGAACAGGCCGAGGTCGGAGCCGCCGGAGATGGAGAGCAGCACACCGCGGGCGCCGTCGATGGACGCCTCCAGCAGCGGCGAGGAGATCGCCATCTCGGCAGCGGCCACCGCGCGGTCGTCGCCGCGGGCCGAGCCGATGCCCATCAGGGCCGAGCCCGCCTCGGACATGACCGACTTGACGTCGGCGAAGTCGAGGTTGATGAGGCCGGGGGTGGTGATGAGGTCGGTGATGCCCTGGACACCGGAGAGCAGGACCTGGTCGGCCGACTTGAAGGCGTCGAGCACCGAGACCTGGCGGTCCGAGATGGACAGCAGCCGGTCGTTCGGGATGACGATGAGGGTGTCGACCTCTTCGCGGAGCTCGGCGATGCCGTCCTCGGCCTGGTTCGCGCGGCGCCGTCCCTCGAAGGTGAACGGCCGCGTGACCACGCCGATGGTGAGGGCACCCAGCGAGCGGGCGATGTTGGCCACGACGGGCGCGCCGCCGGTGCCGGTGCCGCCGCCTTCACCGGCTGTCACGAAGACCATGTCGGCCCCCTTGAGGACCTCCTCGATCTCCTCGCGGTGGTCCTCGGCGGCCTTGCGGCCCACGGCCGGGTTGGCTCCGGCGCCGAGTCCGCGGGTGAGTTCACGGCCGACGTCCAGCTTGACGTCGGCGTCGCTCATCAACAGGGCTTGCGCGTCGGTGTTGATGGCGATGAACTCGACGCCCTTGAGACCGACCTCGATCATCCGGTTGATGGCATTGACACCACCGCCGCCGACACCGATGACTTTGATGACTGCGAGGTAGTTCTGCGGTGCTGCCACGTCGAAGGCCTCTCGCCTCGAGTTACGTGTCGCCGAATCACCGTGACGCGCCTGCGCCCCGCGACCCGACGACTGATGCCGAATGGGACGGTCCGTATCGCCGACCCGAACCCTAACCCTGAAGTTTAGGGTTACCAGTGTGTCTGTTCCTTGGAGTCTTCTGAACAGGACACTAAGTCGACAAGTGGCGCACGTTCAACGAACACGCCGAACCTCCCGTTTTTCTTTTCACCCTATGTGATCAGCCGTAGCACTGCCCAACCAGGGTGCTGGCCTGCGCGGATGTGCGTCAACTCGCTGATGACGCGGGAGCGGTGGGGACGCTGACGTCGAAGTGCCGCGCGTCCGGCGAGGCTTTCATCAGAGCGGTGAGCGTACGGGCCTTCGCGGCGCCCTTCTCACTGCTCCCCCAGACGACCGTGCGGCCGTCCCGCAACTCCAGCGAGATGTCGTCGTAGGAACGGACCTTGACGGTCCGTGTGTCCCGGGCGACGGCGGCCGGAACGGCGCGGGCGACACCCACCGCCTCGCGCACCAGCCGGGACTCGCCGAAGCGGCGCAGGCTGGCCGCGGCGGAGCTGGACCGCGACAGCGTCAATTCCAGGGCGGGCACGCCTTTCGGCGCATCAGAAACCGTAGCGAAACGGACACCTTCATCGTCCACTTCGACGAACTTTCCGCCCTTTTGGACAATCAGAACCGGAGTCCGCTCAACCACTTTCAGGTCGATTCCATGGGGCCAGGAACGGACCACGTCAACCGCGTCAATTCGGGGCAATTTCCGGCGCAGTCGCGTCTCGATCGCATCGGTGTCCACGGAAATCAGCGGCTTCCCGAGGGGAACCTCGGCGGCCGCCTCGACCTGAGCCGGTGTCAGGACCCGGGTGCCCGACACGGAGACCCGCTCGGCGCGCAGCCAGTCGGACCCGTAGAACAGCCACAGGGTCGGGATGCCGAGGAAGACCAGGGCGAGCACCAGGATGACGATCACACGAACGTGGCGCCGCCGCAGACGCCTGCCGGGCGGCGGGCCGGACGACTCCTGCTGGCGTTCACCGCGCTCGGCGGTGGTCGATCCGGCCACGCTCCCCTGCCTTCCGTCATACGGGCCTAGCGGTGTGCACGAGCGGCGGCGATCGCCTCGTACACCATGCCGACGAGCAGGTCGTCGGCGTCCCGGCGGCCGAACTCGGCGGCGGCGCGGGACATCTGGTACAGCCGGTGCGGGTCGGCGAGCACGGGCAGGACGTTCTGCTGGACCCACTCGGGGGTCAGCTCCGCGTCGTCGACCAGCAGGCCGCCGCCGGCCTTCACCACCGGCTGGGCGTTGAGCCGCTGTTCGCCGTTGCCGATGGGCAGCGGGACGTAGGCGGCCGGGAGCCCGACGGCGGAGAGTTCGGCGACGGTCATCGCGCCCGCGCGGCAGAGCATCATGTCGGCCGCGGCGTACGCGAGGTCCATCCGGTCCAGGTAACTTACCGGGATGTACGGGGGCATCCCCGGCATCTGCTGGACCTGCGGCAGTTCGTTCTTCGGGCCGACCGCGTGCAGGATCTGGATGCCGGCCTGCTGGAGCCAGGGCGCGACCGTCTGCACGACTTCGTTGAGGCGGCGGGCGCCCTGGGAGCCGCCGGAGACCAGCAGCGTGGGCAGGTTCGGGTCGAGCCCGAAGGCGGCCCGGGCCTCGGGGCGTACGGCGGCGCGGTCCAGGGTGGCGATGGAGCGGCGCAGCGGGATGCCGATGTAGCGGGCGCCGCGCAGCTTGCTGTCCGGGGTGGAGACGGCGACCTGGCTGGCGTACCGCGAGCCGATCTTGTTGGCCAGGCCCGGGCGGGCGTTGGCCTCGTGGATGACGATCGGCACGCCGAGGCGCTTGGCCGCGAGGTAGCCGGGCAGGGCGACGTAGCCGCCGAAGCCCACCACGGCGTCCGCCTTGGTGCGCTCCAGGATCTGCTCGGTCGCCTTGATGGTGCCGCGCAGCCGGCCCGGGACGGTGATCAGCTCGGGGGTGGGCTTGCGTGGCAGCGGTACGGCGGGGATCAGCGCGAGTTCGTAGCCGCGCTCGGGTACGAGACGTGTCTCGAGGCCGCGCTCCGTGCCCAGGGCCGTGATGCCCACGGTCGGATCCTGCCTGCGCAGGGCGTCCGCGAGGGCGAGCGCGGGCTCGATGTGGCCCGCGGTTCCTCCGCCGGCGAGTACGACATGCACCGAAATTCACCGCTCTCCGGACGAGCGCGCCGCCGAGGCACGCCGTCGCATCGTGTTCCATCTCCGGGGAGTCCGACCGGAACCGGTTCCCCCAGCCCCCCGCTTTCTACCAAAGCGGGGTTGCCGCATCGCAAGCGCCGCCCGCGCAGCGGGCTCGTCGCGCGCGAAGGCGATCAGCAGCCCGATGGCGAACATGGTCGGCAGCAGGGCGGATCCTCCGTAGGAGAACAGCGGGAGGGGGACGCCGGCGATCGGCAGCAGACCGAGCACCGCACCGATGTTGATCACGGCCTGGGCCGTGATCCAGGTGGTCACGCCTCCCGCGGCATACCTGACGAAGGGGTCCTCCGTGCGTCCGGCCACGCGGATACCCGCATAGCCTAGAGCCGCGAAGAGGGCGAGGACCGACAGCGTCCCCGCCAGGCCCAGTTCCTCACCGGTGACGGCGAAGATGAAGTCGGTGTGGGCTTCGGGGAGTTGGCCCCATTTCTCCACACTCGCACCCAGCCCGGAGCCGAAGATTCCGCCGGAGGCGAGGGCGTAGATGCCGTGCACGGCCTGCCAGCAGTCGACCGGTCCGGACTGGGGTTCGGTGGCGCCGAGGCACTGCAGGCGGGCCATGCGGTTGGGGCTGGTCTTGATGAGGATCAGGCCGAGCACGGCCGCGATCGACAGCACACCGGCGAACAGCCGCGTGGGCGCTCCGGCCAGCCAGAGCAGGCCGAACAGGATGGCCGTGAGGATGATCGCCGTGCCCATGTCGCCGCCGATCATGATCAGACCGAGCAGCATGAAGGCGGCCGGCACCAGCGGGACGAGCATGTGCTTCCACTGGGTCAGCAGCCGCTTGTCCTGCTTGCGGGCGAGCAGGTCGGCGCCCCACAGCACCAGGGCGAGCTTGCCGAACTCGCTGGGCTGGATCTGGAAGGAGCCGCCGAGGGCGATCCAGTTCTGGTTGCCGTTGACCGACACTCCTATCCCGGGGATCTGCACCAGGGCCATGAGGAAGACGGCGCCCGCGAGGATCGGGTAGGCCAGCGCCCGGTGGAGTTTCACCGGCATGCGTGAGGCAGCGAACAGCAGACCGGCGCCGATCAGCGCCGCGAGCAGCTGCTTGCGGAAGAAGTACGAGCCCGGCAGGGACATCTGCAGCGCGGTGATCTGGGAGGCCGAGTAGACCATCACCAGGCCGAGCACGGTGATCAGCAGGCTGCCGCCGAGGATCAGGTAGTAGGCGGTCAGCGGCCGGTCCCAGCCCCGGCGGGCACGGGTGTAGAAGTTCAGGACGGGGTTGTCGCGCAGGGACCGGGGAGGGACGGGGCGCTTGGGGGCGCGCTGGACCGGGGGCCGTCCGGTGCGGCTGGTGGGCATCGCCGATCACCCGGCCAGGCCGGGGGGAAACGCTCCACCGCGCAGGCCCCCAGGCCGCCGCTCGGGCACCAGCCGCATCCGTGTCACGCGTCCCTCCCAGGTACGCCCGGCACTCCCGCCGGGCGAGGCGGACCCGGGTCAGCCTTCGGCGGAGCCGAGCTCACGAACGGCGTCCGCGAAAGCGTCCCCGCGCTTGTTGTAGTTGACGAACATGTCCATGGAGGCGCACGCCGGAGCCAGCAGCACCGTGTCACCGGGGCGGGCGAGCCGCCGTGCCTCCTGAACCGCCGCGCGCATCGCCCCAGTGTCGGTCCGGTCGAGGTCGACGACGGGTACTTCCGGGGCGTGTCGCGCCAGGGCTTCGCGGATGAGCGCGCGGTCCGCGCCGATCAGCACGGCACCGCGCAGCCGTTTCGCCGCCTTGGCGACCAGCTCGTCGAAGACAGCGCCCTTGGCGAGCCCGCCCGCGATCCACACGATCGACTCGTACGCCGCCAACGAGGCTTCGGCCGCATGCGTGTTGGTCGCCTTGGAGTCGTCGACGTACGCGACCCCGTCCACGTCGGCGACGTGCGCGATGCGGTGGGCGTCCGGGGTGAAGGCCCGCAGGCCGTCCCGTACGGCCTTGGCGGGGACGCCGTAGGCGCGGGCGAGGGCCGCCGCCGCGAGGGCGTTGGCGATGTTGTGCGGGGCCGGCGGGTTGACGTCCGCGACCTCGGCGAGCTCCTGGGCGTTCTTCTGCCGGTTCTCGACGAAGGCGCGGTCGACCAGGATGCCCTCGACGACGCCGAGTTGGGAGGGCGCGGGCGTGCCGAGCGTGAAGCCGATGGCCCGGCAGCCCTCCTCCACGTCGGCCTCGCGGACCAGGTCCTCGGTGGCCTTGTCGGCCACGTTGTAGACGCAGGCGACGCGATTGCCCTCGTAGATGCGGCCCTTGTCGGCGGCGTAGGCCTCCATGGAGCCGTGCCAGTCGAGGTGGTCGGGGGCGAGGTTCAGCACCGCGGCCGAGTGGGCGCGCAGGGAGGGCGCCCAGTGCAGCTGGTAGCTGGACAGCTCCACGGCGAGGACGTCGTACTTCTCCTCGCCGAGCACCGCGTCCAGCAGGGAGACGCCGATGTTGCCGACGGCGGCGGTGCGCAGCCCGGCCGCCTTCAGGATCGAGGCGAGCATCTGGACGGTGGTGGTCTTGCCGTTGGTGCCCGTGACGGCCAGCCAGTCGGCGGCGTCGGGGCCGCGCAGGCGCCAGGCCAGTTCGACGTCGCCCCAGATCTCCACTCCCGCGTCACGAGCAGCCGTGAACAGCGGCTTGTCCGGCTTCCAGCCGGGCGCGGTGACGATCAGCTCGGTGCCCTCCGGCAAGGTGTCGCCGTCGCCCAGGCGCACGGTGATCCCGAGCGCCTCCAGCTCGGCCGCCTGCGCCCGGGCGCGCTCGTCGGCGCCGTCGTTGACGACCGTGACGACCGCGCCGAGGCCGTGCAGCACCTTGGCCGCCGGGACGCCGGAGACGCCGAGTCCGGCGACGGTGACGTGCTTGCCCTGGAAGTCGAAGGGCTCCGAGGAGGTCACTTGTCCGCTGCCCATCCTGCGTAGAAGAGGCCAAGTCCGACAATCACACAGATGCCCTGAATGATCCAGAAGCGGACCACGACGAGCACTTCGGACCAGCCCTTGAGTTCGAAGTGGTGCTGGAGTGGCGCCATCCGGAAGACGCGCTTGCCGGTGAGGCGGAACGAACCGACCTGGATCACCACGGACATGGTGATCAGGACGAACAGGCCGCCGAGGATGGCGAGCAGCAGCTCGGTGCGGGAGCAGATCGCGAGGCCCGCGAGCACACCGCCGAGCGCGAGCGAACCGGTGTCACCCATGAAGATCTTGGCCGGCGAGGTGTTCCACCACAGGAAGCCCAGGCAGGCGCCCATCAGCGCGGAGGCGACCACCGCCAGGTCGAGCGGGTCGCGCACCTCGTAGCACGCGCCCGGGTTGGTCAGGGTCTGCGCGTTGGCGCAGGACTCCTGGAACTGCCAGACACCGATGAAGGTGTAGGCGCCGAAGACGAGCACCGAGGCACCGGTGGCCAGACCGTCCAGGCCGTCGGTCAGGTTCACGCCGTTCGACATCGCGAGGATCATGAACAGCGCCCAGACCACGAACAGCACCGGGCCGATCGTCCAGCCGAAGTCCGTGATGAACGACAGCTTCGTGGAGGCCGGGGTGTTGCCGCGGTTGTCCGCGAACTGCAGCGACAGCACCGCGAAGCCGATGCCGACGATCAGCTGGCCGGCCATCTTCGCCTTGGCCCGCAGACCCAGCGAACGCCGCTTGACGATCTTGATGTAGTCGTCCAGGAAGCCGACCAGGCCCATGCCGACCATCAGGCCGAGCACCAGCAGACCCGAGAAGGTCGGCGCCGCGTCGGCCTCCGGGTCCAGATAGCCCGTGATCACCTTCGCCAGGAAGTACGCGGCGACCGTCGCCAGGATGAAGGCGATACCGCCCATGGTCGGCGTACCGCGCTTGCTGGCGTGCTCGCGCGGGCCGTCGTCGCGGATGTACTGGCCGTAGCCCTTGCGCGCGAGGAGCTTGATCAGCAGCGGGGTGCCGATCAGCGTGAGAAAGAGACCAATGACTCCTGCGAACAGGATCTGCTTCATCATCGGGCGGAAACCTCACCCTCGGCACCGGTCTCGAGCAGCGCCTGGGCAACGCTCTCGAGCCCGACCGAACGGGACGCCTTCACGAGCACGACGTCCCCCGGGCGCAACTCGCTGCGCAACAGGTCGACCGCCGCCTGTGCGTCGGACACGTGCACCGACTCCTCACCCCACGAACCCTCGTTATATGCGCCCAGTTGCAGCCAGGCGGCTTCCCTGCCACCGACCGCGACGAGCTTGCTGACGTTGAGCCGGACGGCGAGCCGTCCGACCGCGTCGTGCTCGGCGAGAGCCTCGTCCCCGAGCTCGGCCATCTTGCCGAGCACCGCCCACGTGCGACGCCCCTTGCCGATGGCCGCCAGCGCGCGCAGAGCGGCCTTCATGGACTCGGGGTTCGCGTTGTAGGCGTCGTTGACGACCGTCACGCCGTCCGGGCGCTCGGTGACCTCCATCCGCCAGCGGGAGAGGGAGCCCGCCTCGGAGAGCGCGACGGCGATCTCGTCTGCGGACATGCCCAACTCGTGGGCGACGGCGGCCGCGGCGAGCGCGTTCGACACGTGGTGCTCACCGTACAGGCGCATGGTCACATCGCTTGCACCGGAGGGTGTGTGAAGCCTGAACGCGGGCTGTCCGGTGTCCGTGAGTCGCACGTTCTCGGCGCGAACGTCCGCTTCGCCGGACTCTCCGAAAAAGAGCACCTTCGCCTTCGTACGGGAGGCCATGGCCCGGACGTAGGGGTCGTCGGCGTTGAGGATCGCGGTGCCGCCGTCGGCCTCGGAGGGCAGCGCCTCGACCAGTTCGCCCTTGGCCTGGGCGATCTGCTCGCGGCCGCCGAACTCGCCGATGTGAGCGGATCCGACGTTGAGCACCAGGCCGATCTTCGGCGGGGTCAGTTCCGTGAGGTAGCGGATGTGCCCGATGCCGCGGGCGCCCATCTCCAGGACGAGGAACCTCGTCTCCTCCGTGGCGCTGAGCGCGGTCAGCGGCAGCCCGATCTCGTTGTTGAGCGAGCCGGGCGTGAACACCGTCGGCGCCTTGCGCTGGAGCACCTGCGCGATGAGGTCCTTGGTGCTGGTCTTGCCCGCCGAACCGGTGAGGGCGACGAGGGTGGCGCCGAGGCGTCGTACGACGTGCCGCGCGAGGGCGCCGAGGGCGGTCTGGACGTCGTCCACGACGATCGCGGGCACGCCGACGGGGCGGGTGCCGAGCACGGCCACCGCTCCCGCCTCGACGACCGCCGCCGCGAAGTCGTGGCCGTCCACGCGCTCCCCGGCGAAGGCCACGAACAGGCTGCCCGGCACCGCCTCGCGGGAGTCCCGGACGACCGGGCCGGTGACCTGGACGGACGGATCCGGTATGTCGTGCGTCTGCCCGCCGACGACTTCTGCGATCTCGGCGAGGGAGAGGGCGATCACAAGTTCATCCCCTGGGTCTTCTGGATTTTCATCCCTGGGTCTTCTGGATGGCTTCGCGGAGCACCTGGCGGTCGTCGAAGGGACGGACCACCCCGGCGATGTCCTGGCCCTGCTCGTGGCCCTTGCCCGCGACCAGCACGGTGTCGCCGGGCTCGGCGCGGGCGACGGCGGCGGCGATCGCGGCGGCCCGGTCCTCGAAGACCTGCACCTCGCCGCGCTCGTGCGCGGGCACGGAGGCCGCGCCCTGGAGCATCGTGGCGAGGATCGCGAGCGGGTCCTCGCCGCGGGGGTTGTCGGAGGTCAGCACGGCGGTGTCGGCGAGCCGCGCCGCGGCGGCGCCCATGGGCGCGCGCTTGGTCCTGTCCCGGTCGCCGCCGCAGCCGAGGACGATGTGCAGCCGGCCCTCGGTGACCTTGCGGAGCGCTTTGAGAACCGACTCGACCGCATCCGTCTTGTGGGCGTAGTCGACGACCGCGAGGTACGGCTGCCCGGCGTCCACGCGCTCGAGGCGGCCCGGCACGCCCGGTACGGCGGCCACACCGTCGGCGGCGGCCTGCGGGTCGAGGCCGGCCACGGCGAGGGCGACGATCGCGGCGAGGGTGTTGGCCACGTTGAAGGGGCCCGGCAGCGGCGACTTGGCGCTGATCCGCTCGCCCTTGGGCCCGATGACGGTGAACGTCGAGTCCAGCCGGCCGATCTCGACGTCCTCGGCGCGCCAGTCGGCGTCGGGGTGGCCCTCGGCGGAGTAGGTGACGACCGGGACGGTGGCCTCCTTGGCCAGCCTGCGGCCGTACTCGTCGTCGACGTTGACCACGCCGAGTTTGCCCCGTTTCGGGGTGAACAGCTGCGCCTTCGCCTGGAAGTAGTCCTCCATGTCGGAGTGGAACTCCATGTGCTCCGGGCTGAGGTTGGTGAAGACGCCGATGTCGAAGACGCAGCCGTCGACGCGGCCGAGCACCAGGGCGTGGCTGGAGACCTCCATGGCGACCGCGTCGACGCCGCGCTCGCGCATGACGGCGAACAGGGCCTGCAGGTCGGTCGCTTCCGGCGTGGTGCGCTCGGACTTGATGCGCTCGTCGCCGATGCGCATCTCGACGGTGCCGATCAGGCCGGTGGACCTGACGGTCTTCAGGCCGCCCTCGACGAGGTAGGCGGTGGTGGTCTTGCCGGACGTGCCGGTGATGCCGATCTGGAGCAGGTCCCGGCCGGGGTGGCCGTAGATCGTGGCGGCCAGCTCGCCCATCCGCCCGCGCGGGTCGTCGACGACCAGGACCGGCAGCCCGGAGGCGGCGGCGCGCTCGGCGCCCGTGGGGTCCGTCAGCACGGCGGCGGCGCCCAGGCCCGCGGCCTGGTCGACGAAGTCGGCGCCGTGCAGCCGGGCGCCCGGGAGGGCGGCGTACAGATCGCCGGGGCGCACGGCGCGGGAGTCATGGGTGATGCCCGTGACCTCGGCGGCGCTCTCCGGCGCGGGAGCACCCAGCTGATCGGCGAGTTCCGCGAGGGATGTGGCGGAGACCTGCACCGGCCTGGGCGGCCCGGGGTATGTCACGGGATGGCCCTTCTGGGTGGTTTGGGACTGATCAGCGTGTGGCACGGCGGTGAGCGTACCGGGCGTACCCGCCTCCGGGCGAAGTGAGGGGCCGGGGGTGCTCTGGTTCCCGGGGTCGGGGGTGATCGTCGTCACGAGGTGGTTCCTGGCTGGTTTCCATGCTGACCTGGGCTTGCGGCCGGTCAGCGCCTGAAGGTGACCGGGAGCTTCGCGGGCTTGGCTCCGGTCGGCGGGACCTGGAGGGACTTCAGTGCGAACTCCATGACCTGCTTGTAGACGGGGCCGCAGATCTGCCCGCCGAAGTAGCTGCCCCGAGTGGCGTTCTGAATGGCGCAGTACACGGTGACGCGGGGCTTGTCGGCGGGCGCGAACCCGGCGAACGACGAGGTGTAGCCACGGTACTTGCCGGTGGCCGGATCCACACGGTTGGCCGTGCCCGTCTTGCCCGCGACGCGGTAGCCGGGGATGCGGGCCTTGGTTCCGGTGCCCTCCTCGTCGTCCACGACGGACTCCAGCATCTGGGCGAGGGTCTTCGCCGTCCTGTCGCTCACGACCCGTGTCTTCTTGGGCTTGGGGGCGGGGGTGAAGCGGCCGTCGGGGCCCTTGGTGCCGCGGACGAGCGTGGGTTCGACGCGGACGCCGCCGTTGGCGATGGTGGAGTACACGGACGCCGCCTGCATGGCGTTGATGGAGACGCCCTGGCCGAAAGGGATCGTGTACTGCTGCGAGGTCGACCACTTGTCGGGCGGGGCGAGGATGCCCGGGGTCTCGCCGGGGAAGCCGAGGCCGGTGTAGTGGCCGAGGCCGAACTTGCGCAGGTAGTCGTAGAGGACCTTGTTGGCCTGGGACTGGGTCTTGCCGAGCTGGCCGGTGGCGAGGATGGTGCCGATGTTGCTGGACTTGGCGAGGACGCCGTTGAGCGTCAGGTACCAGGTCGGGTGGTCGACGTCGTCCTTGAAGAGCCGGTCGCCGCGGTGCAGCCGGTTGGGCACGACGACGTGGGTCATCGGGGTGGCGGCGTCCTCCTCCAGCACGGCCGCCATCGACATGACCTTGGCGGTGGAGCCGGGTTCGAAGGCGTCCTGGAGGGCGGCGTTGCCGAGGGCGGCCGGGTCGGCGTCGGACAGGTCGTTCGGGTCGAAGCCGGGCGAGTTGGCCATGGCCAGGATCTGCCCGGTGCGGGTGTCCTGGACGATGACGTAGCCGCGGTCGGCGGCGGACTCCTTCACCTGGTCGGTGATGGCCTTCTGGGCGGCCCACTGGATGTCGCGGTCGATGGTGAGTTCGACGTCGCTGCCGGGCACGGCGGGGGTCTCGGTGGCGCCCCCGGCGGTGGGGACGAGCCGGCCGCCGGACTGGGCGTAGCGGATCTTGCCGTCCTTGCCGGCGAGCTGCTTGTTCAACTGGAGCTCGATGCCGCCGCCGGGCTTGCCCTCGCCGTTGACCCAGCCCAGTATCCCGGCGGCGAGGTCGCCGTTGGGGTACACGCGCTTGCTGGTGGCGACGGAGAAGACGCCCGCGAGCACGTTGTGCACGGACTTGTCCCTCTCCGCCTTCTTCGCCAGCGCGGACTTCAGGTCCTTGATCTGCTTCCAGACCTGCGGGGTCTGGCGGGAGGCCAGCTTGACGTAGCGCAGGGCCTTGTTCTTCGGCCGCAGCTTCTCGACCAGGGCCTCCTGCTCCTGGCCGAGGATCGGCGCGAGCAGGGCGGCCGCCTGTTCGGGCCCGTCCCCGATCTTCAGCATCTTCGGGGCGAACATCGTGGGATCGGCGGTGATGTCGTAGGCGTCCTCGCTGGTCGCCAGGGCGACACCGCTGCGGTCGGTGATCTCGCCCCGGTCCGCGGCCAGCACCTGCCCGACGTAGCGGTTCTGCTCGGCCTTGGCGGCGTACGTGCTCGCGTCGACGGCCTGCACCTGGAACAGCCGCACGACGAAGGCGATCAGCACGAGCGTCAGCGCGAGCCCGACCAGCCGCAGCCGGGGGCGCGGGCTGCCCAGCCGCAGCGGCCTGGGCGCCGCCGGGCGCCCAGGCCCCGGCCGCCGGGCCGGCCGGGCACCGGGCCCGGGCCGCCGCCGCGCATCGGGCCGCGCGGGCCGCGCGGGTCCGGGCACACGACGGCGCGGGGGTTCCCTGTCGGACACTTCCGTCACCTGCCGGGGGTCGGGGTGGGCTGGGGACTGGCGGACGCGGTGGCGGCCGGACGCGCCCCGGGACGGCTGCCGACCGCAGGGCACACGCCACGGCGGCCCCGGGCCTCGGGACCGGCGACCCTGGCGAAGCCGGGCGCACGGCACGGCAATGGCCCGGCGGGCACCCGGCAGCACGGCGACAGCCCGGGGGGTACCTCCGCCGCCCGGCCGAGCGCCCGGTCCGCCGCGCGCCGGCGAGCGGAAGGAGCGCCGACCGGACGAACGCCGGCTCCAGGAGGGCAGCCGGGCCTGGTGAGGCCCGGTGCGCGACGGCGCGGGGGTTCCCTGTCGGACACTTCCGTCACCTGCCGGGGGTCGGGGTCGGGGCGGGGCCGTTGGGCATGGCTTCGGGGGCGAGGACCAGGGGGATGTGGGCGGTGGTCTGCCGGACGCCGGAGGCGGGGCTGGGGACGCCCTTGACCGTGCCGTCGGGCTGGAGGAAGGCGGGATCGCCGCCGGGGACCATGCCGAGTTCGCGGGCGCGGCGCTGGAGGGCCTCGGGCGCGGAGTAGGCGTCGATGTCCCGCTGGAGGGCCTGTTCCTCGTCGGTGAGGTTCTTCGTCTCGCGCTGGAGGTCGTCGAGCTTGAACGCGCCTTCGCTGAGGGCCGAGTTCAGCACCAGCAGGGCGATGAGACCGCCGCCGAGGAGGAGGACGACCAGGAGGACGAAGGGGGTGCGGGCCGCCTGCCCGGGGCCGGTCGGGAAGAGCCGGGCGAGACGCGCCGCCCTCCCCTTCAGTTCGGGTGTGCTGCTCACTCGCGCTCCCTCGGTCCGGCCTGCACGCGCCTCACTCGACGTCCTCCCTGATGCGCTCGGCCCCGCGCAGCCGCGCCGGCGCCGCCCGCCGGTTCTCGGCGATCTCCTCCTCGGTGGGGAGTTCGGCACCGCGCGTGAGCAGCTTGAGCCGCGGCTGGTAGCGCTCGGGCACGACGGGCAGCCCGGGCGGCGCGGTGGTGGCGGCACCCGCCGCGAACACCTGCTTGACCAGCCGGTCCTCCAGCGAGTGGTACGACAGCACGGCGATCCGCCCGCCCACGTCGAGCGCCTTCACGGCGGCCGGGATCGCCCGCTCCAGGACGGCGAGTTCGCCGTTGACCTCGATGCGCAGGGCCTGGAACGTGCGCTTGGCGGGGTTGCCGCCGGTGCGCTTGGCGGCCTGCGGCAGGGCGTCCCGGATCAGTTCGACCAGCCGCGCGCTGTTGCTGAACGGCTCCTTCTCCCGCTCCCGCACGATCGCGGCCACGATCCGCTTGGCCTGCTTCTCCTCGCCGTACGCCCGGAGGATGCGGACGAGTTCGCCCGGCGGGTACGTGTTGAGGACCTCGGCGGCGCTGACGCCGGTCGTCTGGTCCATGCGCATGTCGAGCGGCGCGTCCTGGGCGTAGGCGAAGCCGCGGTCGGCCTCGTCGAGCTGCATGGAGGAGACGCCCAGGTCGAACAGGACGCCCTGCACGCGCGCGATGCCGAGCCTGCTCAGCACCTCGGGGAGTTCGTCGTAGACGGCGTGGACGAGCGTGGCGCGCTCGCCGTGGGACGCGAGGCGCTCGCCGGACAGGCGCAGCGCCTCCTTGTCGCGGTCCAGGGCGACGAGGCGGACGCCGGGGAACCGCTCCAGGAGCGCCTCGCTGTGGCCGCCGAGCCCGAGGGTGCAGTCGACGACCACCGCGTCCGGCCCTTCCAGGGCGGGTGCCAGCAGGTCCAGGCACCGCTGGAGCATCACCGGGACGTGTCGACTCTGGCTCAAGGGGCCCTCTCAGATCCGGCGGGCCCGTACGCACCGCCGGGTCCCCGCCCGCTCGTGAAGGGGACGGCCTGCCGGCGCCGGAAGCGTCAGCCGACCGGGAGCGGGAGGAGGCCGAGCCGCACGTACGCGCCGCGCACGCGGGGAGATCTCCGGTCGTCGCCGGGGTCTCCGAAGAAATCAGTCCAGCGGGGAGAGTCTCGCCTCCCGCTTCGCGTCACTTTAGTCCACCCTGTCTCCCGGTCAATCAACCGGCCTGCGCGTCGCGACCCCCGGCACACCACCCCTGTGGGTTACCTCACAGCCCCGCCTCGCTGACATTCTTTGTCCAGTCTCACAAGGGGCCAGGACGGGGTGTGACCAGTAACGTCAGTGGTTATGACGACTTCTGCATCGGTTTCCTCAGGTCCGGAGAGCGCCACAGCCGCGGGCGGCACGGTCACGGACCGCATCGTCGAGGCGAACACCCGGTACGCCGCCGCCTTCGGGCATGCCGGGATGGACGCCAAGCCCGCCCTCCACGTAGCCGTCGTGGCCTGCATGGACGCCCGCCTCGACCCGCTCGCCGCGCTCGGTCTGGAGCTCGGCGACTGCCACACCATCCGCAACGCCGGCGGCGTCGTCACCGACGACGTGATCCGCTCCCTCACCATCAGCCAGCGCAAGCTGGGCACGCGCAGCGTCGTCCTCGTCCACCACACCGGCTGCGGTATGGAGACCCTGACCGAGGACTTCCGGGGCGAGCTGGAGGCCGAGGTCGGCCAGCGCCCGGCGTGGGCGGTGGAGTGTTTCTCGGACGTCGACCAGGACGTACGGCAGTCGATGCAGCGCGTGCGGACCTCACCGTTCCTGCTGCACACCGACGACGTGCGGGGGTTCGTCTTCGATGTGAAGTCCGGCCTGCTGCGAGAGGTCGACCCCGCCGCCTGACCTGCTCGCCCACCCCGGAAAACCACCTGCTGTAGCTGTCGAAAGCCTGTCAGTCACGCGTTCGAACAGTCGCAAGACCGACATATCGCGGCCAGTTGTCCCCAGTCGAGTGACACGAATCGGTAACGGCAGCAAGAATGCGGGGAGTGGCGTCACGCTGAACATCTCTCGCGTGGTGTCCGTGGTTCGGGGTGGGCCGGCCCGCGTCGTGGGGCGTCGGCCCGGGAAAATGGGGTATCCCGTGCTTCCTGGGAGCAGGGGAAAGGCCGAGGAGGGCCGGGTGACGACCTATGACGATCGAGCGAGCCTCACTGATCTGACCGCCGTGGTGGAGCGCGTGCGGGAGTCGGTGGAAGGCGTGATCGAGGGAAAGCCCGAGGTCGTACGGCTCTCGCTGACCGTGCTGCTCGCCGAGGGACATCTGCTGATCGAGGACGTCCCGGGAGTCGGCAAGACGATGCTGGCCAAGGCGCTGGCGCGGTCCATCGACTGCTCGGTGCGGCGCATCCAGTTCACGCCCGACCTGCTGCCGTCGGACATCACCGGTGTGTCCATCTGGGACCAGCAGCGCCGTGACTTCGAGTTCAAGCCGGGCGCGATCTTCGCACAGGTGGTGATCGGCGACGAGATCAACCGCGCCTCGCCCAAGACGCAGTCCGCGCTCCTGGAGTCGATGGAGGAGCGCCAGGTCACCATCGACGGCAAGACCTACGAGCTGCCCAGCCCCTTCATGGTGGTGGCGACGCAGAACCCGGTCGAGATGGAGGGCACCTACCCGCTGCCGGAGGCCCAGCGCGACCGCTTCATGGCCCGGGTCTCGGTCGGCTACCCGAGCGCGGAGGCCGAGCTGCAGATGCTGGACGTGCACGGCGGTGTCTCGCCGCTGGAGGACCTCCAGCCCGTGGCGCACGCGCACGAGATCCTCAAGCTGATCGAGGCGGTGCGCGGCGTCCACGTCGCCGAGCCGGTCCGGCGCTACGCGGTCGACCTGGTCGGCGCCACGCGTACGCACCCCGACCTCAGACTGGGCGCCTCGCCGCGCGCGACGCTGCATCTGCTGCGCGCGGCGAAGGCGACCGCGGCCCTCAGCGGCCGGGAGTACGCGCTGCCGGACGACGTGCAGGCCCTCGCCGTCGCCGTCCTGGCCCACCGCCTGCTGCCCACCGCCCAGGCCCAGCTCAACCGCCGCACGGCCGAGCAGGTCGTCGAGGAGATCCTGCAGCGCACCCCGGTGCCGGCGGCGCCCCAGCAGCAGAGCGGCTTCGGCGCCGTGGGCCGCACCGCTCCGGCCTACCCCTCGCACCCGCCGCGGAGGCTGTGATGACCACCGCGGGGACGGGGCACGCGGAGGCCGACCGGGGCGAGAAGGGCGGCATCCGCACCGCCCTGGCCGGTCTGACCACCCGCGGACGCTCCTTCCTGGCCGCCGGCGTCGCGGCCGCCATCTGCTCGTACGTGCTCGGGCAGAGCGACCTGCTGCGCGTCGGCCTGCTGCTGGCGGTGCTGCCGCTGGTGTGCGCCACCGTGCTGTACCGCACGCGCTACCGGGTCGCGGGCAGCCGCCGGCTCTCCCCCGCGCGCGTGCCCGCCGGCAGCGAGGCCCGGGTCCACCTGCGGATGGACAACGTCTCGCGGCTGCCCACGGGCCTGCTGATGCTCCAGGACCGGGTGCCGTACGTGCTCGGCCCCCGGCCCCGCTTCGTGCTCGACCGGATGGAGGCGGGCGGCCGGCGCGAGGTGTCCTACCGGGTCCGTTCCGACCTGCGCGGCCGCTACCCGCTGGGCCCGCTCCAGCTGCGCCTGACCGACCCGTTCGGCATGTGCGAACTCACCCGGTCCTTCTCCACGTACGACACCCTGACGGTGATCCCGCGCGTGGAACCGCTGGCGCCGGTGCGCCTGAGCGGTGAGGCGAAGGGGTACGGCGACGGGCGGCAGCGCTCGCTCGCCCTGGCCGGCGAGGACGACGTCATCCCGCGCGGCTACCGCTACGGCGACGACCTGCGCCGCGTCCACTGGCGCTCCACGGCCCGCTACGGCGAGCTGATGGTGCGCCGCGAGGAGCAGCCCCAGCGCGCCCGCTGCACGGTCCTGCTCGATACCCGGGGCATCGCCTACCGGGGCGCGGGCCCCGACTCGGCCTTCGAGTGGGCCGTCGCCGGCGCCGCCTCCGTGCTGGTGCACATGCTCGAACGCGGCTTCTCGGTACGGCTGCTGACGGACACCGGCAACGCGGTGCCCGGCGAGGGCGGTGACGGCTTCGCGGGCGCGCACCAGGAGTCCGCCGACGCGGCCGGGCTCATGATGGACACCCTCGCGGTGATCGACCACTCCGACGGCGCGGGTCTGTCCCGGGCCTACGACGTGCTGCGCGGCGGGAACGAGGGGCTGCTGGTGGCCTTCCTCGGCGACCTGGACGAGGAGCAGGCGGCGGTGCTGGGCAGGATGCGGCAACGCAGCCCGGGCGCGGTCGCCTTCGTGCTGGACAGCGACACCTGGATGCGGGAACCGAGCGACGTGCCCGGTCCGTTGGACGGGAGCGGGGAGCGGCTGCGCATGCTGCGCGAAGCGGGCTGGACGGCCCTCGGCGTGCCGCGGGACGCCTCGCTGGACGAGCTGTGGCGGCAGGCCGACCGGGAGCGCAGGGGGATGGCCGCCGCGAGCGGCGGGGAGGGGCCGTGATGAGCGGGCGGGTACGACTGACGCTGGGCGCGTGGGCGGCCACGCTGATGGCCGCGTGCGCCCTGCTGCCCCTCGTCCAGCCGGCCACGTGGATCGTGCAGGCGGCCTTCCTGCTGGGCATCCAGTCGGGTGTGGGGGCGGCGGCCCGCCGGGTGCCGCTGGCGCGCCCGCTGACGGTGGCGGCGCAGGCCCTGGTCACCGTGGTGCTGCTGACCTTCGTGTTCGCCCGTGAGCAGGCCCTCGCCGGGCTGATCCCCGGGCCGCAGGCCATCGACCGCTTCGCGCTCCTGCTCCAGCAGGGCGGGGACGACATCGCTCGGTACGCGATTCCCGCCCCCCTGAGCTCCGACGGCATCCGGCTGATGCTCATCGGCGGCGTCCTGGTCATCGGGCTGCTGGTCGACATCCTGGCGGTGACCTTCCGCAGCGCCGCCCCGGCCGGCCTGCCGCTGCTCGCCCTGTACTCGGTGGCCGCGGGGCTGTCCGACGGGGGCACGGACTGGCTGTGGTTCCTGGTCGCGGCGGCCGGCTATCTGATGCTGCTGCTGGCCGAGGGCCGGGACCGGCTCTCCCAGTGGGGCAGGGTCTTCGCCGGGGCCTCGCGCACGGCCGGTGGGGAGCCGAGCGGCGCGGTCGCCCCGATCCGCACCGGCCGGCGCATCGGCGTGGTGGCGCTGGGCATCGCCCTGGTGGTGCCGCTCGGGCTGCCCGCGATGAACGGGGGTCTACTGGACTCCGTGGGAGCGGGCGCGGGCCGCGGCACGGGCGGCGGCGGCACGATCTCCGCCGTGAACCCGCTGGTGTCCCTGCGCGACAGTCTGAACGCGGACGAGGACCAGCAGGTCCTGTCCGTGCGGACCGAGATGCCGGACGTCTCGGACCTGTACCTGCGGATCGTGTCCCTGGACGACTTCGACGGCACCACCTGGAAGCCGTCCCGGCGGTCCATCACCGCCGTCCCCGACGGCACGTTCCCGCCCCCGATCGGCCTCAGCCCCGACGTCAAGCGCGCGGAGGTCGACACCACCATCTCGGCGGCCGACTGGTACGCCCAGGACTGGCTGCCCATGCCGTACCCGCCGAGCGGCGTGACCATCAGCGGCAACTGGCGGTACGAGCCGCTGGGCATGACCCTGGTCGGCGACCACGGCCAGAACACGCGCGGGCTGAAGTACCAGGTCAAGAGCCTGGACGTGGAGCCGACGGCGGAGCAGCTGGCCTCGGCGGGGCCGCCGCCCGCGGCCATCAAGCGGGACTTCACGGAGCTGCCCGACTCCCTGCCGGCGATCGTGGCCCGCACCGCCCGCCAGGTCACCGCGGGCGCCACCAACCCGTACGACCAGGCGGTCAAGCTCCAGGACTGGTTCGCCGTGACCGGCGGCTTCGAGTACGACACGCAGGTGCAGGTCGGCAGCGGCTCGCAGGCGATCGCCCGCTTCCTGAAGGACAAGCAGGGCTTCTGCGTGCACTTCTCCTTCGCGATGGCGGCGATGGCCCGCTCCCTGGGCATACCGGCCCGGGTCGCGGTGGGTTTCGCGCCCGGCTCCCCGCAGGCGGACGGCTCGGTGTCGGTGGGGCTGCGGGACGCGCACGCCTGGCCCGAGCTGTACTTCGAGGGCGTGGGCTGGACCCGCTTCGAGCCGACGCCGAACCGCGGCTCGATGCCCTCGTACACCCTGCCGGACACCCCGGGCAGCTCCGTGCCGGACCCGGCGCGCCCGACCCAGTCCACGTCGGCGGCGCCCTCCCCGACGCCCTCGGCGCGTGAGTCCTGCACGCCGGAGCAGAGGAGGCTGGACGGCGGCTGCGCGAGCGAGACCCCGGCGGCGGCGCTGCCCACGGACGACAACGGCCCGAAGTGGTACGCGATCCTGGCCTGGGCCCTCGCCGGCCTCGCGGTCCTGGTCCTCCCGCTGGCACCGATGCTGTGGCGCATGCGGACCCGCTCGGTACGGCTGGGGGCACACGGCCGCGGCGACGCTGACGCGGTGCCGCACACGCTGGCCGTCTGGCAGGAGCTGACGGACACCGCGTGGGACTTCGGCATCGTGCCGGACGAGTCGCAGACGCCGCGCAAGGCGGCCGCCCGCATCGTCCGGCTGGGCAGCCTCGACGCGACGGCCGCGGCCTCGGTGCACCGAGTGGCGAACGCGGTGGAGCAGGTCCTGTACGCGCCGCACCCCCGCCCGACGGCGGGCCTCACGGACGACGTCCACCGTGCGACAGCGGGCCTGAGCGCCGCGGTCGGCCGCCCCACCCGACTCCGCGCACTGGTGGCCCCGCGCTCCACCGTCCGCGTGCTGTGGGCGGGATCGGCCTGGTGGTCGGGGGTCCGGGAACGGGCTCTGGCGCTGCGGCCGACGTGGCGGAAGGCATCGGGGCAGCAGGGCTGACGACAGAGACGGCCGGGGCCGGCCGGCCGCGGGGTGCGTGCGGCTGCCCGCGGCTCGGTCGGCCGCGCTGCCCCTGCACCCGCCCCTGCCCAGTCTCTTCTCCCGGCAGCCGTCCAGGGACGTGGGCATACCGCCGCACAGGCATGCGTCAGGGGGTGACCACCTGGTCGGTGGTCACCCCCTGACGTACGTGTTCACGTAGTCCTGGCGAGCTGTGGGGGCTGGCTAATGGCCGCCCTGCTCGTCGCGGCGCTTCTGCCAGCGCTGCTCGATGCGGTCCATCATGGAGCGGCGTTGCCTGCCCTGACGGCGGGCCTGCGGCCCTCCGGCGGCACCGGCGGCCTGTTCGCCCGGCTTGGGGGCCTTGCGCCAGCCGGTCACGGCGAGCACCGCACAGCCCAGCATGACGAGGAAGCCCACGACGCTGAGCCAGACCTGCTTGGCGACCATACCGGCCATGAGGAGCGCAATACCTACGAGGAAGCCCGCGACCGCCTGGTAGACCCGCCGCCGGGTGTACGTACGCAGCCCGCTTCCCTCGAGCGCCGACGCGAACTTGGGATCTTCGGCGTACAGCGCTCGCTCCATCTGCTCGAGCATGCGCTGCTCGTGCTCCGAGAGCGGCACGGAGTCCTCCTCATCGTGCAGTCGCCGGGGCGACCCGGGGGGTCTCTTCAGGATAGGCAGGGAATCGCCCCCGTGAAACCCGCCCCTCTGCGCCAATTGGCCAACCGGAATCCGCCATGGACGTCCCGGCTCGCTGAGGCTTCCATTCCCCGGCGGCCGACCCGTCATGCCGGAACGGTCTCCCTCGATCATACGGCGCTCAGCCGCCATTCGGGGGGCCTGTGGCGTACTCCATCCACAGCCCAGGCGCTGATCAGCGGCGGTGACTCAGGAAGCGGCTCAGGCCCCGGCGGCCCCACTGGCCTCATCGGTCTCGATCGCCGCCTGCGTCTCACCGAGCACATGAAGCTGCGTGGCCACCGAGTGGAAGGCCGGCAGCTCGGCCGCGGCCTCCTCCAGCTTCAGCAGCGCTTCCAAAGCTCCGGGCTCGGTGTCGACGAGGACGCCGGGCACGAGGTCGGCGAAGACCCGCACGCCGTGCACGGCGCCGACCCGCAGGCCCGCGGCCTCGACCAGCGTCGTGAGCTGCTCGGCGGTGAAGCGGCGCGGCACGGGGTCACCCGCGCCCCATCGTCCGTTCGGGTCGTCGAGCGCCTGCCGGGCCTCCTTGAAGTGGCCGGCGAGGGCGCGGGCCAGCACGGCACCGCCGAGTCCGGCGGCGAGCAGGCTGAGGACACCCTCGGGGCGCAGGGCGGCCACCGCGTTGCGGACGCCCTCGGCCGGGTCGTCCACGTACTCCAGGACGCCGTGGCACAGCACCGCGTCGTAGCCGCCGCGCTCGGCGACGTCGAAGAGGCCGTGGGCGTCGCCCTGCACGCCCTTGACCCGGTCGGCGACGCCGGCCTCGGCGGCGCGGCGCTCCAGGGCGAACAGCGCGTTCGGGCTCGGGTCGACGACGGTGACCCGGTGGCCGAGGCGGGCGACGGGCACCGCGAAGTTGCCGCTGCCGCCTCCGGTGTCGAGGACGTCCAGCGACTCCCGACCCGTGGCCTTGACCCGGCGGTCGAGGGCGTCCTGGAGGACCTCCCAGACCACGGCGGTACGGAGTGAGGCGCGGGGGCGCATCGGGTCCGACACGTCAGTTGACTCCTCGGCGCGGCACCGCCTCTTGCGCGGCGGAGCGGAACGGGGTGCCTTCCCGGCCCCGGCCACGGGGAGGGAAGACTTCAGGCGTCCCCCACCCTATTGCCTCGGGCGCGGCGGCCGGCATGACCCGGTGCCGTAACCATGACCAGCCGGTCAGGTGCTCTAGCCACCAGCCGGCAGGTGCCATGACCGTGCCCGGCCGGTCAGCCCGCGTCCGGCATGTCCCTCCCCGGCCCGGGGTCCTCCGGCCGCTCCTGGTCGGGGCGCGGCTGCGGGAGGACGGGCTGGAGGACGAGCATGCGCTCGACGAGCCGGAGGAACATCGCCACGTCCCGTATGAGGTCGTCGGCGTCCCGGCCGGTGGCCGCGCCCTGGATGCCTGCCTCCGCGCGGGCGCGGCGCCGGGCGCCGGAGGCGAACAGCGCGCTCCACTCGGTCAGTTCGGGCGCGATCTCGGGGAGCACTTCCCAGGCGCTCCGGATCTTGGCCCGGGCCCGGGGCGAGGTCTCCGGCCGCCCCCGGGCGGCGAGCACGGCGGCGGCCGTGCGCAGGGCGGCGAGGTGGGCGGTCGCGTAGCGCTCGTTCGGGGTTTCCAGGGCGTCGGCCTCGTCCAGTCCGGCGCGGGCCTGGGCGAGCAGGTCGAGGGCGGCGGGCGGGGCCGTGGCCCGGCGCAGGACGGGGTGCACGTCGCTCGCCGGGCCGGTCAGTGAGGGGGCAGGGCCGGTGGCACGGCGCCGGCGGGCGGCTGCTGCGTGGTAGCTGGCCATGACGAACCTCCTGTCGTCTGTGTGACGGCACGTCCGTCAGGAGTGCCGTATGTGACCCATCGTGAGGTATGGCACTGACAATCCGTTCTGACCTGCGGTTTTGCCTCGATCGTAGGTTCGGAGTAGTTTTTGCACTGACCAGTCAGTTCAAATTCAGGGGAGACTCGTGGGGGAAGGGACGGCAGGGGTGCGGATCGCCGCCGAAGGCCTGGGGATCAAGGGGCCGAGGGGATGGGCGGTCCGCGGGATCTCCGTCGACGCCGAGCCGGGGTCGCTCATCGCGGTCGAGGGCCCGTCCGGGTCCGGCCGGACGTGCCTGCTGCTCGCGCTGACGGGGCGGATGAAGGTCACGGAGGGCACGGCGGTGGTGGGCGACGCCCGGCTGCCCAAGCAGCTGTCGGCGGTGCGCCGGGTCAGTGCCCTGGCGCACGTCCCGGGGGTCACCGACCTCGATCCGGCCCTGACCGTCGGGGAGCACCTGCGGGAACGGGCGCTGCTCCAGCGGCGCTTCGGTGACTCCCTGCGCGGGCTGCTGCGGCCCCGGAGCGAGCGGGCGGCCGAGGCCGGACAGCGCACCGACGCGGCGCTCGCCGCCGCCGGTCTCGACCTGGAGGCGCTGCCCAAGGGTCCGCGTACCGCCGTCCGCGATCTGGAGCGCCTGGAGGCCTTGCGGCTGTCGGTCGCCCTGGCCCTCGTCGGCCGGCCCCGGCTGCTCGGCGTCGACGACACCGACCTCAAGCTCTCGGACGGCGAGCGGGCGGAGGCCTGGGGCCTCCTCAGGTCCCTCGCCGACGCCGGGACGACGGTCCTGGCGGTGTGCAGCGAGGCCCCGGAGGGCGCCCTCCGGGTGTCCACTCACGAGAACCCCGACCAGGGAGAGGAGAAGGCCGATGCGCTCGCCGAGACTGGCCGCGCTTGAGCTCCGCCGCTTCGGCCGGGGGAAGCTGCCGCGCGCCGCGCTGGTCGCGCTGCTGGTGCTGCCGCTGCTGTACGGCGCGCTGTACCTGTGGTCGTTCTGGGACCCGTACGGCCGGCTGGACCGGATCCCCGTGGCGCTCGTGAACGACGACAAGGGGGCCACCGCCGACGGGAGGAGGATCACCGCCGGCGACGACATCACCAAGGGCCTGCGCGACAGCAAGACCTTCGACTGGCGCGAGGTGAGCGCCGCCGAGGCCCGCAGGGGCGTCGAGGACGGCAGCTACTACCTGTCGCTCACCATGCCCGCCGACTTCAGCGAGCGGATCGCCTCCAGTTCCGGGAACTCCCCGGAGACCGGCGCCCTCCAGGTGCGTACCAACGACGCGAACAACTACATCGTCGGCCAGATCTCCCGGACGGTGTTCGGCGAGGTGCGGCAGGCCGCGTCCACGAAGACCTCGCGGTCCTTCCTGGACCGGATCTTCGTCTCGTTCTCCGACATCCACGGCCGGACGGTGAAGGCGGCGAAGGGCGCCGACCAGCTCAAGGGCGGCATCGGCAAGGCCGAGAAGGGCTCCAAGGACCTCGCCGACGGCCTGAAGGACGCCAAGGGCGGCAGCGGGAAGCTGGCCAAGGGCCTGAAGAAGCTCCACACGGGCGCGGGCGACCTGGAGGACGGCTCGAAGCGGGTCGCCGACGGCACGCGGGCGCTCGCCGACAAGGTCAACCGGACCGCCGGGAAGGTGGGCCCGTTCCTCAAGGACAACGAGAAGACCATCGGCGACACGGCCCGGCTCGTCGCCGACTCCTCCGGCGTGATCCGCAAGCACCTGGACACCCTGGTGAAGACGGCCCCGACCGCCGCCAAGGGCGCCCGCGCCGCGTCCGGCACGCTGAGCGACGTCTACGCCAGGCGCTGCACGGATCCCGTCCTGCCCGACGCCGCCTGCGCCGACCTGAAGAAGGCCAAGGACGCGGCCGCCGACGTCACCCTCATCGCGGACGACCTCAACACGCTGATCGCGGACCAGGACGGCGACCTGGCGAAGCTCGACAAGAACCTCGCCACCCTGCAGAAGCAGTCCCAGGCCCTCGCCGACCGCGCGCCGCACCTCTCCGAGGACCTCGATGACGCCGTCAAGAAGATCAACAAGCTGAACGACGGGGCGGCCGAGGTCGCCGCCGGGGCGAAGAAGCTGCACCAGGGCATCGGCACGGCCAGGACGGGCGCCGTCGACCTGGACAAGGGCGTCGGCGAGCTGAAGACGGGCGCCGACGATCTCAACGGCGGCATCTACAAGCTCGTCGGCGGCTCCGGGAAGCTCGCCGGCGGTCTGCACGACGGGGCGGAGAAGATCCCCGACTACGACGAGCAGGACCGCGACCGGCGCACGGAGGTCATGGCCGACCCGGTCCGGCTCGCCTCCCACGACCTGCACAAGGCCCCCAACTACGGCACCGGCTTCGCGCCGTACTTCATCCCGCTGTCCCTGTGGGTGGGCGCGATGGTGGCGTACATGCTGATCGCGCCGATGAACCGGCGGGCGCTCGCCGCGGGCGCCTCCGCCTGGCGGATCGCGCTGGCGGGCTGGCTGCCGGTGGTGGCGATCGGGGTGCTGCAGACGACGGCGCTGATGTCGGTGCTGCACTGGGCGATCGGCCTGGAGATGGCCCGGGCGGCCGGGACGGTCGGCTTCCTGTTCCTGGTGACGGCGTGCTTCGCGGCGATCGTGCAGTGGCTGAACGCGCGCTTCGGGGCGGCGGGCCGGATCCTCGTCCTCGCCCTGCTGATGCTCCAGCTGACCTCGGCGGGCGGCACGTACCCCGTGCAGACCAGCCCCGGCTTCTTCAACGCCCTGCACCCCTTCCTGCCGATGAGCTACGTCGTGGAGGCCCTGCGCAGGCTCATCACGGGCGGTGGTCTCGAACCGGTGTGGCACGCGTGCGTGGTGCTGACGGCGTTCACCGCCGGTGCCCTCGCGCTGACCGCCGTGGCGGCCCGCCGGCGCCAGGTGTGGACGCTGGACCGGCTGCATCCGGAGCTGAGCCTGTGAGTCCTTCCGTCACGTCTCCCGGAAAGGTTCCTGTGACAATCAGGGCCATGGAAAGCAGCAGTGCCGCGTCGGGCGGCAGCACGCGCCGCGAGGCCACCCGGCAGAAGCTCTACGAGGCGGCCGTCACGCTCATCGCCGAGCAGGGGTTCTCCGCCACGACCGTGGACGAGATCGCCGAGCGTGCCGGAGTCGCGAAGGGCACCGTCTACTACAACTTCGCGAGCAAGTCCGTCCTCTTCGAGGAACTGCTGCGGCACGGGGTGGGGCTCCTCACCGCCTCCCTCCGGGAAGCGGCCGAGCGGACCGCCCGGGAGGGCGGCGGCAAGGTCGACGCCCTGGACGCGATGATCCGCGCCGGGCTGGTCTTCATCGACCGCTACCCGGCCTTCACCCAGCTGTACGTGGCCGAGCTGTGGCGCACCAACCGGGCCTGGCAGTCCACGCTGATGGTGGTCCGGCAGCAGGCCGTGGCGGTCGTGGAGGGTGTGCTGCGCGACGGCGTGGCGGGCGGTGAGTTCAGCGCGGAGATCGACATCTCGCTGACGGCGTCCGCGCTGGTCGGCATGGTCCTGGTGGCCGCGCTCGACTGGAAGTCCTTCCAGCCGGAGCGTTCCCTGGACGACGTCCACGCGGCGCTGTCCCGGTTGCTTCAGGGGCGAGTGAGCGGCTGCCGCTGACAGCGCGGCTGGTGCCGTCGGCCGGTGCGAGCGCAGCCCATGCCTGCGCGGTCGGTGCGAGCGCGGCCGATGCCAGGCGCAGCCCATGCCTGCCCGGCCGATGCCTGCGCGGCCCATGCCAGGCGCAGCCCACGCCCGCGCGGCCCATGCCAGGCGCAGCCCACGCCCGCGCGGCCCATGCCAGGCGCAGCCGATGCCGGCGCGGCCGATGCAGACGTGAAAGCGCCGGTCCGACGTGGCCGCATCCCCCGCGGGCCACCTCGAACCGGCGCCTTCCGTGCTCCCCCGTTTTCCTGCTCCCCCGTACGTCCCCCCGCAGGACCCCCGTTGCGGTCGTCCCCCGGTTCTCCCCCGTGCCTCGCTCCCGCCGACACCGTCGGCGGAAGGAGCGGATCGTGGGCCGGCCCCGTTCCGGCGCCCCGTGTCGCCGGTGCCGGAGCCGTGCCCCTCTCCGTGTCTCCACTCTCTCGTTTTCGCAGGTCGGCCCCCATCCGCGCGCGTACTCAACTCCCCCACTAGGTACGAATACTCAGTGCTGCGCACCCGGCCCCAGAGCGCTCCCCGGGCCACTGGTCACGATCGCCTCCGCGCCCGTACTCGGACGGTGGCCGGCGAGGGCTGTCGGTGGGGGCGGATAAAGTCCCTGGCATGGCACGGATTGCGGTGATCGGCGCCGGGATGGGCGCGCTGTCGGCCGCCGCCCGGCTGGCCGTCGCGGGCCACCGGGTGGCGGTGTACGAGCGGACGGACACGTACGGCGGGGCGCTGCGCCGCTTCGAGCGGGACGGGTTCTCCTTCGACACGGGCCCCGGCCTGCTCCCGCTGCCCGCCGTCTACCGCGACCTGTTCGTCAAGACCGGCAGGGAACCGCTGGAGGCGTGCGTCGAGCTGGTCCAGGTGGACCCGTCGTCCCGGCACGTGTTCGCGGACGGCACGCGGGTGTCCCTGCCCAACGCCTCGCGCGCGGGCGTCGTCGCCGCCTTGGACGAGGCCCTCGGCTCGGGCGCGGGGAAGCGCTGGGGCGACTTCCTGGTCCGGGCCCGCGAGGCCTGGGACCGGACCCGCCGGCCCCTCCTGGAGGAGCCGCTCTGGCCGAACTGGCAGGTGCTGGCGGAGCGCGAGCCCTATCCGGCGGTGCCCCACAAGCGACTGCTGCGCACCCGCCGGGCGGGCACGCTGGCCGAGGTCGGCGCCTGGGAGCTGCGCGACCCCCGGCTCGCCGCGCTGCTCGAGGGGTACGCCCTCGCGCAGGGCCTGGACCCCCGGGTCACCCCGGCGAGCGCGGCCGTACTGCCGTACATGGAGCACGCCTTCGGCACCTGGTACGTGCGCGGGGGCATGCGCGAGCTGGCGCGCGCGGTGTACGAGCGATGCCTGGCCCGGAAGGTCGAGTTCCGTTTCGGCGCCGAGGTCACCGGCGTGCTGGAGAAGGACGGCCGGGCCTCGGGGGTGGAACTCGCGGGCGGGACGGTCGCGGAGGCCGACTTCGTGGTGGCCGGAGTCGCGCCCGGCGTGCTGGACCGGCTCACGGCGGGCTATGCGGTGCGGGGCGACGGCGAGGTGCCCGCGCAGCGGACGGCGGCCGGCCGGCTGACGGTCCTGCTCGCCCTGCGCGGCGGCCGCCCCGAGGGCACGGCCCACCGCACGGTGGTCCATGCCCGGGACCGCGAGGCCGAGTTGGACGCCCTGTTCGGTGCGGCGGCGCAGCCCGGGCATCCGACGGTGACGGTCCTGCGGCCCGACGACCCGGGGTCGGCCCCGGAGGACCACGAGGCGGTCACCCTCACGGCGGTGGTGCCCGCGCGGCCCGACCGGTCCTGCGACGACCTCGCCGCACGCATGATCACGGTCGCCGAACAGGCCGTCCCCGACCTGCGCGACCGCCTCCTCTGGCACGAGGTGCGCACCCCGGCCGACATCGCGGACGCGACGGGCGCGGAGGACGGGTCGGTGCCCGTACCGGCGCTGGCGGCGGTCGGCGGGCGCCTGCTGCACCCGTCCAACAACACTCGGATGCCCGGCCTGTTCGCGGTCGGCGGCTGGGCCCACCCCGGCGGCGGACTGCCGCACGCGGGCATGTCGGGCGCGCTCGTCGCGGGACTGATCGTGGAGGGACCGGACTTCCGGGGCTCACAGTGACGGCCTCGCCGTGACGGGCCTCGCGGTAACCGGCCTCGGCCGCACAACCAGAGGCTTCAGAAACGGTACTGCTCGTCGAAGCCGTTCCCGTGCGTCTGCTGCTGCCCGCCGCTCTGGTACGGGTACGGCTGCTCCGGCGGCAGTTCCTGCCCGTACTCGTCGGTGTTGCGCTGCTGCGGGACCCAGACGCCGCCGGGCGGGGTCTCGCCGCCGTAGGTGCCGGCGTACTGGTCCTGCGCGTAGCCCTGCTGCTGGCCGTAGTACTGCTGGTCGCCGTAGCCACTGTCGTACTCGCCCGAGCCGTAGGTCGACGAGCCGATGTAGGGGTCGGAGTAGGCGGCGTACTGCTGCTGGCCGGTGGCGTCGTAGCCCTGCTGCTGGCCGTAGCCCGAGTAGTCGTAGGCGTAGGACTGGTCGGTGGCCTGCGCGGCGTACTGGTCGTGGGGCTGGTCGTGGGACTGGCCGTGGTACCCGGTGTCGCCGTAGACGCCGTAGGAGCCGGTGTCGTCCGGCACGGGCTGCGGCTCGTAGACGGCGGTGGTCTCGGCGTCAGCCGGCCGGACCGGCCGCGACGGCGTGAAGACGTCGTCGCGGTCGTAGTCGTCGCCGTCGTAGTCGTCGCCCTGGCCGTAGGCGACGCTGTCGCGGCCGTGGTCGGCGCCCTCGTCGCCGTAGCCGCCGTCGGCCGCCTCCAGGCCGGAGACCTCCAGGGTCGGCTCCTGGCGGCCGCGCTCACCGCGGCGGCGCTTGCTGCCGCCCAGCATCGGGGCGTTCATCGCCCAGCCGGACGCGAAGCCGCTGCGGAACGACAGGGTGACGTATGTCTGGCCGACCGCGAAGGCGGCCGCGCCCAGCCCGATCACGACGACCGACGGGATCAGGACACCGACCACGACACCGAGGAAGCCGACGAAGGCGAGCAGTCGCCAGCGCAGCCGCGCCTTGTACTGCAGCAGCACCTCGCCCAGCAGCCACAGCGCGACGACGCCGAACGCGATGTAGAGGACCGCCCAGCCCATGTACGCCCCTCTCCCAGTGGCCGCTACGCAGTGTGTCGTATACCGGTGCGAACGGTCTAGGCCTGCGCCGGGTGGTGCAGGCCCAGGTTCTCGTAGATTTCCAGTGTCGCGGTGGAGTTGTTGAGCGTGATGAAGTGCAAGCCGGGCACGCCCTCGGCGAGCAGCCGCGCACAGAACTCCGTGGCGAATTCGATCCCAATGGAGCGTACAGCGGCCGGATCGTCTTTTGCTGTGAGGATCCGCTCTTTCAGGGCGGCCGGGAACGCGGCGTTGGTGAGGGACCCGATCCGCTCCAGCGTCTTCACGCTGGCGATCGGCATGACCTCGGGGATGATCGGGGTGTCGCAGCCGGCGGCCGAGACCCGGTCGCGCAGCCGGAGGTAGTCCTCCGGGTGGAAGAACATCTGCGTGATGGCGTAGTCCGCGCCGGCGCGGCACTTGTCGACGAAGTGGCGGACGTCGGTGTCCCAGTCGGTGGAGCGCGGGTGCATCGCCGGGAAGGCGGCGACGCCCACGCAGAAGTCGCCGGACGCCTTGATCAGCTCGACGAGTTCGGCGGCGTAGGCCAGGCCCCGGGGGTGCGGCACCCACTCGCCCATCGGGTCGCCGGGCGGGTCGCCGCGCAGGGCGAGCATGTTGCGGATCCCGGCGTCGGCGTACTGCCCGATGATGTTGCGCAGGTCGGCCACCGAGTGGTCGACGGCGGTGAGGTGGGCGATCGGCGTGAGGGTGGTGTCGGAGGCGATCGCCTCGGTCGCCTTGACCGTGCCCGCGCGGGTGGAGCCGCCGGCGCCGTAGGTCACGGAGACGAAGTCGGGGGCCACCGCCTCGACCCGGCGCAGCGCGTTCCACAGGTTCCGCTCGCCCTTCGGGGTCTTGGGGGCGTAGAACTCGAACGAGTACGTCGTCTTGCCGGTCGCGAGCATGTCGCGGACGGTGCGCGCGTGGTCCGATCTGATGGATGCGGTGCCGAGGGCCATACCGGCAGGTTAGCCAGGGGCGGTCGCTCTCCCAACCGAACGCGGATATTTGACCTATTTGTCTACTTGCTGTCCACCCCTTGGACAGTCCGGCGTCACTCCGTCTCGCGCAGCCGTTTCGCGAACTGGGATGCCGCCGCGCCCGGGTCGTCGGCCTCGGTGATCGCCCGTACGACGACCACGCGCCGGGCCCCGGCTTCCAGGACCTGGTCGAGGTTGCCGAGGTCGATGCCGCCGATGGCGAACCAGGGCCGGTCGGTGCCAAGGGCCGCGGTGGACCGGACGAGGTCCAGGCCGGGGGCGTGGCGGCCGGGCTTGGTGGGGGTCGGCCAGCACGGCCCGGTGCAGAAGTAGTCCACGCCGTCCTGGACGGCGGCCGCGGCGGCCTCGGACTCGGCGTGGGTGGAGCGGCCGATCAGGACGTCCTCGCCGAGGATCGCCCGGGCCGCGGGGACCGGGAGGTCGCCCTGGCCGAGATGCAGCACGTCGGAGCCGGCGGCGTGGGCGACGTCCGCCCGGTCGTTGACCGCGAGGAGCTTGCCGTGCCGGGCGCAGGCGTCGGCGAAGACGGCCAGGTGCTCCAGCTCCTCGGCGGCCTCCATGCCCTTGTCCCGCAACTGCACGATGTCGACCCCGCCGGCCAGCACGGCATCGAGGAACTCCGCGAGGTCGCCCTGCCGCTTGCGGGCGTCGGTGCACAGGTAGACCCGGGCGTCGGCGAGCTGGGCCCGTGCGGTGGTGGCGGTGCCGGACATGCGTGTCCCCCCTGGGTGTCGGTGGCGCGGGCGGGCCCGCGGGTACGTCGGTGCCGTACGGGTGCGGGAGCGCCCCTGTCCCGCCACGACACCTCGGGCACCCTACGCCCACCCCGGGCCGGTCGGCCGGGGCGCTCACGGCCTCGGACGGGCGCGGCCCACCCTTGGGCCGTGACCCCCACGGGCCACGGCCCACACCGGGCGGTTGTCCAGGCCCGGCCCCGCTCGCACGGCGCCGGACGGTTGTTCGGTCGCGGTCGGGTCAGACCGCGAGCGCCTGGGCGCGGCGCTTCACCTCCGTGCCGCGATTCTCGCTGAGCGCCTGCGCCGGTGTGCCGGGCAGGCTGGGGTCGGGGGTGAAGAGCCACTCCAGCATCTCTTCGTCCGTGAAGCCGTCGTCCCGCAGGAGCGTCAAGGTGCCGGACAGGCCCTTGACGACCTTGTCCCCGTCGATGAAGGCGGCGGGGACGTGCAGCGCGCGGTTCTCACCACGGCGTACGGCGATGAGCTGGCCGTCCTTGACCAGCTGCCGCACACGCGTCACCTCGACGCCGAGCTGTTCGGCGATGTCGGGGAGGGTGAGCCAGGCGGGGACGAGAGCATCGATCTTCGCGTCAATCTCGGTCACGGAAACCAGCCTGCCATCCCCCACTGACAGTCGGAAGTCAGCCCCGTCCACCTGGGCGGACGCGCCGGGCCGGGCCGGGCCCCCAGGCCCTCAAGCCGTGGCCGCTTTCAAGGGTCTCGCCGGGTCCTGGAGCAGCGCCGGGTTCATCGGCGTGCCCGCCTCGATCAGGCGGCGGCCCTGCGCCAGGTCCCGGGGGCGGCCCACGGCCAGCAGCGCCACCAGCCGGTCCCCGCGCAGCCAGCAGACCGTCCAGGCGGGGCCGGACGGATCGCCCCGCCACAGCAGGGTGTCGGCGGCCGCGTGGTGCCCGGCGTACTGCACGAACCGCCCGAACTGCTCCGACCAGAAGTACGGCACCGGGTCGTAGACCGCGGGGGTCTCGCCGGTGGTCCGGCCGATGATGTTCACCGCGACCGTGCGCGGCCCCTGGAGGGCGTTGTCCCAGTGGTGCACGAGCAGGCGCTCGCCGTAGCGGCCCGAGGGGAAGGAGGCGCAGTCGCCGACCGCGTAGACGTCCGGCGCGGAGGTGCGCAGGTGCTCGTCGGCCACGATCTCGCCGTGTGCGCCGAGCTCGACCCCGGAGCCGGCCAGCCAGGCCGTCGCCGGGCGGGCGCCGATGCCGACGACGACCGCGCCGGCGGGCAGCCGGGAGCCGTCGTCGAGGAGCACCGCGCCGGGCTCGACGCCCGCCACGCGCGCGTGGGTGCGCAGCACGGCCCCCGCGTCGGCGTACCAGCGGGCCATCGGGGCGGCGACCTCGGCGGGCAGCGCCCCGGCGAGCGGCCGCTCGGCGGCCTCCACGACGGTCACCGCGCAGCCCGCCTCGCGCGCGGCCGTGGCGAACTCCGCGCCGATCCAGCCGGCGCCGACGACCACGATCTCGTGCCGGCGGGCCAGCACCGGGCGCAGCCGCTCGGCGTCGTCCAGGGTGCGCAGCAGATGCACGCCGGGCACGCCCTCCGCGCCGGGCAGCCGGACGGGTTCGGCGCCGGTCGCGACGACCAGGACGTCGTACGGCACGGGCCCGTCCTCGGTGTCCAGCTCGTGGTCTTGCGGGCGCAGGCCGAGCACCTCGCAGCCGAGTCGCAGCTCGATGCCGAGGGCCTCGAAGTCGACGTCGAAGGCGGAGCCCTCCGCCTTGCCGAGGAGGACGGCCTTGGACAACGGGGGCCGGTCGTACGGCTGGTGGGGCTCTGCGCCGATCAGGAGCACGGTGCCGGTGAAGCCCTGCTCGCGCAGGGCGACGGCGGTCTGCACACCGGCCATGCCCGCGCCCGCCACGACCACGCGCCGCGGCGCGGACGAACCTGGTTCCTGCGTCTGCTCGCTCACCTGATCACCATAGACAACTGACATTTCGTCAGTCAGTGCTCATGCGCCGTGACCTGCTGCACAGCGCCTCTCCCGCCGCCCGTTCCTGCCTTTCCGGGTACCCGCGAACGGCCCGGGTACGACCCCGCCACGCCCGGGCGGGGACGGAGGCTCCCTTACTGCGGCACACGGCCTCCGGCTAGGCTGGCCGACGTAGAGCACTCGCGGGAGCCCGGACGCACCGGGCTGAGAGGGAGGCTGGCGGCCTCCGACCGTACGAACCTGATCCGGGTCATGCCGGCGAAGGGAGGGGCTGGACGCCCATGTCGCGTACGCGCACGTCAGACGTCCTCGTCGTCGGGGGCGGGATCATCGGGCTGGTCACCGCGTGGCGGGCCGCGCAGCGCGGGTTCGCCACGGCCGTGGCGGACCCCGAGCCGGGCGGCGGGGCCGCGCAGGTCGCGGCCGGGATGCTGGCCGCCGTCACGGAACTGCACTACGGCGAGCAGACCCTGCTCGGCCTGAACCTCGCCTCGGCCCGGCGCTACCCGGACTTCGCGGCCGAGCTCACCGAGCTGACCGGCCACGACCTCGGCTACCGGCGCTGCGGCACGCTCGCCGTGGCGCTGGACGCCGACGACCGGGCCCACCTGCGCGAACTGCACGCCCTGCAGCAGCAGTCGGGCCTGGACTCGCAGTGGCTGTCGGGGCGGGAGTGCCGCCGCCTGGAGCCGATGCTCGCGCCGGGCGTGCGCGGCGGGCTGCGGGTCGACGGCGACCACCAGATCGACCCGCGGCGGCTGGCCGGGGCGCTGGTGGCCGCGTGCGAGCGGGCGGGCGTGGTCTTCCACCACGCGTGGGCCGAGCGGCTGACCGTCGCGGGTGACCGGGCCACCGGTGTGGTCACCGCCGACGGGACCGAGCTGGGCGCCGGGCAGGTCGTGCTGGCCGGGGGCAGCCTGAGCGGGCGGCTCGCGGGCGTCCCGGAGGAGGTGCTGCCGCCCGTGCGGCCGGTGAAGGGGCAGGTCGTACGGCTGACCATGCCGGAGCGGCACGGGCCGTTCCTCAGCCGGACCGTGCGCGCGGTCGTGCGCGGCAGCCACGTCTACCTGGTGCCGCGCGAGAGCGGCGAGCTGGTGATCGGGGCGACCAGCGAGGAACTGGGCTGGGACACCACCGTCACCGCGGGCGGCGTCTACGAGCTGCTGCGCGACGCCCACGAGCTGGTCCCGGGCATCACCGAGCTGCCGCTCACCGAGACCCGGGCCGGACTGCGCCCCGGCTCGCCCGACAACGCGCCGCTGCTCGGCCCGACCGGCCTCGACGGACTGCTGCTGGCCACCGGGCACTACCGCAACGGCGTCCTGCTCACGCCGGTCACCGGCGACGCCCTGGCGCACGCCCTGGCGACGGGCGAACTCCCCGAGGAAGCCCGCCCCTTCACGCCGAAGCGCTTCAGTACCGCCACCGCACTCACGGAGCAGCCCGCATGAACATCTCCGTCAACGGAGAGCCCCGGGACGTCCGGCCCGGCACGGCTCTCGACACCGTCGTGAAGTCGCTGACCACCTCACCCTCGGGAGTGGCCGCCGCCCTCAACGAAACCGTCGTCCCGCGCACGCAGTGGCCGTCCACACCCCTGACCGAGGGGGACCGCGTGGAAGTCCTCACCGCCGTCCAAGGAGGCTGACCATGGCCGACGATCCGTTCGTCCTCGGGGGTACGTCCTTCACGTCCCGCCTGATCATGGGCACGGGCGGGGCGCCCAGCCTCGACGTGCTGGAGCGGTCGCTGGTCGCCTCCGGGACGGAGCTGACGACCGTCGCGATGCGCCGCGTGAACCCCTCGGTGCACGGCTCGGTGCTGTCCGTCCTGGACAAGCTCGGCATCCGCGTCCTGCCCAACACGGCGGGCTGCTTCACCGCCGGTGAGGCCGTCCTCACGGCCCGGCTCGCGCGCGAGGCCCTCGGCACCGACCTGATCAAGCTGGAGGTCATCGCCGACGAGCGCACGCTGCTGCCGGACCCGATCGAGCTGCTGGAGGCGGCCGAGACGCTCGTCGACGACGGCTTCACGGTGCTGCCGTACACCAACGACGACCCGGTGCTGGCGCGCAAGCTGGAGGACGTGGGCTGCGCGGCGGTCATGCCGCTCGGCTCGCCCATCGGCTCCGGGCTCGGCATCCGCAACCCGCACAACTTCCAGCTGATCGTCGAGCACGCGCGCGTGCCGGTGATCCTGGACGCGGGCGCGGGGACGGCGTCGGACGCGGCGCTGGCGATGGAGCTGGGCTGCGCGGGTGTGATGCTCGCCTCGGCGGTGACGCGGGCACAGGAGCCGGTGCTGATGGCCGACGCCATGCGGCATGCCGTGGAGGCCGGGCGGCTGGCGTACCGGGCGGGGCGGATCCCGCGGCGGCACTTCGCGGAGGCGTCGTCGCCCGCGGAGGGCATGGCGGAGCTGGACCCGGAGCGGCCCGCCTTCCGGTGAGGGTGCGGCGGGCACGTCACAGGTCGGCTGCAGTACCGGTGCGATCTTCGGCGGGCTGCGCGGGGTGACAGTGGTGGCTCGTACACTCGCCTGCGTGGACACGACCCTTCAGGACCCCTTGGTCGGGCAGGTGCTCGACGGCCGGTACCGCATCGACGCGCGGATCGCGGTCGGCGGGATGGCCACGGTCTACCGGGCCGTGGACACCCGGCTCGACCGGGTCCTCGCGCTCAAGGTGATGCACCCCTCGCTCGCGGTCGACGGCTCGTTCGTCGAGCGGTTCATCCGCGAGGCGAAGTCGGTGGCCCGGCTGGCCCATCCGAACGTGGTGCAGGTCTTCGACCAGGGCACCGACGGCTCCTACGTCTACCTCGCCATGGAGTACGTGGCGGGCTGCACCCTGCGGGACGTGCTGCGCGAGCGCGGCGCCCTGCAGCCGCGTGCCGCCCTGGACATCCTGGAGCCGGTGCTGGCCGCCCTGGGCGCCGCCCACCGCGCCGGGTTCGTGCACCGGGACATGAAGCCCGAGAACGTCCTGATAGGGGACGACGGCCGGGTCAAGGTCGCCGACTTCGGACTCGTCCGGGCCGTGGACACGGTGACGAACACCACCGGCACGGTCCTCGGCACGGTCTCGTACCTCGCCCCCGAGCAGATAGAGAACGGCACCGCCGACCCCCGCGTCGACGTGTACGCGTGCGGCGTGATGCTCTACGAGATGCTGACCGGCGACAAGCCGCACGACGGGGACTCCCCCGCCGTCATCCTCTACAAGCACCTGCACGAGGACGTCCCGCCGCCCTCGGCCGCCGTGCCCGGCCTGGCGTACGAGCTGGACGAGATGGTCGCCTCGGCGACCGCCCGCACCCCGGAGATCCGCCCGTACGACGCGGTGGCGCTGCTCGGGCAGGTCCGCGACGGCCGCAGCCGGCTGAGCGCGGACCAGCTGGACGTGGTCCCGCCGCAGGCGCTCACCGCGGAGCACGACAACGCCGACGACCGGACGAGCGTGATCCCGCGCGCGCTGACGATGCCCCGCCCGCTGCCGGTGAACGAGGACGACGAGGCCGCCGGGGCGGCGCTCAACCGCACCAGCCGCTTCCAGTCCCCGCCGCCCCCGCCGCCCCGGCGCCGCTCCGGGCCCCGGCGCGGTCCGATGGCGATCGTCGTCGCCGTCCTGCTCGCGCTCGGCCTCGGCACGGGCGTCTGGTACATCAACTCGGGCCAGTTCACCGAGGTCCCCCCGCTGCTGTCGAAGACGCAGGACCAGGCCGAGGACCGGCTGCGGGACGCGGGGCTGGAGCTCGGCAAGGTGGAGCACGCCTACAGCGACACGGTGGAGCGCGGCCAGGTCATCAGCAGCGACCCGAAGGCCGGCACGCGCATCCGCGGCAACGACGCGGTGAGCATCACCCTCTCCGACGGCCCGGAGACCGTGCGGGTGCCCGCGCTGGAGGGCCAGAAGCTGGACAAGGCGCGGGCCCAGCTGAAGGAGGACGGGCTGGAGCCGGGCATGGTCACCCGCGCGTTCAGCGAGGACGTCCCGCGCGGCTCGGTGATCTCCGCGCGGCCGGCGGACGGCACGCAGGTGCGCGCGGGCACGGCCGTCGCGCTGGTGGTCAGCAAGGGCAGCCCCGTCGACATCCCCGACGTCACCGGTGACGACCTGGCCGACGCCCGGGCCGAGCTGCAGGACGCCGGCCTCAAGGTGAAGATCGCCACCGAGCGGGTCACCTCCTCCGAGTTCGACAAGGGCCAGGTCGCCCGGCAGAGCCCGAACCCCGGCGGCCGGGCCGCCGAGGGCGACACGATCACGCTGACGCTGTCCAAGGGCCCCGAGATGATCGAGGTCCCGGACGTGGTCGGCGACAGCGTCGACGACGCCCGGCAGGCGCTGGAGGGCGCCGGGTTCCAGGTCGAGGAGGACCGCGGTCTGCTCGGCCTGTTCGGCGACACCGTCAAGGGCCAGTCGGTCGAGGGCGGCGAGACGGCGCCCAAGGGCTCGACGATCACGATCAAGATCAGGTGACGGCCGGGCACGGAGCCCGTGGGCAGGGCACGGTCGGGCGCATGACACCCTGAACGGGTGAACAAGCAGCTGTCCGGCCCGTCCCGCAACCCCGTGGGCGGCCACGTCCCCGTGGCCGGCGGGCTCCACTCCGTCGGCGTGTCGTACGCCCGTGACCTGAAGGCGGAGACCGTGCAGGTCTTCGTCGCCAACCCGCGCGGCTGGGCCACGCCGGCCGGGAACCCGAAGCAGGACGAGGCGTTCCGCGCCGCGTGCGAGGCCGAGTCGATCCCCGCTTACGTGCACGCCCCCTACCTGATCAACTTCGGCTCGCACACCGAGGCCACCGTGGAGCGGTCGGTGGAGTCGCTGCGGCACTCGCTGCGGCGCGGGCGGGAGATCGGGGCGCTGGGCGTGGTCGTGCACACGGGCAGCGCGACCGGCGGCCGGGAGCGGTCCGTGGCGCTGAAGCAGGTCCGCGAGCACCTGCTGCCGCTGCTCGACGAGCTGACCCACGACGACGACCCGTACCTGCTGCTGGAGTCGACCGCCGGCCAGGGCGCCTCCCTGTGCTCACGGACGTGGGACTTCGGCCCGTACTTCGAGGCGCTGGAGGCCCACCCGATGCTGGGCGTGTGCCTGGACACCTGCCACATCTTCGCGGCGGGGCACGACCTCACGGGCCCGAGCGGCATGCACCAGACGCTGGACCTGCTGGTGGACACGGTCGGCGAGGGCCGGCTGAAGCTGATCCACGCCAACGACTCCAAGGACGTGGTGGGCGCCCACAAGGACCGGCACGAGAACATCGGCGTCGGCCACATCGGCGAGGACCCGTTCCGGGCGCTGATGACGCACCCCGCGACCGAGGGCGTGCCGCTGATCATCGAGACGCCGGGCGGCAAGGAGGGGCACGCGGCCGACGTGGAGCGGCTGAAGAAGCTGCGCGACGGCTGACGGCCTCGAAGACCCGGAGGCGTCGAAACCCCCAAGGCCTCAGAGGTCGGGGCCGTCCCCCGGTCCCTCCTGGTACGAGTAGCGCTGCTCCCGCCAGGGGTCGCCGATGTTGTGGTAGCCGCGCTCCTCCCAGAAGCCCCGCCGGTCGGCGGTCATGTACTCCACGCCGCGCACCCACTTGGGGCCCTTCCAGGCGTACAGGTGGGGCACGATCAGGCGCAGCGGGAAGCCGTGCTCGGCGGTGAGCAGCTCGCCGTCCTTGTGGGTGGCGAACAGGACGTGCTCGTCGGCGAAGTCGGACAGGCGGAGGTTGGAGCTGAATCCGTACTCGGCCCACACCATCACATGGGTGACGTCGTCGGCGGGCGGCGCGAGGTCGAGGATCGTGCGGGCGGGGATGCCACCCCACTCGGCGCCCAGCATGCTGAACTTCGTGACGCAGTGCAGGTCGGCCACGACGCTGGTGTGCGGCAGGGCCGTGAACTCCTCGTGGGACCAGCAGTGCTTGCCGCCGTCGGCGGTGGCGCCGAAGACCCGGAACTCCCAGCGGTCGGGCCGGAACTTGGGGACGGGCCCGTAGTGCGTGACCGGCCAGCCGCGCTGCACCCGCTGTCCCGGCGGCAGACCGGGCTGCGTCGCTCCCGCTGCTCCTGCTGAGTCGCGCCCTTCTCCCGATTCGTGTTCCAGCGGCTGACCCATGACTCCATCCTGACAGACCCCGGGTGATGCCCCCGACCGGGGCCCCTCCAAAACGGGGCAAACAGAACTAAGCATGCCCTTACTTACTAAGTGAAGACTTACTGGACGATCTTCGTCGCCGGTGGAATCATGCGGCGCATCCTGCCAGTTCCCCCCATGGAAGGAGCCTCTGCGATGCAGGGCGACCCCGAGGTCCTCGAATTCCTCAACGAGCAGCTGACCGGCGAGCTGACGGCGATCAACCAGTACTGGCTGCACTACCGGATCCAGGACAACAAAGGCTGGACCAAGCTCGCCAAGTACACGCGTGAAGAGTCCATCGACGAGATGAAGCACGCGGACAAGATCACCGAGCGCATCCTCATGCTGGACGGTCTGCCCAACTACCAGCGGCTCTTCCACGTACGGGTCGGCCAGACGGTCACCGAGATGTTCCAGGCCGACCGGCAGATCGAGGTCGAGGCGATCGACCGCCTCAAGCGCGGCGTCGAGGTGATGCGCAGCAAGGGCGACATCACGTCCGCGAACCTCTTCGAGGAGATCCTCGCCGACGAGGAGCACCACATCGACTACCTGGACACGCAGCTGGAGCTGATCGACAAGCTCGGCGAGGCCCTGTACCTCGCGCAGCAGATCGAGCAGCCGAGCTAGGCGGCGTCTTCCAGCTCCGCGAGCACCGGCTGGCCCCGGTCGGCCAGTTCACGGCGAGGGCACGCACCCCTGCCCAGGATCGCCTGAATGCGACGTACGCACGACCCGCAGTCCGTACCCGCCTTGCATGCGGAGGCTATCTGCCGAGGGGTGCAGGCGCCGCCGTCCGCGTGTTGCTTGACCTGCTGCTCGGTGATCCCGAAGCAACTGCACACGTACACGCGGTCCACCTCCCGACAGGTCGTTCCAAGGCGCCATCCCCGTTGATCGGTGAGGCTAACCTAACCTTACCCGCCGGGTCGGAGACGCAAAAGTCGACTGGGGCGCGGATCGTATGTGATCCGCGCCCCAGTCGCTGTCGGTGTAACAGGCGAAACCGTTACTGGTCCCTGTACATCTCGGCCACGAGGAACGCCAGGTCCAGCGACTGGCTGCGGTTGAGCCGCGGGTCGCAGGCCGTCTCGTAGCGCTGGTGCAGATCGTCGACGAAGATCTCGTCGCCGCCGCCCACGCACTCGGTGACGTCGTCGCCGGTCAGCTCCACGTGGATGCCGCCCGGGTGCGTGCCCAGCTCCTTGTGGACCTCGAAGAAGCCCTTGACCTCGTCGAGCACGTCGTCGAAGCGGCGGGTCTTGTGCCCGGAGGCCGCCTCGAAGGTGTTGCCGTGCATCGGGTCGGTCACCCAGGCCACGGTCGCGCCGGAGGCGGTGACCTTCTCGACCAGCTCGGGGAGCTTGTCGCGGACCTTGTCGGCGCCCATGCGGACGATGAACGTCAGCCGGCCCGGCTCCCGCTCCGGGTCGAGGCGCTCGATGTACTGCAGCGCGTCCTCGGCCGTGGTCGTCGGGCCCAGCTTGATGCCGATCGGGTTGCGGATCTGCGAGGCGAACTCGATGTGCGCGTGGTCCAGCTGCCGGGTGCGCTCGCCGATCCACACCATGTGCGCGGAGACGTCGTACAGCTGCCCGGTGCGCGAGTCGACCCTGGTCAGGGCGGACTCGTAGTCGAGCAGCAGCGCCTCGTGCGAGGAGTAGAACTCGACCGTCTTGAACTCCTCCGGGTCGGCCCCGCAGGCGTGCATGAAGTTCAGCGCGTTGTCGATCTCGCGGGCGAGCTGCTCGTAGCGCTGCCCCGACGGGGACGACTTCACGAAGTCCTGGTTCCAGGCGTGCACCTGGCGCAGGTCGGCGTAGCCGCCGGTGGTGAAGGCGCGCACCAGGTTCAGCGTGGAGGCCGAGGCGTGGTACATCCGCTTCAGCCGCTCGGGGTCCGGGATCCGGGCCTCTTCGGTGAAGTCGAAGCCGTTGACGGAGTCGCCGCGGTAGGTCGGCAGTGTCACGCCGTCGCGGGTCTCGGTCGGCTTGGAGCGCGGCTTGGAGTACTGGCCGGCGATGCGGCCGACCTTCACGACCGGCACGGACGCGGCGTACGTGAGCACGGCGCCCATCTGGAGCAGGGTCTTCAGCTTGTTGCGGATGTGGTCCGCGGACACCGCGTCGAAGGCCTCGGCGCAGTCGCCGCCCTGGAGGAGGAACGCCTCTCCCTTGGCGACGGCCGCCATCCGGGCGCGCAGCTGGTCGCACTCGCCCGCGAAGACGAGCGGCGGATACGACTCGAGGTCCGCAACGACTGCGCGCAGAGCCTCGGGGTCGGGGTACTCGGGCTGCTGCGCCGCGGGCAGGTCTCGCCAGGTGTTGCCAGCACTCGCGCTGGTCTTAGCGTTCACGGTCACGACCTCAACATTACGGGGTCGTGTCGGGCGTCCTGACCCATGCCCAGTAATTGAGACACCGGGTACACCCCTCGGACATGGGGTAGGGTGCGTCGCATGTTCGCGCACTCGATCCAGACCTGGTGGTGGACCGCTCATCCGGCGGCCCGCTGACTGCGCGTACTCAAGACTTCGCGAAGGCCGCCCGAGGGGCGGCCTTCGGTGTTTCCCGGGTCGTTCCTCACCGACATCGACGTGATTCACGACGTGATTCGACGGAAGAGGAACCATGGACCTGGCACAGCTGCTGGACGACCCCCGTCCCTTCGCCCTGCTCCGCCGCCGCACGCCCGGCCACGACCACGATCTGGTCGAGGTCCTGATCGGCCCGGTCGCCGCGTACGACCGGCTCGCCGGCCTCCCCGAGGAGAGCCTCGCGCTCGTCCCCTTCCGGCAGATCCGCGAACGCGGCTTCGACGTCCGCGACGACGGCACGCCCCTGCTGGCGCTCACGCCCCAGGAGTCGTACGGCGTCCCGCTGGCTGACGCCCTGGAGCAGCTCCCGGCGCATGACGTGCGCGTCGACGGCGAGGGCTTCGACGTGGACGACGAGGAGTACGCGCGGATCGTCGGGCGGGTGCTGGAGGAGGAGATCGGCCGGGGCGAGGGCGCCAACTTCGTGATCCGCCGGACGTACGAGGGTGAGATCCCCGGCTTCGGGCGGGCCGACGCCCTCGCGCTGCTCCGGCGGCTGCTGGTGGGCGAGCGGGGCGCGTACTGGACGTTCGTCGTGCACACCGGGGACCGCACGCTGGTCGGGGCGAGCCCCGAGGTGCATGTGCGGATGTCCGGCGGCACGGTCGTCATGAACCCGATCAGCGGCACCTACCGCTATCCCGCCGAGGGGCCGACGCCCGAGCACCTGCTGGACTTCCTCGCCGACGGCAAGGAGATCGAGGAGCTGTCGATGGTCGTCGACGAGGAGCTCAAGATGATGTGCACCGTCGGGGACATGGGCGGGGTCGTGATCGGCCCCCGGCTGAAGGAGATGGCGCATCTCGCGCACACCGAGTACGAACTGCGCGGCAGGTCCTCGCTCGACGTGCGGGAGGTGCTCAAGGAGACCATGTTCGCGGCGACCGTCACCGGCTCGCCGGTGCAGAACGCCTGCCGGGTCATCGAGCGGCACGAGACCGGCGGGCGCGGGTACTACGCCGGTGCCCTGGCCCTGATCGGCCGGGACTCGGGCGGGGCTCAGACCCTCGACTCCCCCATCCTGATCCGCACCGCCGACATCGCCTCGGACGGCCGCCTGCGGGTTCCGGTCGGCGCCACGCTGGTGCGGGGTTCGGATCCGGCGAGCGAGGTGGCCGAGACCCACGCGAAGGCGGCAGGGGTGCTGGCGGCCCTGGGCGTCCGTCCGGCCCGGCCGCGCGCGGAGGCCGCACGGCCGAGGCTGGCTGAGGACCCGCGGGTCCGGGCCGCGCTGGACGGACGCCGGGCCTCCCTCGCCCCGTTCTGGCTGCGGATGCAGGAGCGGTCCGCGGAACTCGCCGGGCACGCCCTGGTCGTCGACGGGGAGGACACCTTCACGGCGATGCTCGCGCACGTGCTGCGCGCCGGTGGCCTGGAGGTGACCGTGCGGCGGTACGACGAGCCGGGGCTGCGGGAGGCGGTGCTCGGGCACGAGGGGCCGGTGGTGCTCGGGCCCGGGCCGGGCGACCCGTCCGACCTGGCGGATCCGAAGATGCGGTTCCTGCGTGCCCTGACCGCCGAGGTGCTCCGGGGCGAACGGCAGGGCGTGCTGGGCGTCTGCCTCGGGCACGAGCTGATCGCGGCCGAGCTGGGGCTGGACATCGTACGGAAGGAAGTGCCCTACCAGGGGGCGCAGACGGAGATCGAGCTGTTCGGGCGGCGGGAGACCGTCGGGTTCTACAACAGCTTCGTGGCGCGCTGCGACGACGAGGCGGCGGCCGAGCTGGCGGCCCACGGCGTCGAGGTCTCCCGCGCCGCGAACGGGGAGGTGCACGCCCTGCGCGGGCCCGGGTTCGCGGGGCTGCAGTTCCACCCGGAGTCGGTGCTGACGCTGAACGGGGCGCGGGTGGTGCGGGAGTTGGTGGGGCAGCTGCGGGGCACGAGCGCGCCCTCGGTCTGACACCGGTGCCGGTCGGGGCCGCGCGGCCCCGGCCGGCAGCGGAGGCGGAGCGGTCAGCCGAAGAACACCCCGACCTCCTCGTACAGCTTCGGGTCCACCGTCTTCAGGCGGGCCGTCGCCTCCGCGATGGGGACGCGGACGATGTCGGTGCCGCGCAGGGCGACCATCGTGCCGAAGGCGCCGTCCCGGACGCAGTCGATGGCGTGCAGGCCGAAGCGGGTGGCGAGCCAGCGGTCGAAGGCGCTGGGGGTGCCGCCGCGCTGGACATGGCCGAGGACCGTGGTGCGGGCCTCCTTGCCCGTGCGCTTCTCGATCTCCTTGGCCAGCCACTCGCCCACGCCGGACAGCCGGACGTGCCCGAAGGAGTCCAGGGACTGGTCCTTGAGGACCATGTCGCCGTCCTTCGGCATCGCCCCCTCGGCGACGACGACGATCGGCGCGTACGACGCCCGGAAGCGGGAGGTCACCCAGGCGCAGACCTGCTCGACGTCGAAGCGCTGCTCGGGGATGAGGATGACGTTGGCGCCGCCGGCCAGGCCCGAGTGCAGGGCGATCCAGCCGGCGTGCCGGCCCATCACCTCGACGACCAGGACGCGCATATGGGACTCGGCGGTGGTGTGCAGCCGGTCGATGGCCTCGGTGGCGATGCCGACGGCGGTGTCGAAGCCGAAGGTGTAGTCGGTGGCGGACAGGTCGTTGTCGATGGTCTTGGGGACGCCCACGCAGGGCACGCCGTGTTCGCCGGACAGGCGGGCGGCCACGCCCAGGGTGTCCTCGCCGCCGATGGTGATGAGCGCCTCGACCTCCAGCGCGGCGAGGTTCTCCTTGATCCGGCGGATGCCGTCCCGTTCCTTCAGCGGGTTGGTCCGCGAGGAGCCGAGGATGGTGCCGCCGCGGGGCAGGATGCCGCGCACGGCGGGGATGTCGAGCCGGACGGTGTCGTTCTCCAGGGGCCCTCGCCAGCCGTCCCGGAAGCCGGTGAAGTCGTAGCCGTACTCCTGCACGCCCTTGCGGACGACGGCCCGGATGACGGCGTTGAGGCCGGGGCAGTCGCCGCCTCCGGTCAGTACTCCGACGCGCATGGAACAGTCCCTTCGCCGCAGGTGCCTGACGAAGGGTCAGTGTGACGTGCGCCTCACTCGTCGTCGAGGCCGCGCTCTATCGCGTACCTGACGAGTTCCACGCGGTTGTGCAACTGGAGCTTGCCGAGGGTGTTCTGGACGTGGTTCTGCACCGTGCGGTGGGAGATGACCAGGCGTTCGGCGATCTGCTTGTAGCTCAGGCCCTTGGCGACCAGGCGCAGCACCTCGGTCTCGCGGTCGGTGAGCCGGGGCGCCTTCGGTTCGTCGGTGTCCTGGGCGGGGGCGGGTTCGGAGGCCAGGCGGCGGTACTCGCCGAGGACCAGTCCGGCGAGGCCGGGCGTGAAGACGGGGTCGCCGACGGCCGTGCTGCGGACCGCGTCCTGGAGTTCCTCCGTGGAGGCCGACTTCAGCAGGTAGCCCGTCGCGCCGGACTTCACCGCCTCCAGGACGTCGGCGTGCTCACCGCTCGCGGACAGCACCAGGACGCGCAGCGCCGGGTTGGCGGCCACGACCTCCTTGCAGACCTGGACGCCGGGCTTGCCGGGCAGGTTCAGGTCGAGCACCAGGACGTCCGGGACGGCGGCCTTGGCGCGGCGCACGGCCTGCTCGCCGTCGCCCGCGGTCGCCACCACCTCGAAGCCCGACTCGGCCAGGTCCCGGGCGACCGCGTCGCGCCACATGGGGTGGTCGTCGACCACCATGACCTTGATCGGGTCCCGCCGGTCCCCGCCGCTGTCCGTCATCGCCGCTCCGCCTTCCCCCGGGTGTCCTTCACGTCCTTCGGTACCTTCAGCTCGACCTCCGTGCCCTGCCCGGGCACCGAGATCAGGTCCGCGCTGCCGCCGAGGTCGCGCAGCCGCCCGCGGATCGACAGGGCGACACCGAGCCGGCCTTCGCCCTCGGCCTGGGCGAGCCGCCCCTCCGGGATGCCGGGCCCGTCGTCCCGGACGGTGACGATCACCTCGTCCGGCTCGTCCTCGACCAGGATCCAGGCGCGCGCCTGCTCCCCGGCGTGCTTGCGGACGTTGTCCAGGGCGGCCCCGACCGCGGCGGCCACCTCCCGGGCGGCGGCCGGCGCCAGCGGCACGGGCGCGCCCGGCTCGGCGAGGCTGACCCTGGCCCCGGCGTACGGCGCGAGCAGGGCGCGCAGGTCGACGGGGCCGCTCTCCTCGGGCTCCTCCTCGACGGCGCGGACGAGCGCGCCCTCGGCGGCGTCCTCCGAGACCCGGGAGACGGGCACCAGTCCGCCGGAGACCAGGGTGCGCAGCGCGACCTCCTGCTCGCCGGCCATCCGGCCCAGCTCGGCCGCCTCGCCGCCGATCACCGCTCCGCGGCGCTGCACCATCGCCAGCACCTGGAGCACGCTGTCGTGGATGTCCCGGGCCAGGCGCTCCCGCTCGCGCGTCGCGGCCTCGATCTCCAGGGCGCGGGCGAGGGTGCGCTCGGAGGCGCGGGCGACCTCCACGACGTAGCCGATGGCGATGGAGGCGATGCAGACCAGGATGACGTTGTGGACGGTGTCGCGGGCCGGGCTGCCGCGCTCGACCAGATTGGCGGCGGCCACCAGGCTGGAGGCGAGGGCCGCCCAGCGCCAGCCGCCCTTGAGAGCGAAGGCCAGGACGGAACCGGCGGTCCATATCGACGGCAGTGTCGGGCCGCCGGCCTGGACCCGCTCGTGCGCGTCGGCGACCGGCGTGAGCAGGATGCCGGTGAGGGCGATGGTGAGGTCGGCGGTGAGGAACCGCTTGGTGCAGCGGGCGGCGTTCGCGACCCTGGGCAGGGTGGCCAGCGTCCACACCCCGAGCACGGCGTAGTAGGCGACGGCGACCCAGGGGCGGGGGAACTCGTCGTGGGCGGTGGCGAACAGGCCGACCGCGTACAGCATCGTGAGCACCCGGTAGGCGGTCAGCGCACGCCACAGCGGCTGCTCGACCGACATCCTCATGACCCGCTCGCGCTTCGCCATCTCCCCCGCCCCTGGCTCGAGCCCTAGGGCTCGGTCCGCCGCTCCGACTGCTTTTCCTTCTCGGCCTGTTCCTTCTCCGCCTTCGCGAGCGCGGCCCTGGCCGCCTTCTCGGCTTCCTTCTCCGCCTTCGCCGCGTCCGCGAGCTGCCGCTTCATGGCCGTCGCGTACATGTCGACGTACTCCTGGCCGGAGAGCTTCATGATCTCGTACATGACCTCGTCGGTCACCGCGCGCAGCACGAAGCGGTCGTGCTCCATGCCCTGGTAGCGGCTGAAGTCCAGCGGCTCGCCGATGCGGATGCCGGGCCGCATCAGCTTCGGCATGATCTTCCCGGGCGGCTGGATCTTCTCCGTGTCGATCATGGCGACCGGGAGGACGGGCGCGCCGGTCGCGAGCGCCACGCGCGCGAGGCCGCCCGGCTTGCCGCGGTAGAGCCGCCCGTCGGGCGAGCGCGTCCCCTCCGGGTAGATCCCGAACAACTCGCCGCGCTCCAGCACCTCGATGCCGCTCTTGATGGCGGCCTCGCCGGCGCCGCGCGCACCGGAGCGGTCCACGGGCAGCTGGCCGACACCCTTGAAGAAGGCGGCCGTCAGCCGGCCCTTCACGCCGGGCGTGGTGAAGTACTCGGCCTTCGCGATGAAGGTGACCTTGCGGTCGAGGACGGCGGGCAGGAAGAACGAGTCGGAGAACGACAGGTGATTGCTCGCCAGGATCGCCGGGCCCTCGGCGGGTACGTTCTCCAGGCCCTCCACCCAGGGTCTGAAGGCGAGCTTCAGCGGACCCCCGACGGTGACCTTCATCGCGCCGTACAACAACCGAGTGCCTCCCGTATGTGTCGTTCAGACCTTAACCCGGAGCGCTGTCAAAGGCGCCGACGGCCCTGGTCGGTGTCAGTGCGGTCGCGTACGGTGAAGGTCCCGCGAACGACGTGCGACGCCTTCCATGACGTTCCGTGACTATCCGTGATCGTGTCAGTCCCTTCTCACGACCAGGAGGCCGAAGGTGCCGGTCCTTGCCGGAGCCGAGCCGTTCCACCACGAGGGCGGGGAGGTCGCCGTCCTCCTCTGCCACGGCTTCACCGGATCACCGCAGTCGCTGCGCCCCTGGGCGGAGCACCTCGCCGAGCACGGCCTGACCGTCTCCCTGCCGCTGCTGCCCGGGCACGGCACGCGCTGGGAGGACCTGCGGATCACCGGCTGGCAGGACTGGTACGCGGAGGTGGACCGCGAGCTGCGCCTGCTGTGCGAGCGCCGCGAGAAGGTCTTCGTGGCCGGCCTGTCCATGGGCGGCGCCCTGGCCCTGCGGCTGGCCGGGAAGCACGGCGACGCCGTCAGCGGCGTCCTGCTCGTCAACCCGGCGAACAAGGTGCACGGCCTGGCCGCGCACGCCCTCCCGGTGCTTCGCCATGTCGTCCCGGCGACGAAGGGCATCGCCAGCGACATCGCCAAGCCGGACAGCAGGGAGCTGGGCTACGACCGGGTGCCGCTGCACGCGGCGCACTCCCTGCGGCAGTTCTTCCAGGCCGCCGACCGCGAGTTGCCGCAGGTCACGCAGCCGGTGCTGCTGATGCGCAGCCCCCAGGACCATGTGGTGCCGCCCGCCGACTCGGCCCGCATCCTCAGCCGCATCTCGTCGACCGACGTGAAAGAGGTCATCCTGGAACAGAGCTACCACGTGGCCACGTTGGACCATGACGCGGACCGGATCCACGAGGAGAGCCTCGCGTTCATCGACCGGCTCGCACCCGGCCTCGTCAAGGAGCCCGGTCTCGGCAAGGAAGGGACGACCGCAGGTGGCTGAGCACGACTCCGACCGCGAGGGCCGGGAGCCGGACGAGAAGGGCGTCCCGTTGGACGAGGAGGCCGCCTGGGCGGCGATCGTCGCCGGGTACGGCGAGGAGCCGCCGGACCCGCCGGGCGCCAAGCCGTTCAAGTCCGTCGAGGACCTGGCGCTGCTGGAGCCCGCGACCAACGACGACCGGGTGGACACGGCCGGGGAGGCCGCGAAGCCCGCCGAGCCCGAGGGCCCGGAGGCCAAGGAGCCCGGGGAGAAGCCGGCCAGGCCGCTGGGCGGCTCCGTCTCCTTCGCGCCCGGCGTCGGCCCGCGTGACTACTCGACGCCGGAGCCCACCGAGGACGACTTCGACGAGGACGACGAGGGCCATTTCGTGCCGCCGGAGCCGCCCCCGCTGCCGACCGCCGATGTCACCGCGAAGTTCGCCTGGCTCGGGGTGCTCGGCGGGCCGGTGCTGCTCCTGCTGGCCGTGCTGCTCGGCTGGGACATGACCTGGTGGCTGGCCACGCTGGGGATCGGCGGCTTCGTCGGCGGTTTCGCGACGCTGGTGACGCGGATGCGGACGGACGACGAGGAGGACGACGACCCGGGGCGCGGGGCGGTCGTCTAGGAAACCCCCTGCTCTGCGGGAACCCTGAGGGCAGCCAGGACCGGGAGGTGGTCCGTGGCCGCCCTCAGGTCTGCCTCGGTCACCCCGGGCTGCCCGAGCGGTACGCCGCAGCCCAGTACCTCGATGCCCTTGGTCGCGAAGATCGCGTCGATGCGCTGGTAGGGGTCGGCGGGGGTCCAGGTGTGCTCGCCGCCCCAGGGTGCGGCGGCCCGGCAGTCGGTCAGGCTGTCGGCCAGCAGACGGAAGGCCGGGCCGTCGGGGCGTTCGTTCAGGTCGCCGCCGGCGATGGCGTGTTCCACGCCCAGGCCGGCCAGGCGGTCCAGGAGCACGCCGGCCTGGTCGTGGCGCTCGTCCTTCTGGAGCGACAGGTGGCAGCTCAGGACGCCGAGGCGGGTGCCGGCGATGCGGACGACCGCGGTGGCGAAGCCGCGGCGGTGCAGGCCGGGGGTGCGCGGCAGGAGGACGTCCTCCGTGCGTTCGACGCTCGCCCGGAGCGAGCTGAGGATCGCCGGGCCCGTGGTGGTGGCGCCCCCGGTGACGACGACCAGGTCGGAGGTGCGGGCCAGGCGGGCGAGTTTCTTGCGCCAGCGGAAGAAGCGGGGGGCTTCCTGGATCAGGACCAGGTCGGGGGCGCAGGCGCGGATGACACGGGCCAGGGCGTCGGTGTCGTCGCGCATGGAGCGGATGTTGTAGCTGAGGACCCTGATGACCGCGGAACCGTCGGGTTCTGTACGGGAGTTGGGGAGCAGGGGCATGTGATCAATTTACGCCCAAGGGGTCGGGGCGCGGGGTTCGTGCGCGAGTGCCGGTTGTTCGTGGTTGTTCGCGCAGTTCCCCGCGCCCCTGAACATCAAGGGCGCTTACATGATCGGGTCGGGCTCCCGCGCCAGGTCGGCCGCGCCCACCAGGCCCGCCTTGTTGCCCAGTTCCGCGGCGCGGACCTCGGCGACCGGGCGCCAGTTGCCGCCGACCAGCCAGCGCTTGTAGGACTTGCGGATGGGGCCCAGGACCAGTTCGCCCTCGTCGGAGAGGCCGCCGCCGACGATGAACGCCGAGGGGTCGAAGAGGGAGGCGAGGTCGGCGAGGCCCGCGCCGACCCAGCGGGCCAGCTCGCGGTAGGAGTCGACGGCCACGCGGTCGCCCTGGCGGGCGGCCATGGAGATGTGCTTGCCCTCGATGCCGTCGGGCGTGCCGTTGCCGAGGCCGAGCAGGATCTCGGCGTTCTCGGGGGTGGCGTTGGCGCGCTGCTTGGCGTACCGGACGAGGGCGCGGCCGGAGGCGTACTGCTCCCAGCAGCCCTGCGAGCCGCAGCCGCAGAGCAGGCCGTCCGGCACCATGCGGATGTGGCCGAACTCGGCGGCCACGCCGAAGTGCCCGCGGCGCAGCTTGTTGCCGATGATGATGCCGCCGCCGAGGCCCGTGCCGAGCGTGATGCAGATGACGTTGCGGTGGCCCTTGCCGGCGCCGAACTTGTACTCGCCCCACGCCGCGGCGTTCGCGTCGTTCTCGACGACCACCGGGAGGCCCACGCGGGCCTCGACCTTCTCCTTGAGCGGCTCGTTGCGCCAGTGGATGTTGGGCGCGAAGTAGACCTCGGAGCGCTGCCGGTTCACGTAGCCGGCGGCGCCGATGCCCACACCGACGATGTCGTGTCCGACGCGTGCGCCGTCCACCGCCGAGGCGATGGCGTCCACGATGCCCTCGGGCGTGCCCGGGGTCGGCACCTTGTGGGTCGAGAGGATGTTGCCTTCCTCATCGACCACGCCGGCCGCGATCTTCGTGCCGCCGATGTCGACGCCGATGGTGAGTCCCATGAATCCCTCAGTTTCGGTCGAGCCCCGCTACGGCCAACGGTACCCGAGGCCCCGCCGTCGGGTTCGCCGTCGTCCGCACGCTGGGCACACCGGGCGGCGTCGCGCTGTCCGCCGCCTCGCCGGGGGCCGGGGCTCAGTCCAGGTCGATGCGCTCCCCGGGGCCGCCCTCGTCACCTTTGTCACGGCGTTCGTCCAGGTCACGGGGGTCGTCGCGGTCGTCGCGGCCGGTCCAGCGCCGTTCCTGGGCCTGGACGGCGGAGCGGTAGGCGGCGAGCAGTTCGTTCCCGGCGGCGGCCAGGTGGTCGAAGACGTCCGGGTTGCGTTCGATGACGGGTTCCACGGCGTCCTTGGCCTGCTGGACGACCTGGCGTACGACCTGCTGGGCGGCGGGTCCCGCGACCGCGCCGAACAGGGGGGACTGGATGCCGGACAGCTTGTCCGCGACGGCGTCGACGAGCTTCTTCAGTTCCTCGGCGGCCGAGCCGGGGGGCGGGCCGTACTGGGTGCGGCGGCGGGCCTTCTCCGCCTCGAGGTCCTCGGCGCACGCGGTGGCCCAGGCGTCGGCGTCGGTCGCCCGCTCCTCGTCCACGGCGTCTTCGCGGGCCTCGCCAGGCGGGGGGAGCTCTTCGCTCATGACGGACTCCTGACTACGGTTCGTCCCTACGACGTTACCCCCTCTCACCGCGTCTGCGGCCAGAGCTCCGGGTCGGGTGCGAAGCGGATGCGCAGCTCGCCCTCGCGCAGGGCGGCGCCGTCGACGGTGCAGCGGCGCAGCGCCGAGGGCAGCGGGACGACACGGCGGAACCGGCCCGCCGTGACGGCGAGTTCGTCGCCGCGCCGGACGAGGTCCAGTTCGTCGCGTATGGCGCCGGGCAGCGGGATGTGCCAGACGAGCACGCCGTCCGCGCCGAGCCGGTCGGTCACGGGCCAGTCGACGGCGGGGGCGTCCGCGCCGGGGCCGGGCACGGCCAGGGCGGTGAGGTCGTCGGTGCCGCGCGGGTCGCGGCCGAGGTGGGCGACGGTGCGGACGTCGTACGACTCGCGCCACTCCTCCAGCGTCTTGCGCTGCTGGGCGACCGGGCCGGCCAGCCAGGTGTCCGGGGACGCCTCGGGCAGGACGCGGTTGGCGACCACGAAGTCGGTGCGCAGGCCGCGCAGGGCGAGGCCGAGGCCGGCGGTGCGGACGGCGTCGGCACCGGCCGGGCCGGGTTCGGCGACGAGGCGGACGACGGTGTCGCGGTCGGCGACGACGGCCTCCACGGCGGCCAGCTCCAGGTCCCAGCGGGCCGCCGTCTCGTACAGCCACTCCGCGGGCATCGGGACGCCGGCGAGCCGGCCGAGGACGGGGCGCAGGGCGCGGGCCGCCTGCCGTTCGGGCGGGAGCAGCCGGCGCAGACAGCGGCGGAGTTCCTCGGGCAGGGCGAGCAGGGCGAGGGCCTGCGGGGCCGGGGGCAGGTCGACGACGAGGAGGCCGTGCTTCTCCGACAGCGCGGCGTCGCGCAGGGCGCGCAGCAGGGCGAGTTCCTCCGCGCCGGGCAGCGGGGTGAGTTCCTCCGGGTCGAGGCGGGAGGCGCCGAGGAGGTCCAGTGCGGAGGAGGCGCGCTCCTGGAGGGCGGTGAGGTCCCGGCGGAAGTCCTGGGCGGGGTCGGGGCGCCAGGCGGTGAGGTGCGGGGCGGCTTCGACCGGGGCCGGGCCGGTCGGGACGCCGAGGGCGGCACCGAGGGTGTCCGTGGGGTCGGCGGACAGGACGAGGGTGTCCGTGCCGCCGGCCGCCGCGGCCAGGGCGGTGGCGGCCGCGAGGGTGGTACGACCGCTGCCGCCGGGGCCGGTGATCAGGAGGGTGCGCATGGGGTTGAACGTACCCCGGGGTGGCCGACGCAGGGGCGCGGGGAACTGCGCGGCCGGCCATGACGGGCCCGCACCCGGCACGACGCGGGCACCGCTACGGCGTCCGGGACGAACCGGAGCGCCGCTTCGAGACCCCTACTTGCCCGATTCCACGCGCTTCTTCAGCCCGGCCAGCGCCCGGTCGATGATGACCTTCTCCGCCTTGCGCTTGATCATGCCGAGCATGGGGATCTTGACGTCGACGGTCAGCGCGTACGTGACCTCCGTGCCCCCCGCCCCGGCCGGCTTCAACAGGTACGTACCGTCGAGGGACCGCAGCATCTGGGACTTCACCAGCGTCCAGGAGACCTCGTGTTCACCGGTCCAGGTGTACGCCAGCACCTGGTCGTCCTTGATCGCACCGGCGTCCATGACGAGCCGGACCTGCTCGGCGCGGCCCTGCTCGTCGGTCTTGAGGACCTCCGCCTCCTTCACCTCGCCCGTCCAGTCCGGGTAGCGGGCGAAATCGGCGATGACCGTCATGACGTCGGCCGGGGCCGCCTCGATGGTGATGCTCGAGCTGGTGTGTTCCGCCATCGCCGTGGCTCCTCCAGATACGGGCCGGTAAGAGGTCGTCCTGCGCACGTGTGTGCAGCGTGAAGGCTACCGCGCACGGGACCCGCCGATCTCACCCGACCTGGGCGGCCCTCACCATTCCAGCGCCCACGGTGTCCCGGTCCCCGCGAAGTGCCCCACATTCACACACTCGGTTGCCCCGATCCGCATCCTGCGCACCAGCGGCTGGTGCACGTGACCGAAGAGGGAGTAGCGGGGCCGGGTGCGGCGGATGGCGTCCAGCAGGGCCCGGCTGCCGCGCTCGAAGCGGCGCGCGACGGTGTCGTAGACCAGCTCGGGGACCTCGGGCGGGATGTGCGTGCACAGCACGTCGACCTCGCCGACCGCCTCGATCTTCGCCGCGTACTCCTCGTCGCTGATCTCGTACGGCGTCCGCATCGGTGTGCGCAGGCCGCCGCCGACGAAGCCGAAGACCCGGCCGCCGATCTCCACGCGCTGGCCGTCGAGGACGGTCGTGCCGGGGCCGGCGTACTCCTGCCACAGGGGTGGCATGTCGACGTTGCCGTAGGTGGCGTACGTCGGTGTGGGGAACGCGGCGAACATCTCCGCGTACTGCTTGCGCACCGCCTTCTCGATCACCGCGGCCCGGTCCCCGCCGATGCCGGCCCACAGCCGCGCCCCGAACTCCCTGGCCTCCTCGAAGCGCCGGGCGGTGCGCAGCGCGACGATGCGGTCGGCGTTCTCGACGCCGAACAGGTCGGGGAAGATGCCGCGCGAGTGGTCGGCGTAGTCGAGGAAGAGGACGAGGTCGCCCAGGCAGATCAGCGCGTCGGCGCCCTCGCCGGCTCTGGCCAGGTCACGGGCGTTGCCGTGCACGTCGCTGACCACGTGCACACGTGTCCTTCTGTCTGCGGCGGGTGTGGGTGCCATGACGATCAAGCGTAAGCGTGTGCGGCATACGTGAACAGTGGCGGCCCTACCTGCGGTTACTGGCCAGTCATTTAGTCCGTGGACTACTGTGCGCGAAGGAATACCCAACTGTGTGACGCAGCGAACATCTCGACGGGCCCCCCTGTCGGAGACGCCATACCGGCGGGTAACGTCCGGGCAGTCCAGTCGTGCTCTGCATTTCAACAAGTGAATGCCCGAGCACCCGCCCGAGCCTTGGACCGCACCGTCGCAGCACACACCGTCGTGGCGCCGGCGCCCTATGAGGAGCAGCAGTCTTGCGCGAGTTCAGCCTTCCGGCCTTGTACGAGGTCCCCGCGGACGGGAACCTGACCGACATCGTCCGCAGAAACGCCGCGCAGCACCCGGACGTCGCCGTGATCGCCCGCAAGGTCGGGGGCACCTGGCAGGACGTCTCGGCCACCGCCTTCCTCGCCGAGGTGCGCACGGTCGCGAAGGGCCTGATCGCCGCCGGGGTCCAGCCGGGCGACCGGGTGGGCCTGATGTCCCGCACCCGGTACGAGTGGACGCTGCTGGACTTCGCGATCTGGAGCGCGGGCGCGGTGACCGTGCCGGTGTACGAGACCAGTTCGCCGGAGCAGGTGCGGTGGATCCTCGGCGACTCGGGGGCGACCGCCTGCGTCGTGGAGACCGACGCCCACGCGACCGCCGTCGAGTCGGTGCGCGACGGGCTGCCGGCGCTCAAGCACGTGTGGCAGATCGAGGGCGGCGGCCTCGACGAGCTGGGCCGGCTCGGCCAGGACGTCACGGACGAGACGGTCGAGGAGCGCAGCTCGATCGCCAAGGCGGACGACCCGGCGACCATCGTCTACACCTCGGGCACCACCGGCCGCCCCAAGGGCTGTGTGCTCACCCACCGCAGCTTCTTCGCCGAGTGCGGCAACATCGTGGAGCGGCTGCGTCCGCTGTTCCGCACGGGCGAGTGCTCGGTGCTGCTCTTCCTGCCGCTCGCGCACGTCTTCGGGCGGCTGGTGCAGATCGCGCCGATGATGGCGCCGATCAAGCTCGGCTGCGTCCCGGACATCAAGAACCTCACCGACGAGCTGGCCGCGTTCCGCCCGACGCTGATCCTCGGTGTGCCGCGCGTCTTCGAGAAGGTCTACAACTCGGCGCGCGCCAAGGCGCAGGCCGACGGCAAGGGCAAGATCTTCGACAAGGCCGCCGACACGGCGATCGCGTACAGCAAGGCGCTGGACACCCCCTCGGGCCCGTCGTTCGGCCTGAAGATCAAACACAAGACGTTCGACAAGCTCGTCTACAGCAAGCTCCGCGCGGTCCTCGGCGGCCGGGGCGAGTACGCCATCTCCGGCGGCGCCCCGCTGGGCGAGCGCCTCGGCCACTTCTTCCGCGGCATCGGCTTCACGGTCCTGGAGGGCTACGGCCTGACCGAGTCCTGCGCGGCCACCGCGTTCAACCCCTGGGACCGGCAGAAGATCGGCACGGTCGGCCAGCCGCTGCCCGGCTCGGTGGTCCGGATCGCCGACGACGGCGAGGTGCTGCTGCACGGCGAGCACCTGTTCAAGGAGTACTGGAACAACCCCGGCGCGACCGCGGAGGCGCTGGCCGACGGCTGGTTCCACACCGGTGACATCGGCACCCTCGACGAGGACGGCTACCTCCGGATCACCGGCCGCAAGAAGGAGATCATCGTCACCGCGGGCGGCAAGAACGTCGCCCCGGCCGTGATCGAGGACCGCATCCGGGCGCACGCGCTGGTCGCGGAGTGCATGGTGGTGGGCGACGGGCGGCCGTTCGTGGGCGCGCTGGTCACCATCGACGAGGAGTTCCTGGGCCGCTGGTGCGCGGACCACGGCAAGCCGGCGGGTTCCACCGCGGCGTCGCTGTGCGAGGACCCGGACCTGCTGGCCGCGATCCAGGCGGCGGTCGACGACGGCAACGCCGCGGTGTCGAAGGCGGAATCGGTGCGGAAGTTCCGCATTCTGTCCTCCCAGTTCACGGAGGAGTCGGGCCACCTGACGCCCTCGCTGAAGCTGAAGCGGAACGTGGTGGCGAAGGACTACGCGGACGAGATCGAGGCGATCTACGCGAAGTAGCGCGCGGGCGGAGTCATGGCGCGGTGTCCTCGGCGAGGACCCGCGCCATCGTGCGTTCGGCGAGCGCCGTGATGGTCACGAAGGGGTTGACCCCGAGCGACCCGGGCACGAGCGAGCCGTCCGTGACGTAGAGCCGGGAGTACCCCTTCACCCGGCCGTAGTTGTCCGTCGCCCGGCCCAGTACGCAGCCGCCCAGCGGGTGGTAGGTGAAGTCGTCGGCGAAGACCTTGCTGCCCGGTCCGAAGAGGTCGTAGCGGTAGATCGTCGAGTTGGCCGCGTTGATCCGGTCGAACAGCTTCCTGGCCATGGCGACGGAGACGGCGCTGTGGGCGGCGGTCCAGCCGAGGCGCAGTTCGCCCGAGCCGGTGTCGTAGGAGAACGACGCCCGCTCCGGGTTCCCGGTGATCGCCAGGTAGAGGCTGACCCAGTGCTCCAGGCCGGTCGGCAGCGGGGCGATCTCGGCGAACACGCGGTTGGCGGTGTTGGCCCAGTCGTCGATGCCCATGACCGGCATGGTCGACTGGTTCGCGCCGACCGTGTCCCACAGGTGGTTGGCCCGGCCGAGCATCACGTTGCCGTTGGTGCCCCAGCCGGTGCCGACGCTCGCCGGGAGGTCGGGCAGGGTGCCCGTCTCCCGGGCGCGCAGCAGCAGTTCGGTGGTGCCGAGGCTGCCGCCGCCGAGGAAGAGGTAGGTGCAGCCGTACTCCTTGGTCTCGACGACCCGGCCGGTGGCGTCGATGCGGTCGGCGGTCAGGACGTAGCCGCCGTCCGGCGCCCTGCTGATCGCGCGCACCTTCTCCAGGGTGTGGACGGTGACCTTGCCGGTGCCGAGGGCGGCGGCCAGGTAGGTCTTGTCGAGGCTGCGCTTGCCGTGGTTGTTGCCGTAGATGACCTCCCCGGCGAGCGCGGACTTCGGGGCGGAGCCTGCCGCCTCGCGCTCCATGTGGCCGAAGTCGTAGACGCTCGGCACGAAGGTCGTCCGCAGGCCGGCCTTCTCGGCGTGCTTGCGGGAGACGCGGGTGAAGCGGTACCAGTCCGTCGACTCGAACCAGGCCGGGTCGACGGTGTTGACGCCGAGGGCGGCGCGGGCGCGCGGGAAGTACGTTCCGTACATCTCGCCGGCGTCGACGCTGGGGAACTGCTCGGCGAAGTACGCGCGGGGCGGGGTGACCGCCATGCTGCCGTTGACCAGGGAGCCGCCGCCGACGCCCCGGCCGACGTACACCGACATCTCCGCGAAGTGGACGCGGTCCAGGACACCCGGGTAGCGGCTGATGTCGCGGTTGACGACGTCCAGCCAGAGGAAGGTGCCGAGGGGCGCCTCGGTGCGGGTGCGGAACCACATGGAGCGCTGGTCCGGGGTGCGGGTGGAGCAGAAGACGTTGCCGTCGGGGCCGGGGGTGTTCCAGAGGCGGCCCATCTCCAGGACCAGGGTGCGGATGCCGGCCTGGGCGAGACGGAGGGCGGCGACCGCGCCGCCGTAGCCGGAGCCGACGACGATGGCGGGGGCGGTGTCGACTGCGTCGGGCTGGGCGGCTCGGGCGCTTTCGAGGCCTATGCGGGTGAAGCCGAGGGTGGCTGCGGTTTGCAGAGCTGCCATGCCTAGGATTTGACGTCTTGTCAGGTGACGATGCATCAGGTTTGATGTCATGGGCGCAGCATCGGCGGTATCCGGGGTTCCGCCTAGTGGGGTGCCGCTTGATCCTTGACGGCGGGTGCGGGTTCGCTGTGGCCGGTCGCGCAGTTCCCCGCGCCCCTGAGGGCACTTACAGCAAGTCCCTCAGTTGCTCCGCCAGCAGGTCCCAGCGCCACTTCTCCTCGACCCACTCTCGGCCTCGCTCTCCCATCCTGCGGCGCAGCTCCGGGTCGCCGAGGAGGGTGGTGACGCGGTCGGCCGTCTCCTCGGGGGAGGCGCCGCGTACCACCCAGCCGGTTTCGCCGTCCAGGACCGCGTCGGGGGCGCCGCCCGAGTCGCCGGCGACGACCGGGAGGCCCGTCGCGGAGGCCTCCAGGTAGACGATGCCGAGGCCCTCGACGTCCAGGCCGCCGCGGCGGGTGCGGCAGGGCATCGCGAAGACGTCGCCGGCGCCGTAGTGGGCGGGCAGCTCGGACCAGGGGACCGAGCCGGTGAAGCGTACGGCGGAGGCGACGCCGGTCTCGTGGGCGAGGCGGCGCAGGTCCTTCTCGTAGGGGCCGCCCCCGACGATGAGCAGCACCGTGTCCGGCTCGGCGGCGAGGATCCGGGGCATGGCCCGGATGAGGGTGTCCTGGCCCTTGCGGCGGACCAGGCGGGAGACGCAGACCACGACCGGGCGGTCCGTGAGGCCGAGGCGGGCCCGGATCTCGTCGCCGCCCGAGCCGGGGTGGAAGGTCTTCTCGTCGACGCCCGGCGGCAGCTGGACCATGCGCGCGGCCGCCTCGGGCGTCAGGGCGGTGGCGATCCGTGAGCGCGTGTACTCGCCGAGGTAGGTGATCGTGTCGGTGGAGTCCCCGATGCGGCGCAGCAGCTGCCGGGCGGCGGGCAGCTGCGCCCAGCCGGCCTCGTGGCCGTGCGTGGTGGCGACCAGCCGCTCGGCGCCCGCGGCGCGCAGGGCCGGCGCCATCAGGCCGAGGGGGGCCGCCGCCCCGAACCACACCGACGTGCACCCGAGTTCCCGCAGCAGCCCGACGGCCCGCCGGGTGGCGCCCGGCGTCGGCAGCAGCATGGTCGTACGGTCGCGTACGACGGTGAAGGGCTGCTCGGCGTCGAAGGCGCGGGTCGCCTCGACGCCCTCCCGGCTCCGCTTCCAGGTCGACGCGTAGACGACCAGTTGCCGGGGGTCGAGCCGCAGCGCCATGTTGTGCAGGAACGCCTGGATGCCGCCGGGCCGGGGCGGGAAGTCGTTGGTCACGATCAGGGTCTTGCGCACGCCGCCGACCCTACCGAACCGCCCCTCGCGGCCCTGCGCGGCGGCACGTATGGCACGCTCACAGCCGGCGGGCCCATCATGGCCCCCTCGACACGGCACGCGGACAGGCAGGGATCACGTGAAGACGACGGGCGCGAGGCGGTCCCTGGCATGGCTCCCGGTGATCTGGTGTCTCACGAGAACGGTGCTGCTGCTGTTCGTGCTGAAGGTGTACGTCTTCCCGGGCCCGGACGTCACGAGCGACGTGCACGTGATCTACCAGGGCTGGTACGGCGTCCTGCGCACCGGAACGTTCCCTCTGGAGGACGTCACCTGGCAGTACCCGCCCGCCGCCACCCTGGCGATCCTCTCCCCCGCTCTGCTGCCCTTCCTGGAGTACGCGACCTCCTTCTTCGTCCTGGTCTGCGTGACCGACCTGGCCGTGCTGGCCCTGCTGACGTACGCGGGGCGCCGCCCGGGCCGGTCCCTGCGCGGCGCCTGGGTGTGGGTGATCGGCGTGCCGCTGCTCGGGCCGACGGTGTACGCCCGTTACGACGTGATGGTCACGGCGGTGGCGGTGGCCGCGCTGCTCGCGGGTGCCCGGCACCCGAGGGCGATGGGGGCCCTGGCCGCCTTCGGCGCGCTGCTGAAGGTGTGGCCGGCGATGCTGCTGCTGGCCGCACGGCGGCGCAGCGCCTGGGTGTCGGCCCTGGTGACCGGTGTCGCGGTGACGGGCGTGTTCGCCCTGGCGATGCCGGGCGCGTTCGCCTTCCTGACGTTCCAGCGCGACCGGGGCACCGAGGTGGAGTCGCTGGGCGCGCTGGTCTTCCATGTCGCCCGGCACTTCGGCTGGCGGGGCGAGGTGAAGCTGAACTACGGCTCGATCGAGTTCCTCGGGCCGTATGTGAGCGAGGTGAGCATCGGCGCGCTGTTCCTGACGGGTGCGGCCTTCGGCTGGCTGGTGCTGTGGCGGCTGCTGGCCCGGCGCTTCGAGGAGCACACGCTGGCCGACGCGGCGTTCGTGGCGGTGCTGATGTTCACCACCACCAGCCGGGTGATCAGCCCGCAGTACATGGTGTGGCTGGTCGGGCTGGCGGCGGTGTGCCTGTACTTCCCGGGGAGCCGGATGCGGCTGCCCGTCCTCCTCGTCCTCGTGGCGTGCTTCGTGACGGTGCTGGAGTTCCCGCTGTACTTCGCCAATGTGGTGGCCAGCGACGGCCTCGGGATCACCCTGCTGTTCCTGCGCAACGGCCTGCTGGTGGCCGCGACGCTCCTCGCGGCGCGTGCCCTGTGGCGCGCGACGGTGCCGCGCACCCTCACCGCTCCCGCACCGGCTCAGCCCGTCCGCGCCGGCGAGACGCCCGTCTCCTCCTGAACCGGGGCCCGCCGGAACAGCAGCCCCGCCGACGCGCACTGCACGGCCGTCGCGAGCGCCATCGCGAGACACACCCCGGGCAGCCCCAGCCCCGTCAGGGCGTACGCGAGTCCCAGCTGGACGGCCGTCCCGAGCACGGTCACCCGCAGCAGCGTCGAGGCTCGCCCGCTGCCCTCGAAGACCCCGCCGAGCGCGATGAGGCACCCCAGCAGCACCAGATAGGGCCCGACGCAGCGCAGGAACAGCACGCCCTCGCCCGCGATCCGGGGCCCGGCGCCGAAGGCGGCCATGATCCAGGGGGCGGTGACGGCCAGGAGCACGGCCGCGCCGAGCCCGAGGGCGCCGGAGAGCAGTACGGCCTGCCGCCCGATCGCCCGCCGGGCGTCCTGACCGGCGCCCCGCGTGTGCGCGGTGTGGATGGAGGCGGCCTGACGGACCGCGTAGAACGCCATGGTCGCCACGTACAGGGACTTGTAGGCGATGGCGTACGCGGCCACCGCCGTCACCCCGAGCCGTGCCACGACCGCGACCAGGACCAGGGCGCCCGTCTGCCGCACGGTGAAGTCGGCCGACATGGGCAGGCCGGTCGTCAGCGTCCGGCGCCGGGAGCCGGCCAGGGGCTCCCCCGGCGCCGTCCCGCGGGCCGTCCGGAGCAGTGCGTCGCGCCGGAGCGCGACCAGTCCGGCCGCGAGCGCCACGCAGCGGGACAGCACCGTCGAGACGGCGGCGCCCTGGACGCCGCAGAGGTGGATGAGGAACGGGTCGAGGACCAGGATCAGGCCGTTGGACAGCAGGGCGAGGCGCATCGGGGTGCGGGTGTCACCGGTGCCCTTGAGGATGCCGTCGACGAGCTGCTGGGCGAAGAAGACGGCCGTGCCGGGCATGGCGAGCGTGAAGTAGGCGACGGCGAGCGGGAGGGCGGCGCTGTCGGCCCCGCCCAGCACCAGCCGGGCCAGCGGTTCGCGCCACATCAGGCCGCAGACCACCACCACCGGCGTCACCACCGCCCACAGCGCCCATCCGCCGCGCACGGCGGCCCGGACGGCGGCGGGGTCGCGGGCGCCCCGGGCGTGGGCGACCAGCACGGTCGTGCCGGAGCCGAAGACCAGGGCGATGCCGAGCAGCACGTTCTCGGTGGTGGTCGCCACGGCCACGGCGGCCACGGCCGGGCCGCCCAGCCGGGCGACCCAGACGGTGTTGACGATCCCCGCGGCGACGGAGGCAAGGAGCGAGAAGTAGACGGGGCGGGCGAGCAGGACGAGCTGCTCGCGGTGGGCGTTCACGGTGGCTGTTCCCCCCGAGTCACGGTGACCCTCGATACGAGTGGTGACCCTCGATGCGAGCTACCTCGGTTAGAGGTAGCTCGTTAAGAGGTAGCATGCGCTGTACGCGTCCGCAAGGAGGACCATGCTGGAGCTGTCGATCCTGGGCTTCCTGGCCGAGGAGCCCCTGCACGGCTATGAGCTGAAGGAGCGCATCAAGGCGCTGACCGGCCATGTCCGGCCGGTGAGCGACGGCGCGCTCTACCCGGCGATCACGCGCCTGGTCGGGGCCGGCCTGCTCGACCAGCGCACCGAGCCGGGTGCGAGCGCGGCCCCCCGCCGGATCCTGGCCCTCACCCACCAGGGCCGCGCGGAGCTGCTGGAGCGGCTGCGCCACCCGAAGCAGACCGAGATCACCGACCAGGTCCGCTTCAACACGGTCCTGGCGTTTCTGCGCCACCTGCCCGACCGGCACGAGCAGGCCGCGGTGCTGCGCCGCCGGCTGGACTTCCTGGAGACACCGAGCAGCTTCTTCTACGACTCCGGCAAGCCGGTCCGGGCCGAGGAGGCGGACGACCTGTTCCGCCAGGGCATGCTGCGGGTCGCCCGCGCGACGGGCGAGGCGGAACGGACCTGGCTGCGGGAGGCGATCGCGCTGCTGGACGAATCCGGCCGGGATCAGGCCGACCGAGACCAGCCCAGCCGGAATCCGGCAGGCCGGGATCCGGCAGGCCGGGATCAGGCAGGCCGGGATCAGGCAGGCCGGAATCAGCCCAGCTGACCCCGCAGATACTCCCGCCACTGCGCCGTGAAGGCCTCCGGTGTCGTCCCCAGCACCTCGCGCATCGCCTCCTCCACCGCCCCGGCCCGTTCCCGGTGCTCGCCGACGGCACGGTAGAACTCGCGCAGCCGCGACTCGCCCCAGCGCTCGGCGATCAGCCGGCACGCCGTCCAGCCGCTCTCGTAGGCCCGGGCCAGCCTGCTCGCGTCACCGGTGAAGCCGAAGTCCTCGTCGTCCGGGAGCCCCTCCGGGACCCGCCCCGCGCTCACCGCCCGGGACAGCTCGGGCGCGGCGTCGACGGGGCTGCGCCCGACGGCGCGGTAGCCGACCCAGTCGGCGTAGCCCTCGGACAGCCACAGGGGCGTCGCGGGGGTGGTGGCGGCCCGGGTGGCCACATGGGTGGTCTCGTGGGTGAGGACGACCTGCTCGCCGAGGCCGCCGAGGAGGGCGAACGCCTCCGGGTTGACGATGATCCGGTCCGCCGGCGCCCGGGCGGGCGCGCCCGTCTCGCCGGTGGTGACGGCCGCGATCCCGCGGTAGGAGGAGGCGGGCGAGCCGAGCAGCCCCGCCATCCCCTCCAGCGACTTCGGTACGAGCACGACGACGCGGCGGCTCCAGTCGGCGCCCCACGCGTCCGACACGGCGGGCACGGCCCGGTCGGCCAGATCGGCGAAGTCGCGCAGCGACCGGCCCGACTGCCCGACGCCGAGGACGAGGCTGTGGGCGCCCCGGACGGCCTGCACCGCCCCCTGGTCCCAGAGTTGCTGGGCGGACTTCTTCGCGGGCCGGTCGGCGTCGACGGACCACCGCCCGTCCGCGTCCCGGCCGAGCCGCAGGGTGCGCCCGGCGGTCACCGGCGCCCGGTCGTGCCCCGCGAGGCGGTAGCGCAGTTCGACGTCGGCGGTGGCCGTGTCGCCGGTGCGGTGCACTCCGGTCACGCGGTACGACCAGTCGGACAGGGGCACCGCCCGCAGTGCGGCGAAATCGCCCCCGGTGCCCGTCCGTTCCCAGGCCCGCTCGTCGTGGTCGAGGACCGCCGCGGCCCGCCGGTCCAGGAGCCGCTGGACGTCGGCCGTGGCGCTGTCGGCCGCGGTGGGCCCGCCGCACCCCACCAGGGCGACGAGCAGCAGAACGAGCGCCACCACCGCGGACCCCGACCTTCGACCAGCCACGCTCCTGATCGTACGGGCGCGGGGCCGAGCCGGTCAGACCCTGGTGACCGACGAGACGGGCATCATCCCGACCGGGTCGTAGCGCACGGGCGCGCCGGGGTAGGGCGCGTGGATGACCTGCCCGTTGCCCATGTACATCCCGACATGGCTGGCGTCGGACCGGTAGACGACCAGGTCGCCGGGGCGCGCCTCGGAGAGCGGGACCTGCCGGCCGGCGAACCGCTGGGCCTGCGAGGTGCGCGGCAGGGAGACCCCGGCCTGCGCGTACGACCACTGCATGAGGCCGGAACAGTCGAAGCCGGTGGGCCCGTTGGCGCCCCAGACGTAGGGCTTGCCGAGCGCGCTGCGGGCGGCGGCCACGGCGGCGGCCCCGCGTCCCGAGGCGGCGGTGGCGCTCCCGAGGTCGGGCATGCCGGTGCGGCCGGAGCGGGAGGCGCGGTCGTAGGCGGCGCGCTCGTCGTCCGGCAGGGAGTCGAGCAGCCGCCGGGCCGCGGCGAGCTTCTGCTCGACGGTCTTCTTGTGGGCGGCGACGGCCTTGCGGCTCTGTTCCAGTTCGCGCAGCTTGCCGGTGGCTTCCTCGCGGTCCTGGGCGAGTTCGCGCATGGCGTCCTGGAGGTCCTTCAGCTCGCCGGCCTGGTGGGCGGTGATGCGGTCCAGCCGGGAGGCCTTGTCGAGGTAGTCGTCCGGATCCTCGGAGAACAGCAGGGCGAGGGAGGGGTCGATGCCGCCCGAGCGGTACTGGGCGCCGGCGAGCGAACCGAGCGAGTCCCGCATGGAGTTGATGCGCTGCTGCTGCCGGGCGATCCGGTCCCGGGCGGTGCCGACCTCGGCGCGCAGCTCGTCGGCGCGCTCGTCGGCCTCGTTGTACGCCTCGGTCGCCTTCTCGGCCTGCGCGTAGAGCCGGTCCACCTTGGCCCGGGTGTCGTCGTACGGTGCGGCGCCGGCCGGTACCGCGCCCAGGGCGGCGGCCGCGACGGACAGGAAGCCGACCGCGACACGGGCGCCGCGGTCGAACCCGGACGGTGCAAGGCGGTGTTGGGACCCCACGGGAAGCCGCTCTCCTTCCGCTGGCGGACTTGGAACGCGGCAGACAGTAGCCCCGTGGCAGGGGGCCGCCAACGACCATCCGTGGGAACGCGGCACGACGCCCCGCCGCTGACGCAGGTCACCGGCGGGGCGTGGGCTCACTCGGGGCGGTCGCGATTCGCCCGAACGGCGGACACGGCGTCCTGATCTTGGAGACGCCGGGGGGACGGGGTCAGACGCGGACGCCGAACATGAAGGGGCCGCCGATGGTGTCCATCGACTCGTAGCGGACGACCGTGCCGGTGCGCGGGGCGTGGATGACCGTGTTGTTGCCGGCGTAGAGGGCGACGTGGTGCAGGTCGTTGAAGAAGAAGACGAGGTCGCCGACCTTGAGCTGGCTGACCGAGTAGATCTTCGTGCCGATCTGGGCCTGCTGCTCGGAGGTGCGCGGGATCTGCACGCCGGCCGCCGCGTAGGCCCGGGAGGTGAGGCCGGAGCAGTCGTAGGAGCTCATGCCGGTGGCGCCGTAGACGTAGGGCTTGCCGAGCTGGCTCTGGGCGAAGGCGAAGGCGGCGGCGGCGCGGCCGGAGCCGGGCGGGACGTCGGCGCTGAGGGCCTCGCGCTCGCTGGCCCGGCTGGCGCGGTTCTGCTCGGCGGCGAGTTCGGCCTTCTCGGCGGCGGTGAGGCTGTTGAGCAGCTTCTGCGCGGAGGCGAGCTTGCCCTGGACCTCCTTCTTCTTCTTGCCGAGTTCGGCGCGGGTGGAGGCGAGGTCCTTGAGCTTCTCGGAGGCCTCGGCGCGCTCCTGGGCGAGTTCGCGCTGCTTCTCCTGGACCTTCTTCAGGGCCTCGACCTGCTGGCTGCTCAGCTGGTCGAGCGTGGAGGCCTTGTCGAGGTAGTCGTCCGGGTCCGAGGAGAGGAAGAGCTGGACGGAGGGGTCGATGGAGCCGGTGCGGTACTGCGAGGCGGCGGCGAGGCCCAGGCTGTCGCGCAGCTCGTTGAGCTCTTCCTGGCCGCGGGCGACGTTGTCCTGGATGGTGGAGATCTCCTTCTGGAGCTTCTCCTGCTTCTCCTTGGCGCCGTTGAACTTCTCGGTGGCCTGCTCGGCCTCCTCGTAGAGCTTGTCGACCTTGGCCTTGACCTCGTCCTTGCTCGGCTTCTCGCTGGGGGCGGCGTTGGCGGCCTGCGAGCTGAAGGCGACGGCAGCGGCGGCGGCGGTGGTCAGCACGGTCACACGTGCGCGGCTCGGCTGCTTCGGACGACGGTGGGACGCCACGGGTGAAAAGCTCCTTCTGGCCCCTCCGCCGTCTCTCCCGATGAGTGATCACCCGAGCGGAGGTTCGGGGCCTGACCCTAGTGACCTTCCTGTGATCAGTTCAAATCCTCAGCTGAAAAATTGCGCCACAGCAAGCCATCTTTTCATCTGGATTCACAGGCGGTGAGACCCACTTGACTTAACGTGCCCCACAGGTCCCATCAATTCGGGCATCACGCCCGGAGGTTACGGAGCGGACGTACGCCCCCTACGACCGCGAAAGGCGCTTGAGGAGCATCGCCGAGGCCACGGGACGGGCGCCCGCGCGGGCCACTCCGTCGGCGACCTCGCGGTCGGTGGAGGCCACGATGACCGGGCGGCCCGGGGGTTCGGCGCGGACCAGCTGGCGGATCAGCTCGTCGGCGGTGACGCCCGGCTTCGAGAACAGCACGCGGACGCCGCGCGGTGGCGCGAGCAGCACCGGCGCGGCCAGTTCGGCCCCGTCGAAGACGCAGGTCACCTCGGCGCCGCTCTGCGCCGCCAGTTGGGAGAGCTGCCCGAGCAGCCGCAGGCGCTGCTTCTCCAGCGGCATCTGCGGATAGCCCGTTTTGGTGACGTTGTAGCCGTCGACGACGAGGTGGGCCTGCGGCAGCGCGAGCAGCTGGTCGAGGACCTGCGGGTCGTTCTCCGACAGGGCGCGGGCGGCGATGTCCTTCGGGGTCATCCGGCCCGGCTCGACGGCGTCGACGGTCTCGGCGGGCCGCACCGACACCGGCGGCAGGGCCAGTTCGCGGCGGAGCCCCTGGGTCGCGTCCAGCAGGGTGTCCAGCAGCAGCCGCACCCGCATGTCCTCGACGCTGCGGCCTTCGCGGGCGGCCCGGCGCGCGGCCTCCAGGGCGGCCTCGGTCTCGCCCAGCCGCGCCTTGAGGCGCCGGGTCTCGCTCTCGGCGGCGGACACCTGGGCCTGCCCCTCGGCGCGCACGGCCTCGATCTCGCCGTGCGCCTTGCGCAGGGCGGCCTCGCCGCGCTTGACGTCGCTGAGGGCGGCGCGGAGCTTGCGGTGCAGCGACTCAGTTTCCTTCTTGGCGGATTCCAGCTCCGCGCGCAGCCGCTCGGTCTCGGCCCGGGTGTGGTCGCGGGCCCGGTCGAGCTCGGCGCGCAGCCGCTCCAGCTCGGCCCGGTTCTCCTCGTCGGCGCGCTCGGCGTCGGCCCGCTGGGCCTCCTCGCCGGCGGCGGTCACCAGTTTCACCCAGCCGAGGGGCCGCAGTACGTAGGCCGCGGCCGCCACGTCGAGCGGGTCCGCGGCCGGGGGCGGGGAGCCTGAGTCGAGGGCGCCGGTCAGTTCCGGCTGGGCCTCTCTGAGCTTCTCCCCGATGCGCTGCCGGAACAGCGGGTCGGTCTCCAGCGCCGCGGCCATGGCGTTGCCGGCGAACTTGGCCCGGCGGTTCGGGGCGAACCGGGCGTACTGCCTGAGCTGCGCGGGCAGCTCACCGACCGTCAGCGAGCCGAAGCCGTCGGAGACGATCTGCACGACCCTGCGGCGCACGCCGTCGGGCAGGGGACGGTCGAGCACCTCGGCGGCGCCGTCGCCCGGCCCCCCGCCCGTGGTCTCCACCATCCGTCACACCCCAATGCCTGTGCGGGGGCCGCTCCTGTCAGGAGCCGGCACCCGGCCTGTCCACGAGTTCCACCTGGTCCACCGCGTTGCACCAGCGGCAGCGCACCGACTCGATGGTCTCACTGAGCACCTCGCGCTCCTCGACCTTCGGCTCTCCGGCCAGGTCCAGGTGGACGTACTCCACGACCTTCGACGAGCGGGTCACGTCGAACCGCGTGAGGTTGCCGCAGAGGGTGCAGCGCCACCGCGTCTCGGCGGTCGGCAGGGGAACCGTCATCGTGACCTGTTCTCTTTCCTTCTAGTGTCCGTGACGCCACCGGGCTTCCCCGGTGCGTGTGGCTCGTAACCCTACGGCCTGGTGGCTCCCCGTGGCCCACGCGTCCACGGCGGCGAGGCGGTCTGTGCGGTTGCGTCCGGTTACGTCATGCTCTGTATTCATGATCAGAACGTGGAGCGCGTCGATCGTCCGGGCGGCCCGATCGGTCCAGGGGGCGTCGGCGCCGGTGACGTACTCACTGATCGCCCTGTGCTGCCTGCTCTTCCTGGCAGGGCCCGCCTCGGGCCTGAATCCGGCGTACGGCGCGGGCGACGGCCTCCTCGCCGAGCAGCGGGCCTACTTCCGGCGCTGGGGCGTGATCCCCGCAGAACTGTTCGACGGGTCGGCCGGATCGGCCCTGACCCCCCTGACGGCCCTGTTCGTCCACGGCAGCTGGGTGCACCTGCTCGGCAACATGCTCTTCCTCTACGTCTTCGGGGCGATGACCGAGGAACGGATGGGCCGGGTGCAGTTCACCCTGTTCTACGTCGGCTGCGGCTACCTGGCCCTGCTGGGCTACGCCGTCGCCAACGCGGACAGCGAGCAGTCCCTGGTCGGCGCCTCGGGGGCGATCTCGGCGGTCCTCGGCGCGTTCCTGTACCTGTTCCCCCGGGCCCGGGTGACCAGTCTCCTGCCGTTCCTCTTCTTCCTGCCGGTGCGCTTCCCGGCGTGGATCGTCCTGCCGTTCTGGGCGGCCCTGCAGTGGCTGGCGGCGGGGCGGGCCTCGGACGGGCCGGGGGTGGCCTACCTCGCCCACCTGATCGGCTTCGGGCTCGGCTTCGGCTACGCATCGGTCCGCTACGGCCGCCCGACCGGCCCCACTAGAGTGAAGGCCGCCCCTGCTCCGGCCCCCGAGGGAGAGAACCAGCCGTGATCACCGCGATCGTCCTCATCAAGACCAGCGTGGACCGGATTCCCGAGATCGCGGAGTCGATCGCGGCGCTGGACAACGTCAGCGAGGTCTTCTCCGTGACCGGCACCTACGACCTGATCGCGATGGTCCGGGTGAAGCGGCACGAGGACCTGGCGGAGGTCATCCCGGGGCGGATCAGCAAGATCCCCGGTGTGGAGGGGACGGACACGCACGTGGCGTTCCGCACCTACTCGCAGCACGACCTGGAGGCGGCGTTCTCGATCGGCCTGGACAACTAGGCCCGTCCGGCACGCCCTGGGGCCGGGCCCCCGACTCCCGGATGAAGAGTTCTTCATCCGGGGTTCATCGTCCGCTCCGGGTTCCGTCCGCAGGATCGGGCGCATGGCTTTCTCCCGTCGTATGGCGGCCCTGTCCGCCGTCGTGCTGATCCCGCTGGGCATCGCCGCGACCAGCTACGCCTTCGCCGACCGCCCCGAGTCGCCCAAGGTGCCCGCCCAGCAGGTGGAGCTGGACCGCGGCACGCCCACGCCCACCTCCACCCTGGAGCCGACCCCGAAGCCCTCACCCGAGTCCACGCCGGGCGACGAGGTCGTCTCGCGGCCTCCGGTGACCGACAGCTCAGCGAGTGACGATGACGACGACGACCGCGGCCGGGGCACCGGAGACGACGGGCCGCGCGACGACGACGCCGGAAACGACAACTGACACGGGCCGCCGGCGGATCTCCGCCCGGGTCCGCATCCTGCTGTGGCTGCTGCTCGTGATGGCGGTCGCGCTCGCCTCGGTGGCCATGACCACCCGTTCGTTCCTGATGCGGGACGTCGACAACCGGATCAACCGGCTGCTCACCCAGGAGACCGGCGAGTTCGCCAACTTCGAGGAGCGCGGCGGGGATCCGCAGACCGGCCGGCCGTTCACCGACGCGGACCGGCTGCTCACGGTCTTCCTGGAACGGCAGTACCCGGACGCGGACGAGGAGCTGATCGGCCTGGTCGGCCGGGCGGACCGCGGCCCCCGGCAGATCCGCCAGCCGCACGACCTGCCCGTCGCCCTGCCCCTGCACCGGGACCCGGAGGCGCGGCGCCGCATCTTCGACTCCCCCGAGTCCTCCGGTGTGCTGCACCGGCCGCACGGCGAGATCCGCTGGGCCAAGGTCACCGTGGCCCAGCCGGGCCGGGCGCCGGACGCCGCGTTCGTCGTCGCCTTCCACCCGGAGCGGGAGCAGACCCGCGTGAACACCGTGTTCCGCACGCTGCTCGTCATCTCCGGGGTTGCCCTGCTGCTGACCGTCGGCATCGCCTGGGCGGTCGCCGGGCGGATCCTCAAGCCGGTGCGGGTGGTGCGCACCGCGGCCGCGCAGCTCACCGAGCAGGACCTCACGCGCCGGATCCCGGTGCACGGCCACGACGACATAGCGGCCCTCGCCGAGACGTTCAACGGCATGCTCGACCGGCTGGAGCGGGCCTTCGCCGCGCAGCGCGAGTTCGTCGACGACGCCGGCCACGAGCTGCGCACGCCCATCACCATCGTGCGCGGCCATCTGGAGGTCATGGGCGACGACCCGGCCGAGCGCGAGGAGACGGTCCGGCTGGTCACCGACGAGCTGGACCGGATGAGCCGCATCGTCGAGGACCTGCTGCTGCTCGCCAAGGCCGAACGCCCCGACTTCGTCACGCCCGAGCCGGTCCAGGTCGCCGAACTGACCGCCGACGTCTACGTCAAGGCCCGCACCCTCGGCGAACGCGACTGGCAGCTGGACGGGGTCGCCGACCTGGAGGCCGAGCTGGACCCGCAGCGGATCACCCAGGCCATGGTGCAGCTCGCGCAGAACGCCGTGCAGCACACCACGACCGGCCAGACCATCCGCATCGGCTCCCGCGCCGACGGCCCGGACCTGGAGCTGTACGTCGCCGATTCCGGGCCCGGGGTGCAGCCCCAGGACCGGGAGGTGATCTTCGAGCGTTTCCGGCGCGGCACGGCCCGCCGCGGCGCCCGGGGCTCCGGCGCCGGACTCGGGCTGTCCATCGTCAAGGCGATCGCCGAGGGCCACCGGGGCCGGGTACGGCTCCACGACACACCCGGGGGCGGCGCCACCTTCGCCCTCGTCCTGCACGCGCACCGGGTACCGGAAGGGGACCTGCCGTGAACCGCATCCTCATCGTCGAGGACGAGGAGCGCATCGCCTCCTTCGTGGAGAAGGGCCTGCGCTCCAACGGCTTCACCACCACCGTCGTCACCGACGGCGACGCGGGGTACGAGTACGCCCTGACCGGCGGCTTCGACCTCGTCGTCCTGGACATCGGGCTGCCCGGCCGGGACGGCTTCACGATCCTGCGCGAGCTGCGCGAGGCGCGGGTGACGGTGCCGGTGATCGTACTGACCGCGCGGGACTCCGTCCGGGACACCGTGGCCGGTCTTGAGGGCGGCGCCGACGACTGGATGACCAAGCCGTTCCGGTTCGAGGAACTGCTCGCCCGGGTGCGGCTCAGGCTCCGCACGGCGGCGCGGGCGCCGGAGGTGACGGTGCTCAGGTCGGGCTCCCTCAGCCTCGATCTGCGCACGCGGCGCGCCCGGTCCGGGGAACGGACGGTCGATCTGACAGCGCGTGAGTTCGTGCTGCTGGAGCTGTTCCTGCGGCATCCCGGGCAGGTGCTGTCCCGGGAGCAGATCCTGTCCCATGTGTGGGGGTACGACTTCGACCCGGGGTCCAACATCGTGGACGTGTACGTGCGGACGCTGCGGAAGAAGCTGGGGGCGGAGCGCGTGGAGACGGTGCGGGGGATGGGGTACCGGCTGCCGTAGTGCCGCTCGGGTGCCGTTGCCGGGTGCGGGACGTCGTGGGCTGATCGCGCCGTTCCCCGCGCCCCTGGGGCACTGTGGTGAAAGTTCCTTCATGAAGGACTCATCGACGGCTCACCGCCCGGGCGAATCCTCGACGGTGTGACGCTGAACCTCCGAACCACCACCGCCCTGTGCATCGCGCTGTCGTTGTGCGCACTGCTCGCCGTCCCCGCGAACTTCCCGGGGCTCGGCGGCGACGCCCGGTTCACTCTCGCCGTGTTCGCGCTCGCGACCTGCGCCTGGATCGGGACGTCGATCGACGACACCTACATCGCGCTGGGCGCCGGGCTCGCGCTCACGGTGACCGGGGTGATCAGCAGCGACACCCTGTTCGGCACGCTCGGCGATGCCACGGTCTGGCTGCTGATCTGCGCGTTCGTGCTGGCCGCCGCGGTGAGCCGGACCGGGCTCGCGGGCCGGGCGGCGGTGTTCCTGGTCAGCGGGGCGCGCACCGTACGGCAGCTGGTGCACCTGACGACCGCCGCCCTGGTCGTCACGGCGTTCGCGGTGCCCGCCACCTCGGGCCGGGCCGCGCTCGCGCTGCCGGTGTTCCTCGCCTTGGCGAAGGTCCTCGCCGACCGGAAACGACTGGTCGTGATGCTGGCGCTGCTGTTCCCGACCGTGATCCTTCTGTCGGCGGTGGCGACCCTGATCGGCGCGGGCGCGCATCTGATCACCGTGTCGGTGCTGTGGGAGACGACCGGGCAGCACATCGGCTTCACGGAGTGGCTGCTGCTGGGGCTGCCGCTGGCCGTGGTCTCCTCGCACCTGGCCGCCGAGGTGGTCCTGCTGACGACGACCCGGCGCGCGGACCGCCGCGGCCCGGTCCGGATCACCCCCGAGCAGATCCAGGAGCACAGCGAGCAGCCGGTCACCGGCCCCTGGAGCCAGGCCGAGAAGCGCTGCGCCCTGCTCCTCGCCACGGTGGTGCTCCTGTGGTGCAGCGAGCCGCTGCACCGGGTGCCGCCGGCCCTGGTCGCGCTGATCGGCGCCGTCATCGCCTCCTCGCCCGCCCTGGGCACCGTGCGCCTGAAGGACGCGCTGAAGACCGTCCCCTGGTCGCTGCTGCTGTTCATGGCGGCGACGATGGCGATGGGCGTCGCGCTCGCCGACTCCGGGGCGGCGAAGTGGCTGGTCTCCGGGCTGCCGGCGAACGAGTCCCCGGTGGTGTTCCTGGCGATCGTGATCGCCGTCAGCACGGCGGCCCATCTGGTCCTGCAGTCCCGCTCGGCCCGCTCCTCGGTCCTGGTGCCGCTGGTCGTGGCCGCCTCCGTCGGCGTCGGCGTCAACCCGGTCGCCGCCGCGCTCGCCTCCACCGCCGCCGCGGGCTTCTGCCACACCCTGCCCGCCTCCGCCAAGCCGGTCACGCTCTTCGCGCAGCTCCCCGGCACCCCCACCTACACCCCGCGCGACCTGCTGCGGCTGTCCGCCTTCCTGGCCCCGCTGACCGCCGCCCTCGTGCTGCTCTTCGCCGTCGCCGTGTGGCCGCTGCTCGGCGTGTCCGTCACCCGTTAAGGAGCCCTCCATGCTGACCCGTGTCGTCGTAGCCCCCAGCGGCTTCAAGGAGTCCCTGTCCGCGGAGGCCGCCGCCGACGCCATCGCGGCCGGCGTACGCCGTGTCCTGCCCGACGCCGAGCTCGACCTCGTCCCGCTGGTGGACGGCGGCGAGGGCACGGCCCTCACCCTGGCCGCCGCGACCGGCGGCAGGATCGTCACCGTGCCCGCGACCGGCCCGGTCGGGGAGACCATCGCCGCCCATTTCGCCCTCCTGGGCGACGGGGACACCGCGGTGGTGGAGATGGCGGCGGTCGCCGGCCTCTCCCTCGTCCCGGGCGATCTGCGCGACCCGGGCGCCACCACCACCTACGGCGTCGGCGAACTGCTCCGCGCCGCGCTCGACTCCGGCGTACGGCGGATCCTCGTCGGCTGCGGCGACTCGGGCACCTCGGACGGGGGCGCGGGCGCGCTCCAGGCGCTGGGCGCCCGACTCCTGGACGACAACGGCAGGGAACTCCCGCACGGCGGCCGCGCGTTGGCCCGCCTGCACCGCATCGACCCGAGGGGCCTCGACCCCCGTCTCGCGGAGGTGGAACTGCTCGTCGCCTGCAACCCGTACAACGTGCTGTGCGGCGAGCGCGGTGTGGCCCGGGTCTTCGGGCCGCAGAAGGGGGCGACGCCCGAGCAGGTCGAGGAGTTGTCGGCCGCGCTGGAGAACTGGGCCTTCGTCCTCACCCGGGACGTCGCCGTACCGGACACCGACCTCCGCCACGGCCCCGGAACCGGAGCCTCCGGCGGCCTGGGAGCCGGTCTCGCCGCGCTCGGCGCCCGCCTCCTGCCCCGCTTCGACGTGCTGCTGGACCACCTCGACCTGGACGCCCGCCTGGCCCGGGCCGACCTGGTCGTCACCGCCGAGGGCGCCCTGGACCACCAGACGCCCCGCGGCAAGGTCCCGGCCGAGGTGGCCCGCCGGGCCAAGCTGTACGGCCGCCCGGTCCTGGCCCTGGCGGGCACGCTCGGCGAGGGCGCGCACGAGGTGCCGGGCGTGGACGCCTGCCACGGCATCCTGCCCGCCCCGATGGAGCTGGCGGAGGCGCTGCTGCGGGCGAGCGAGCTGCTCACCGACGCCACCGAGCGGGCCCTGCGGATGATCGTCCTGGGCGCCCGGCTACCGGCTCACGCCGAGGTGTCCGGGACGCAACGCCCGTCCTCCGTGCGGTAGTTCCACTTGGCGCCGTCCGTCACGAGCTCCTTCACCGCGCTCACGAACCGCTCGACGTGCTCGTCCGGCGTGCCGGCCCCGAAGCTCACGCGGATGGCGTTGAGGGACTTCTCCCCGGGCGCCGCCTCGGGCGCCCCGCACTCGCCCTGCGTCTGCGGGTCGCTGCCGAGCAGCGTGCGCAGCAGCGGGTGGGCGCAGAACAGCCCGTCCCGGACGCCGATGCCGTACTCGGCGGAGAGGGCGGCGGCGAAGTGGGAGCTGTTCCAGCCGTCGACGACGAAGGAGATCACCCCGACGCGCGGGGCGTCGGCCCCGAAGAGGGAGAGGATCCGGACCTGAGGCACCTCGGCGAGCCCCGCGCGCACCTTCTCGATCAGGTACTGCTCACGGGCGACGAGGGTGTCGAATCCGGCCTCGGTGAGGGCCTTGCAGGCGGAGGCGACGGCGTAGGCGCCGATGACGTTCGGGGAGCCGGCCTCGTGGCGGGCGGCGCTCTCGTGCCACTCCACGTCCACTCCCCCGTCCGTGCGCCGCGCGACCTTGCGGGAGGCGCCGCCACCCGCGAGGTACGGCTCGGCCTCGCGCAGCCAGTCGGCCCGCCCGGCCAGGACGCCGGAGCCGAAGGGCGCGTACAGCTTGTGCCCGGAGAAGGCGACCCAGTCGACGTCGAGGTCCGTGACGGACACCGGGTGGTGCGGGGCCAGTTGGGCGGCGTCCAGCACGATCCGCGCGCCCTGGGCGTGCGCGGCCGCCGCCAGCTCCCGTACGGGCCACAGCTCGCCGGTGACGTTCGAGGCGCCGGTGACGCAGACCAGGGCCGGGCCGTGGGGGTCGCGGTCGGCGAGGGCGCTCTCCAGGGTCTCGACGGCCTGGCGGGGGCTGCTCGGCGCGTCGAGGTAGGTGACGCGGGCGCCCCGCCAGGGCAGCAGGGAGGCGTGGTGCTCGGTCTCGAAGACGTAGACCTGGCAGCCCTCCGGCAGGGCCGCGGCGAGGAGGTTGAGGGAGTCGGTGGTGGACCGGGTGAACACCACCTGGTCGCCGGCACGGCAGTCGAGGAACTCCGCGACGGTCCGGCGGGCGGTCTCGAACAGGTCGGTCGACAGCTGGGACAGGTACCCGGCACCGCGGTGGACGCTGCCGTAGTACGGCGCGTAGGCGGCGACGTCGTCCCAGACCCGCTGGAGCGCCGGGGCGCTGGCGGCGTAGTCGAGCGCGGCGTAGGTGACCTCACCGCCGGTCACGAGCGGCACGGTGACATCCCGGCCCAGAACGGGCAGCGGGGCACAAACGGAACGGTCGGCGGCAACGGTGGAGACGGACATGGTGAACTCCCGTGAGAGACAGGGGTGAAGAGAGAGAAAGGGTGTGCGGAGGCGGGGCTCTGCGGCCCTATCGCATTCGCTGACTCACGGAAGGCTCCTCGTCGACCAGGACCCCTGGTCCCACACTTTCCAAAAGCGTGCGAGGGGTCCGCGCTTGCCGCAGACCTCGCTGCCTGCGGCCTGGTCTTCACCCGGGGCACCCCGCCACGGACGGAGGGTTGCCGGACAGTCGGCCGGGGCCTCATGACTGTCACTCATGACCTGGTACGGGAACGTACGTGAAGTGATCGGCGTCCCGCAACCCGAGTCCGGATCGCGGGACGCCGAGTCGCGCGCTACTTGTTGCTGGCGGCCACCCACCGCTCCAGGGTCCGCTTGGCGGCCCCGGAGTCGATCGACTCGGCGGCCTTCGCCAGCCCGGCGCGGATCTGCTCGGCCAGCGTGCCCGTGCCCGGCTCCAGCGCCACCAGGGCCGCGGCCGAGTTCAGCAGCACCGCGTCCCGGACCGGGCCGGTCTCGCCGTCCAGCAGGCGGCGGGCGACCTCGGCGTTGTAGGAGGCGTCCGCGCCGCGCAGCGCCTCCACGGGGACCAGCTCGATGCCCACCTCGCGCGGGTCGAAGGCCTCCTCGGTCACCTTGCCGTCCCGGACGACCCACACCCGGGAGGTGGCCGTGGTGGTCAGCTCGTCGAGGCCGTCGTCGCCGCGGAAGACCAGGGAGGAGTGGCCGCGCTCGGCGAAGACGCCCGCGACGATCGGCGCCATGCGCGGGTCCGCCACGCCGACCGCCTGGGACCGGACCTTCGCCGGGTTGGTCAGCGGTCCGAGGACGTTGAAGATCGTCCGGATGCCCAACTGGCCGCGTGCCGCGCCCGCGTACCGCATCGACGGGTGGAACTTCGCCGCGAAGCAGAAGGTGATCCCGGCCTCCTCGGCCACCCCGGCCACCCGGTGCGTCGGCAGCTCCAGGTTGACGCCGAGCTTCTCCAGGACGTCCGAGGCGCCGGACGCCGAGGACGCGGCGCGGTTGCCGTGCTTGACGACCTTCGCACCCGCGCCGGCGACGACGATCGCCGACATGGTGGAGATGTTGACGGTCTTCGCCCCGTCGCCGCCGGTGCCGACGATGTCGACCGCCGGGCCCGGCACCTCGATGACGTTCGCGTGCTCGTACATCGCCCGGACGAACCCGGCGATCTCCTCGACGGTCTCGCCCTTGGCGCGCAGCGCCACCACGAACCCGGCGATCTGCGCGTCCGTCGCCTCGCCGCGCATGATCAGGTCCATCGCCCACGCGGTGTCGTCGGCCGTCAGGTCCCGGCCCTCCAGCAGGCCGTTCAACAGCAGGGGCCAGGAGCGGCCCGCCGCGGTGTCGCCTCCAGCGGGGGTCACAGCGCTCATAAGCCGCTCCAGGGTCAGGCGTCCCGCACTACGGGACGAGAGTCTCAACGAGGTCCACCCTATCCAGCCCACGGCACCGCGAAGGGCCCCGTCCGAACACCGGACGGGGCCCTTCTGTGGCGTGGCGAAGCAGTGATCAGTGGTGGCCGTGGCCGCTCGTGATCTCCCGGTACTCCTCGGCGGTGGGCTTCGGGATCTGGGCGCCCTCGCCGTAATAGGCGTCGCTGAGCTTGGCGCGCAGCTTCTCGGAGCCCTTCACCTTGCGCTCGACACCGTTCTCGTCGACCGTCGGGCCGAGCTCGACCGGCTGGTACTGCTCGTGCGCGGTGAGCGTGTACAGCTGCTCCTGGCTGAGCGGCTCGTGCACCTCGATGAACTCACCGTGCGGCAGGCGCTTGATGATGCCCGACTCGCGGCCGTGCAGCACCTTGTCCTTGTCCCGGCGCTGCAGGCCGAGGCAGATCCGCTTGGTGATGATGAAGGCGATGACCGGTCCGACGAAGAACCCGATCCGGACGAACCAGGTGACCGCGTTGATCGACAGGTGGAAGTGCGTGGCGACGATGTCGTTGCCACCGCCGATCAGCATGATCATGTAGCCGGTGACCCAGGCGACACCGAAGGCGGTGCGCGTCGGGGCGTTGCGCGGCCGGTCCAGGATGTGGTGCTCGCGCTTGTCGCCGGTGACCCACGACTCGATGAACGGGTACAGGGCGATGATCGCGAGGAACAGGCCGAAGAGGACCAGCGGGATGAACACGCCCAGGACGAGCGTGTGACCCCAGAAGTTGATCTCCCAGCCGGGCATGGCGCGGACCAGACCCTCGGCGAAGCCCATGTACCAGTCGGGCTGGGCACCGGTCGACACCTGGTCGGGACGGTAGGGGCCGAGGACCCAGATCGGGTTGACGGTCGCGATGCCGGCGAGGGCCGCGATGACACCGAAGACCAGGAAGAAGAAGCCTCCGGCCTTGGCCATGTAGACCGGCAGCAGCGGCATGCCGACGACGTTCTTGTTGGTGCGGCCGGGACCCGCGAACTGGGTGTGCTTGTGGTAGAAGACCAGGATCAGGTGGCCGACCACGAGCCCGAGCATGATGCCCGGCAGCAGCAGGATGTGGATCGAGTAGAACCGGGCGACGAAGTCGGTGCCCGGGAACTCCCCGCCGAACAGGAACATCGAGATGTACGTGCCGACGATCGGCACGGACAGGATCGCGCCCTGCGTGAAGCGGACACCGGTGCCGGAGAGCAGGTCGTCCGGGAGCGAGTAGCCGGTGAAACCGGTGAACATGCCCAGGACGAACAGCAGGAAGCCGAACAGCCAGTTGATCTCGCGCGGCTTGCGGAACGCGCCGGTGAAGAAGACGCGCATCATGTGCACGAACATGCCGGCGAGGAAGATGATCGCCGCCCAGTGGTGGATCTGCCGGATGAGCAGACCGCCGCGGACGTCGAAGCTGATGTCCAGCGTGGAGGCGAACGCCTCCGACATCAGCTGCCCCTGGAGCGGGACGTAACTGCCGTGGTACTCCACCTCGTTCATCGACGGGTGGAAGAACAGCGTCAGGTACACACCCGTGAGGATGATGATGATGAAGCTGTAGAGGCAGATCTCGCCCAGCATGAAGGACCAGTGGTCCGGGAAGATCTTGCGCATGTTGGCCTTGGCCAGGGAGTAGATCCCCAGACGGCCGTCGGCCCAGTCGGCCACCCGCTCACCCGCGGGCGCCTTGCGACGTTCTTGTGCAGTGCTCATCCGCGCTCCCAGAAAGCAGGGCCGACGGGCTCTTCGAAGTCGCCGAGCGCCTCGAGGTAGCCCTCGTCGTTCACGCCGATGCGGAGCTGCGGCAGGGCGTGACCGGCGGGACCGAAGATCACTCGGGCACCGTCGGAGAGGTCGAAGGTGGACTGGTGGCAGGGGCAGAGCACGTGGTGCGTCTGCTGCTCGTACAGGGAGATCGGGCAGCCGACGTGGGTGCAGATCTTCGAGTACGCGACGATGCCCTCGTGCGACCACTCGAGCTCGCGCTTGTCCTTGATGTTCTCCGGCTGGATCCGGACGATCATCAGGGCGGCCTTGGCGATCTCGTTCTGGAACTCGTGGTCGTGCTCCTCCAGGCCCTCGGGCTTGGCGAAGGTCAGCGAACCGACCGCGACGTCCGAGGGACGCAGCGGCTGGTTCGTGTTCATGTTCACGAGCAGCTTGCCCTTGGACCACAGCGTGTGGCGGAGCTTGGTGCCGGGCAGCGGGCCGAGGTCGCGCAGCAGCACGACGCCGGAGAGCGGCACCAGCGTGAGCGCGCCGAGCATGGTGTTGCGGATCAGCTTGCGGCGGCCGAGCGCCGACTCCTTGGTGCCCTGCTTGAAGTCCGCGAAGACCTTCTCGCGGACCTCGGGCTCCGCCTCGATCGGGTGCCGCTCGTCGGCGATCTCCACGTCCGACATCAGGGTGCGGGACCAGTGGACCGCGCCCGCGCCGATGCAGAACAGCGCGATGCCGAGCGTCATGCCCAGCGCGAAGTTCAGGGCGCTGATGTGGCCGAGCGGGAAGATGTAGACCGACTTGTCGACCGGGATCGCCACGAACGCGGCGATGAAGCCGATGGTCGCCAGCATCGACACCGTGAACATCAGGGCGACCGAGCGCTCGGACCGCTTGGCGGCCCGCTCGTCGATGTCCTGGATCCGGTGCTCGTGGGGAGGCAGACCCGGGTCGGCGAACGGGTGCTTCTCGTCCGCGACGCTCACCGCGCCGTGCCCGTGCTCGTCATGCCCTGCGGCCTGCTCGGCAGGCAGGTTCTCTTCTGGAATGTCTTGGCTACTCATGACTTCTTGGCCTTTGCGGTCCGGGCGGCGACCCACACGGCGACGGCGATCAGTCCGCCGAGACCGAAGATCCAGCCGAAGAGGCCCTCACTGACCGGTCCCAGACCGCCCAGTTCGAGGCCGCCGGGGCTCTCGGTCTTCTCGCTGTTGACCGCGTCGAGGTACGCGATGATGTCCTTCTTGTTCTTCTCCGACAGCGTGGTGTCGGGGAAGGACGGCATGTTCTGCGGGCCGGTCTGCATGGCCTCGTAGATGTGCTTCGGCTCGACGCCCTCCAGGGTGGGAGCGAACTTGCCGTGCGTCAGGGCGCCACCCTTGCCCGTGAAGTTGTGGCACTGCGCGCAGTTGGTCCGGAAGAGCTCACCGCCCTTGGCGATGTCGGCGCCCTCGGGGCTGTACTGGTCCTCCGTCGGGATGGACGGACCAGCGCCCAGCGAGGCGATGAACGCCGCCAGCTGGTCGATCTCGGCCTGGGTGTAGATGTTCTTCTTCTTCGGGACCTGCGGGCCCTGGGAGGTGGCGGCCGGCATACGGCCGGTGCCCACCTGGAAGTCGACGGACGCGGCGCCCACACCCACCAGGCTCGGGCCGTCGGAGGTGCCCTGACCGCCGGTGCCGTGGCAACTGGCGCAGCCGACCGAGTAGAGCTTCTTGCCCTCCTCGATGGCGAGGGACTGGGCGGTTGTGTCGGCCTCGGCCTTGCTCGTGGGTGCGAACACGGCGTACAGCCCCCCGCTGAAGACCAGCGCGAGGAGTAGGACGACGAGCGCCGCCATCGGATGGCGTCGTCGTGCGGAGAGCTTTTTCACGGATTACCCCGGTGTCAGGATCTTCTGCGTCGATGCTTCTGGGATGCGCGCCTCGTCGGGCGCCGGCGGATGCTGGCCCTGCTACTTGATCATGTAGATCGTGGCGAAGAGGCCGATCCAGACGACATCGACGAAGTGCCAGTAGTAGGACACGACGATCGCGGCGGTCGCCTGCTCGTGGGTGAACCTCCGGGCCGCGTACGTCCGGCCCAGGACCAGCAGGAAGGCGATGAGTCCGCCCGTCACGTGCAGGCCGTGGAAGCCGGTGGTCAGGTAGAAGACCGAGCCGTACGGGTCGGAGGAGAGGGACAGGCCCGCCTCCTTGACCAGCTCCGTGTACTCGAAGACCTGACCGCCGATGAAGATCGCGCCCATGATGAAGGTGACGATGAACCACATCCGCAGCTTCTTCACGTCACCGCGCTCGGCGGCGAAGACGCCGAGCTGGCAGGTGAGGGAGGAGAGCACCAGGATGGTGGTGTTCGTCGCCGAGAACGGGAAGTTGAGATGGCTCGCCATCTCCTTCCAGTGATCGGGACCCGTCACCGATCGCAGGGTGAAGTACATCGCGAAGAGGGCCGCGAAGAACATCAGCTCGGAACTCAGCCAGATGATGGTTCCGACGCTGGTGAGGTTCGGCCGGTTGACCGACGGGTGCGCGTGCCCGGTTTCTACTGTCGTTGCTGTCGCCACGACCGACATTATGTCGGTCGCTTATCCCGCCCTCACTCCGGGGGGTGCCGTTCGGAGTGTCTAAGCCGGTCGTACCGCTGTTGACGTGGTGTTCAAGGGAGTAGCATCCGGCCCAACGGGCCTGTCCTTACGACGCTGACGTCACGGAGGAACAATGCAGCCGACCGCCACGGTGCTGGTCTACAGCGACGACTCCAACACCCGCGAGCAGGTGCGGCTCGCGACCGGCCGACGGCCGGCTCCGGACGTCCCGGTGGTGGAGTTCGTGGAGTGCGCGACCCCGGCGGCGGTGATCAAGGAGCTGGACCGGGGCGGGATCGACGTCTGTGTGCTGGACGGGGAGGCCGTGCCGATGGGCGGCATGGGGGTCTGCCGGCAGATCAAGGACGAGATCTTCGACTGTCCTCCGGTGCTGTTGCTGATCGGGCGGCCGCAGGATGCGTGGCTGGCGACGTGGAGCCGTGCGGAGGCGGCGGTGACGTTGCCGGTGGAGCCGGTGGAGTTCGCCGCGGCGTTGGCTTCGCTGTTGCGGGAGAGGGCGGCTTTGAACGCCTAGGAGCCCGGGATTGCCTGTTCGTGGGCGGGTGCGGGTGGTCTGTGGCTTGTCGCGCAGTTCCCCGCGCCCCTGAGGACGTGACCCTGAGGGCGGTCAGACGCTCTGCGGTCTCAGCCGGGCTCTGTCCGCTGGTGTGGGGCCCTCGGGGGTGCCGCCCATGAGGGCGCTGCCGGTGCGCCACTTGCTCCAGTCGAGGTTCCAGTCGCCGAAGCCGTTGCCGAAGGGGGCCATCGTGTCGCCGGCGGAGTTGATGACCTTGACGATGTCGCCCTCGCGGACGTTCTCGTAGAACCACGCGGCGTTCTCGGTGCTCATGCCGGTGCAGCCGTGGCTGACGTTGGCGTAGCCCTGGGAGCCCACGGACCAGGGGGCCGCGTGGACGTACTCGCCGCTGTTGGTGACGCGCACCGAGTGGTGCACGATCAGGTCGTAGAAGTCCGAGGCGCCGATGCTGGCGCTGGTCATGCGGACGGTGCCCTCCTTGGCCAGGACGACCTTGACGCCGTTGCGCGTGTCGTAGCCGGGCATGCCGGTGGTGACCGGTATCTGCCGGACGATCTCGTCGTTCTTGTAGACGGTCATCTGGTGGGCGGCGGCGTCCGTGACGGCGATGACCTTGTCGGCCGTGGTGATGGTCAGGGGTTTGGCCTTGCCGCCCCACATGCGGTCGCCGATCTTGATGCCCGGCAGGTTGCTGCGGACCTGGATGGTGGCCTGCGCGGGCCAGTACTCCTTCGGGCGGTAGTGGAGCTTCTTGTCGTCCACCCAGTGCCAGGCACCGTCCGTGGCGGGCGTGGAGGAGACCTTGAGGGCGCGTTCGACGACGGCCCGCTGGGCGCGGTCCTTGACGGGCTGGCTCAGCTCGGCCGTGATGGGCTGGCCGACGCCGTAGGTGCCCTTCTTGGGGCCGAAGGTGACGTCCAGGCGCTTCTTGGTGGTGGGCCTGCCCGTGTCGAAGGTGAGGACCTTGCGGCCGGGCGCCCCGTCCTCGTCCTCGGTGCTCACGCGGACCGTGTAGCTGGCGTTGGCGGCGAGCGGTGAGATGCTGTGCCAGCGGCCTCCGTCGGCGGCGAGTTCGCCGGCCACGTGGCGTCCGGCGGCGTCGTAGGCCGTGACGTCCGTGATGCGCCCGTCGGAGTCCTCGGCGACCACTTCCAGGGGCTTGTCCGGGTCGGCCTTCTTGCGGCCCCCGGAGGGGGCGTTGACGGAGATCTGGTCCGCCGCGTCGTAGGGGCGGGCGGAGAGCGGGTTGCCGTCGGAGCCGCAGGCGGTGACGCCCGCGCAGAGGGTTATCACCAGCAGCGTGCAGCTGACGACGGTGCGGGGGCGGGAGATCACTGTGAGGCTCATGACCTCACGCTAGGAAGCCGCGTCAACGGCGGCACGCCGAGCGACTCGTACGAGTGACATGGATTGCGGCAGAAGCAGGGGCCCGGACGCTCCTCTCGGAGTGTCCGGGCCCCTGAAGCGCTCGGCGCGTGTTACTGGGTGCGGTTCTCACCGCGGTAGTACTCGAAGACCCAGCCCCAGATGCCGATCAGGATGATCGGCAGCGAGAAGTACATCAGCCACCAGCCGATCGCGATCGACAGGAAGGCCAGGGCGCCGCCGATGGCCAGGGAGAGCGGCTGCCAGCTGTGCGGGCTGAAGAACCCGACCTCGCCGGCGTCGTCCGCGACGTCCGCCTCCTTGTTGTCCTGGGGACCCACGTCGACCCGCTTGGCCGTGAAGCCGAGGTAGAAGCCGATCATGATGCACAGGCCGAAGGTCAGGAAGAGGGCCGTGGTGCCGGCCGGCTCCTTCGACCACACGCCATAGACGACCGCCATGACGAGCACGAAGGCGCTCAGCCACATGAACATCTTGCCCTGGATCTTCACTTGCCGGCCTCCTTGCCGCCAGCCAGAGCCTTGTCGCCGTGGCCCACGTTCTCGAGCTGGTCGAGGGCGGCGATCTCCGGGTGGTGCAGGTCGAACGCCGGGGATTCACTGCGGATCCGCGGCATGGTGATGAAGTTGTGCCGCGGCGGCGGGCAGGAGGTGGCCCACTCCAGGGAGCGGCCGTAGCCCCACGGGTCGTCGACGCCGACCGGCTTGCCGTACTTGGCCGTCTTCCACACGTTGTAGAAGAACGGCAGGATCGACATGCCGAGCAGGAACGAGCTGATCGTCGAGATCGTGTTCAGCGCGGTGAAGCCGTCGGCCGCCAGGTAGTCGGCGTACCGGCGCGGCATGCCCTCGGCGCCCAGCCAGTGCTGGACCAGGAACGTGCCGTGGAAGCCGATGAACAGCGTCCAGAACGTGATCTTGCCGAGGCGCTCGTCGAGCATCTTGCCGGTCCACTTCGGCCACCAGAAGTGGAAGCCGGAGAACATCGCGAAGACCACGGTGCCGAAGACGACGTAGTGGAAGTGGGCCACCACGAAGTACGAGTCGGAGACGTGGAAGTCCATCGGCGGCGAGGCCAGGATGACACCGGTCAGACCACCGAAGGTGAAGGTGATCAGGAAGCCGGTCGCCCAGAGCATCGGCGTCTCGAAGGACAGCGAGCCCTTCCACATCGTGCCGATCCAGTTGAAGAACTTCACACCGGTCGGGACCGCGATGAGGAACGTCATGAAGGAGAAGAACGGCAGCAGCACACCGCCGGTGACGTACATGTGGTGCGCCCACACCGTCACGGACAGGCCCGCGATCGCGATGGTCGCGCCGATCAGACCCGTGTAACCGAACATCGGCTTGCGGGAGAAGACCGGAATGACCTCGGAAATGATCCCGAAGAACGGTAGGGCGATGATGTACACCTCTGGATGGCCGAAGAACCAGAAGAGGTGTTGCCACAGCAACGCGCCGCCGTTGGCGGAGTCGAAGACGTGGGCGCCGAACTTGCGGTCCGCCTCCAGGGCGAACAGGGCCGCGGCCAGGACCGGGAAGGCGAGCAGGACCAGCACACCGGTCAGCAGCACGTTCCAGGTGAAGATCGGCATGCGGAACATCGTCATGCCCGGGGCGCGCATGCAGATGATCGTGGTGATGAAGTTGACCGAGCCGAGGATGGTGCCGAAGCCGGAGAAGGCCAGACCCATGATCCACATGTCGGCGCCGATGCCCGGGGAGCGGACCGCGTCCGAGAGCGGGCTGTAGGCGAACCAGCCGAAGTCGGCCGCGCCCTGCGGCGTGAGGAAGCCGCCCACCGCGATCAGCGAGCCGAACAGGTACAGCCAGTAGGCGAACATGTTCAGCCGCGGGAACGCCACGTCCGGCGCGCCGATCTGCAGCGGCATGATCCAGTTCGCGAAGCCGGCGAACAGCGGCGTCGCGAACATCAGCAGCATGATCGTGCCGTGCATCGTGAACGCCTGGTTGAACTGCTCGTTCGACATGATCTGCAGACCAGGCCGGGCGAGTTCGGCGCGCATGAACAGCGCCATCACGCCACCGATGACGAAGAACGCGAACGACGTCGCCAGGTACAGCGTGCCGATCGTCTTGTGGTCCGTCGTCGTCAGCCACTTGACCACGACACTGCCGCGGTTCTGGCGCCGGACCGGCAACTCGTCCTCGTAGTGGGACCCTGCTGCCGCGGCACCCTGGGGTTCGTTGAGGATGCTCACAGGTTGTTCGTCTCCCGGTTCTTCTCGTGGCTCGTCTGCGCGATGCCGGCGGGAACGTAACCGGTCTGCTGCTTGTCCACGAGGTCCTTGAGGTGCTGCTCGTAGCGCTCGGGGGAGACCACCTTCACGTTGAACAGCATCCGAGAGTGGTCGACGCCGCAGAGCTCGGCGCACTTGCCCAGGAAGGTGCCCTCCTTGTTGGGGGTCACCTCGAAGGCGTTGGTGTGGCCCGGGATGACGTCCTGCTTCATCAGGAACGGCACCACCCAGAAGGAGTGGATGACGTCACGCGAGGTCAGCACGAAGCGGACCGTCTTGCCCTTGGGCAGCCACAGCGTCGGGCCCGGGTTGTTGGTCTGCGGGTTCCGGGTGCCGGGGGTACCGCAGTCGTAGACGCCGCCGGCGCCTGCCGGGAAGTCGTCCTTGAACCGGTCGGGGATCGCGTCGAGCTCCGGGGACTTCTTGGCGTCACCCGTGGAACCGGCGACCGGCTCGATGTAGTTGAAGCACCAGCTCCACTGGAAGCCGACCACGTTCACCGTGACGTCGGGCTTCTTCTTGAGGCTGAGCAGCTCGGACTCGTCGCGGGCGGTGAAGTAGAACAGCACCGAGACGATGATGAGCGGGACGACCGTGTACAGCGCCTCGATGGGCATGTTGTACCGGGTCTGCGGAGGAACCTCGACCTTGGTGCGGCTGCGCCGGTGGAAGAAAGCACTCCACAGGATCAGACCCCACACCAGCACGCCGACGGCGAGCGCAGCCGCCCAGGACCCCTGCCACAGGGAGAGGATCCGCGGAGCCTCTTCCGTGGTCGGGGTGGGCATACCAAGGCGGGGGAAGTCTTCCCAGTTGTACGAGCAACCGGTGGCTGTCGCCAAGACCAGGCCCGCGGTCAGTGCCTGCAGCAGCTTCCGCCGCATCGGGCGCCGCGGCGAGCGGTCGGAGCCGTTGGGACTCACGTAGCGCCTTCCCGAGAGTCTCGCCCGCGCGGATCGGCTGCGGCCTGGCCTTCTCGCTGGTCGGTCGCCGCCCTGCGTCGGGCAGGGGTTTGGATGTTTATGCGGACCAAACCCTAGCCGACGCCCTCCGGGGGTTCTCGGGGAGGGGTGCCTACTCACCCGGGGGGTTCGCTGAATTGGCGGCTGCGGGTTGTTTGCGGTTGTTCGCGCCCCGCGGCGGAGCCGCATATGTCACAGCCCCGCGCCCCTTGGGGACGCTGACCCGCTCGGCGTTCTAGCGTTGCTGTGTGGCCTACTTCGATGCTGCTTCCGCTGCTCCGCTTCATCCTGTTGCCCGGCAGGCCCTGCTGGCCTCGCTCGACGAGGGGTGGGCGGATCCCGCGCGGCTGTACAGGGAGGGGCGGCGGGCCCGGGTGCTGCTGGACGCGGCGCGGGAGGCCGCCGCCGAGGCGGTGGGGTGCCGGCCGGACGAGCTGGCCTTCACCTCGTCCGGAACCCGTGCCGTGCATACGGGCATTGCGGGGGCCCTGGCCGGGCGGCGGCGGGTCGGGCGCCACCTGATCGTGTCAGCGGTCGAACACTCCTCGGTACTGCATTCGGCGGAGCTCCTCGAGGCGGAGGGCGGGACCGTCACCCAGGTCGGGGTGAATCGCGCCGGCCTGGTGGACCCGGCGGCCTATGGCGAAGCCCTGCGCGCGGACACCGCGCTGGCGTGTCTGCAGTCGGCCAACCACGAGGTGGGGACCGAGCAGCCGGTCGCCGAGGTGGCCGGGCTGTGCCGGGAGGCCGGGGTGCCGCTGCTGGTGGACGCGGCGCAGTCGCTGGGGTGGGGGCCGGTGGACGGGGACTGGTCGTTGCTGACGGGGAGCGCCCACAAGTGGGGCGGGCCGTCCGGGGTCGGATTGCTCGTCGTCCGCAAGGGTGTGCGATTCGCCCCGCAAGGTCCGGCGGACGAGCGGGAGTCGGGTCGGGCGGCCGGTTTCGAGAACATCCCGGCGATCGTGGCGGCGGCGGCCTCCCTGCGGGCGGTGCGGGCCGAGGCGGCGGCGGAGGCCGTGCGGCTGCGGGAGCTGACGGAGCGGATCCGGGCTCGGGTGCCGCGGCTGGTGCCCGACGTGGAGGTGGTCGGCGATCCGGTGCGCCGGCTGCCCGGGGTGGTCACCTTCTCCTGTCTCTATGTCGACGGGGAGGCGCTGCTGCACGAGCTGGACCGGGAGGGTTTCTCCGTCTCGTCCGGTTCGTCCTGCACGAGCAGCACGCTGACGCCGAGCCATGTGCTGCGGGCGATGGGCGTGCTGAGTGAGGGGAATGTGCGGGTTTCGCTACCGGCGGGGGTGGCCGGGGAGGACGTGGAGAGGTTCCTGGAGGTGCTGCCCGGGGCGGTGGCGGCGGTGCGGGAGAAGTTGGGCGCGCCGGTTTCGGATGCGGTGGTGCGGGAGGCCGACGTGCTGGTCGTGGACTCCCTCGGCAAGCGCTGCCCGATTCCGGTGATCGAGCTGGCGAAGGTCATCGGCGATGTGCCGGTGGGCGGCCTGGTCCGGGTGCTGTCGGACGACGAGGCGGCCCGCCTGGACATTCCGGCGTGGTGCGAGATGAGGAACCAGGAGTACGTGGGGGAAGAGCCGGCGGACCAAGGAACCGCATATTTGATCCGCCGAGCGACCTGAGTAACTCAGGGGCGCGGGGAACTGCGCGACCAGCCCCCACGCACCCGCACACGACGACGGTCAGGACAGGTGCGCCTGAACCTCCGCCGCCGCCTCGTCCCCGTACGCCTTGGTGAACCGCTCCATGAAATGCCCGCGCCGCAACTGGTACTCCTGCGTCCCCACCGTCTCGATGACGAGCGTCGCCAGCATGCAGCCGACCTGCGCGGCCCGCTCCAGGGAGACGCCCCAGGCCAGACCCGAGAGGAACCCGGCGCGGAAGGCGTCGCCGACACCGGTCGGGTCGGCCTTGCGCTCCTCGTCCGGCGTGCCGACCTCGATCGGGTCCTCGCCGGCCCGCTCGATGCGCACGCCGCGCGCGCCGAGCGTGGTCACGCGGTGGCCGACCCGGGAGAGGATCTCGGCGTCGCTCCAGCCGGTCTTGGACTCGATGAGGCCCTTCTCGTACTCGTTGGAGAAGAGGTACGTCGCCCCGTCCAGCAGGATGCGGATCTCCTCGCCGTCCATACGGGCGATCTGCTGGGAGAAGTCGGCGGCGAACGGGATGGACCGGGAGCGGCACTCCTCGGTGTGGCGGAGCATGGCCTCCGGGTCGTCCGCGCCGATGGAGACCAGGTCGAGGCCGCCGACCCGGTCGGCGACGGTCTTCAGCTCGATGAGGCGAGCCTCGCTCATGGCGCCCGTGTAGAACGAGCCGATCTGGTTGTGGTCGGCGTCGGTCGTGCACACGAAGCGGGCCGTGTGCAGCGTGTCGGAGATGCGGACGGAGTCGGTGTCGACGCCGTGCCGCTCCAGCCAGGCGCGGTACTCGTCGAAGTCCGCGCCGGCGGCGCCGACCAGGATCGGCCGGGTGCCGAGCTGTCCCATGCCGAACGCGATGTTCGCGGCGACGCCGCCGCGGCGGACGTCGAGCTTGTCGACCAGGAACGACAGCGAGACCGTGTGCAGCTGGTCCGCTACGAGCTGGTCGGCGAAGCGGCCGGGGAAGGTCATGAGGTGGTCGGTGGCGATGGAGCCGGTGACTGCGATGCGCACGGCGTGGATTCTCCTGAGGGAGGCGGACCTTGACACTTCACGCTATCGGGTGGGCGGGGCCGCTCTGAAGGCAACGAAACTACCCGATAGTAGATCTTTCTCCGTCGGCTCGACCGTGCATACGGTGCCGTTATGACGAACCTCGAGGTCCAGGCCCCCGTTCCCGTCGATTTCGAAGGCGACCTCGTGTCGCTGCCGGGTGACGGGGCCCGGATGGCTCCGCACTGGGCGGTTCCCGACCGGGGCGCCGCCCGGCCGGTCTCCCCCGCCCTGATCCACGGCGTGACCGTACCCCCGGCGTCGGCCCGGCTGCTGGACGCCATGTCGGACTACGGCGACTGAGCGGCGCACGCCCGGGAACCGTGTGCTCCCCCGCTGCGTCCCATCGCTGTCCCCCGTAAAGGGGAGGCGGGATACGACCCACCAGCGGCCCGAATCCGACCGGGCCGGGTCCCATGGGACAGCTGTGCAGCCGAAGGAGCGATGCGGTGAACACCGAGCGACCCGACAACGACGACGAGGCCACGGAATCGGGCGGCGCCGGCACGGCCGACGCCCCGGAGGCCGGGGCGCGGGGCTCGGCCGACGCCGGGGCTTCGGCGAAGGCCGGGGCGTCGGCGGGGGCCGCGGAGTCTGCCGGGGCTGACAAGGCCGGGGATTCGGAGGAGGCCGGTGGTGCTGCCGAGGCTCGCGGTTCTGAAGAGGCCGACAAGTCCGACGAAGCCGGCAGTGAAGGATCCAGCCACGCCGACGAGACCGCAGACGCTTCCGACAAAGCAGAGGTTTCCGGCACAGCCGCAGACGTTTCCGACAAAGCAGAGGTTTCCGACACAGCCGCAGACGCTTCCGACAAGGCCGTAGAAGGCTCCAAGCCCGCAGCGGCTTCCGCCACCTCGCCTGACGGCACGCCGGTCTCGCAGGCGGAGCCGACGGAGGACGGCACGGCCGGGGACGACGCGGCCCCGGACAATCCTCCCGCGTCGGACAGCGACCTCCCCCGCGACCACGAGGTCCTGGTCGGTCACGGTGGCGGGCGTTCCCGGACCCCCGCGATCATCGCCTCCGTCGCCGCCGCCGTGCTGCTGATCGGCGGTGGCGGGGCCTGGCTCGCCGCCAACGCGTCCGGTGGGTCGGGCGGGGGGACGACGTCCGGCGCGCCCGGCGGGGACGGCACTCCCCCGCCGCTCGCGCTCGACGGCTACTCCGAGGGCGGCGGCAACGGCATCGCACCCGGTGAGCCCAACCCCTACGGCGCCACCTACCGGGTCGACGGCACGCTGCCGGGCGGTCCCGGCGAGGCCCCGGTGTACCGGGTGCGGGGCGAGGTCACCAAGGAGGCCGTGGCCCGGCTGGCGAAGGCCCTCGGGGTCGAGGGGACGCCGGTGGTCCAGGGCGAGGCCTGGAAGGTCGGGGCCGGCCGGGACGGTTCGGGCCCGAGTCTCTCCGTGAACAGGGAGGCGCCGGGGACCTGGACGTTCAGCCGGTACGCGCCGGGCACGGACAACTGCAAGGGCACGGACGCCTGCACCGCTCCGGGGAGCGGCGGCACCCCGGTGAGCGAGGCGGCGGCGAAGCAGGCCGCGGCGCCCGTACTGAAGGCGGTGGGTCAGGATGACGCGAAGCTGGACGCGAGCCAGGTCATGGGCGCCCAGCGGGTGGTGAACGCCGCTCCCGAGGTCGGCGGTCTGCCCACGCACGGCTGGACGACCGGCGTCACGGTCGGTTCCGACGGCGAGGTCGTCGGCGGCAGCGGCCAGCTCGCGGCCCCCGTGAAGGGGGACACGTACCCCGTGGTCAGCGCCCGGAAGGCGCTGGAGCTGATGAACGAGCGGCCGAAGGCCGACCACCGCATGGGCATAGGCGGCTGCGCCAGCGCCGTGCCGCACAAGGACCGGCTGGAGCAGCCCTGCGGATCGTCGCCGAGCGGCGCTCCGGCACAGGACACCGTCACCGTCGAGAACGCGGTGTTCGGGCTGGCCGCGCACTTCGTGGACGGCCGTCAGGCGCTGGTGCCGTCGTGGCTGTTCGAGGTGACGGCGCCGGGCGCGAAGGACCCGTTCACGGTGACGTACCCGGCGGTCGACCCGAAGTTCCTGGCCTCCCCCACGCCGAGCGGGCCGGGTGACAAGCCGACGTCGGCTCCCGAGCCGCGTGACGTCAAGGTGGACGGCTACCGGGCCGAGGGCTCGGAGCTGACCGTGACCTTCGGGGGCGGGGTGTGCGCCGACTACGACGTGAAGGCGAGCGAGCGGGGCGACGAGGTGACGGTCACGGTGACGTCGACGCCGTGGCCGGACAAGGTCTGCATCATGATCGCCAAGCAGTTCCAGGAGACCGTGCGGCTGGACGAGCCGCTCGGTGACCGGAAGGTCGTCGGCGAGGACGGCAAGGCGGTTCCGCTGGCCAAGGAGGGCGCGCGGCTGCCGGCTCCCCCGACGCGCTCGCGGTAACGCCACCGGGTACGGCGAAGGCGGCGGCCCCGTCGGAGGGGGTCGCCGCCTTCGTCATGTCCGCTGCCGCCCGAAGGCGGCCCGGCGGGCTCAGCTGAAGGAGTCGCCGCAGGCGCAGGAGCCGGTCGCGTTCGGGTTGTCGATCGTGAAGCCCTGCTTCTCGATGGTGTCCACGAAGTCGATCGTGGCGCCGCCCAGGTACGGGGCGCTCATGCGGTCGGTGACCACCTTCACACCGCCGAAGTCCTTCTCGACGTCGCCGTCGAGGGAACGCTCGTCGAAGAAGAGCTGGTAGCGCAGGCCGGAGCAGCCGCCGGGCTGGACGGCGACGCGCAGCGCGAGGTCGTCGCGGCCTTCCTGGTCGAGCAGCGCCTTGACCTTGGACGCGGCGGCGTCGGTCAGGATGATGCCGTCGGTGACGGTGCTGGTCTCGTCCGATACGGACATCTACATCTCTCCCGGGTTGTACGGAGACTGCTTGCCGACGGTTGCAACCGGCGGGGCCGCGGATTCATTCCGGGCCGGGCGCTCGATCTCGGCTCCTTTTCATGCTCGCACACGCGCCGCGAACCGGAAAACGACTCATTCCCGGTCTTGGCGGGAATGAACGGCGGCCCGCCGGGATTCACGTCACACCGACGCTATGGCCATCGTCAAAGTGACGTGAAGCGGTTATGATAGATAGCGTCAAATCGACGAAAAGTCGCCGGAAACAGAAAGGGTGCGTGTCGTGACCACCGCCCAGACCCAGGAGCTCGACGTACAGCCGACGCCCCTCGCCCTGCTGCTCCTCGGCCGTGAGGCCGACCCGAGGAGCGAGCGTGGCGTGGAGTGTCCCGGCGACCTGCCCTCGCCGTCCGACCCGGACCTGGTGGAGCGCGCCCGCAAGGCGAAGGAGAAGCTCGGGAACAAGGTCTTCGTGCTCGGCCACCACTACCAGCGCGACGAGGTCATCCAGTTCGCCGACGTGACGGGTGACTCGTTCAAGCTGGCCCGGGACGCGGCGGCGCGTCCGGAGGCCGAGTACATCGTCTTCTGCGGTGTGCACTTCATGGCGGAGTCCGCGGACATCCTGACGTCCGACGACCAGAAGGTCGTCCTGCCCGACCTCGCCGCCGGCTGCTCGATGGCCGACATGGCGACGGCCGAGCAGGTCGCCGAGTGCTGGGACGTGCTGACCGAGGCCGGCATAGCCGAGCAGGTCGTGCCCGTCTCGTACATGAACTCGTCCGCCGACATCAAGGCGTTCACGGGCAAGCACGGCGGCACGATCTGCACCTCCTCCAACGCCAAGCGCGCCCTGGACTGGGCCTTCGAGCAGGGCGAGAAGGTGCTGTTCCTGCCCGACCAGCACCTCGGGCGGAACACCGCGGTCCGGGACATGGGCATGTCTCTGGAGGACTGCGTCGTCTACAACCCGCACAAGCCGAACGGCGGGCTGACCGCCGACGAGCTGCGCGCGGCGAAGATGATCCTGTGGCGGGGCCACTGCTCGGTGCACGGCCGCTTCAGCCTGGACTCGGTGAACGACGTGCGCGAGCGCATCCCCGGCGTGAACGTCCTGGTGCACCCCGAGTGCAAGCACGAGGTCGTGGCCGCGGCCGACTACGTCGGTTCGACGGAGTACATCATCAAGGCCCTGGAGGCCGCGCCGGCCGGCTCCAAGTGGGCCATCGGCACGGAGCTGAACCTGGTCCGCCGCCTGGCGAACCGTTTCGCGCCCGAGGGCAAGGAGATCGTCTTCCTCGACAAGACGGTCTGCTTCTGCTCGACCATGAACCGCATCGACCTCCCCCACCTGGTCTGGGCCCTGGAGTCGCTGGCCGAGGGCAACCTCGTCAACCGCATCGAGGTGGACAAGGAGACGGAGGCCTTCGCGAAGCTGGCGCTGGAGCGGATGCTGGCCCTGCCGTAGCCGCCGCCCTGCCCGTCGTCACCCCGAGTGCGGTTTCCGCTCGGGGTGCGCGGGGTCGAGGCTGAAGACGGTGCCGTCGGGGGTGGCCGCGACCAGGGCGCCTGCGACGCGCCGCACCCTGGCCGCGCCCCAGTCCGTGTCGTTGCGTTCGGCTCTCGGCAGCGTCTCCCACAACAGCGTGCCCTTCTTCGCGTCGAGCGCCCCGACGCGGCCGCTGGCACTGGCGAGGTACACGGCCCGGGCCCGCGGGTCGTAGGTCGCCTCGCTCGGCTGCTCCAGGCTGGTCGGGGTCTGCCACAGTGGTCTGCCCGTGCGGGCCGACACGGCGGTGACCCGTCCGCTGGAGGTGGCGAACCACAGGGTGCCGTCCGCCAGCGTCACCTGCCCCCCGTACTCCTCGGCCAGCTTCGTCGTGCTCTCCGCACCGGTGGCGGGGTCCACCGACCGGATCGACGCATACGGCGCGTCCTGCCCGACGATGGTGTTTCCGTCCTCGTCCTGGGTCAGGTCCAGGAACAGGAGCCGGCCGTCGAAGGCGCCGAAGCAGACGGCCTGGTCCGGTACGGTCAGCCGGCGTGCCGGGCCGTCGGCCGGGTGCAGTTCCCTCACGAGGCTGTCCCCGGATGTCTCCTCCGGCGTGCAGTTCAGGTACAGCCTGTCGGCGGCCTCCGTGATCCCGCAGGCGTGCCGCGCGGGCAGCGGTTCCGTCCAGCGCGCGGTGCCGGTGCGGGCCGAGCGGGCCGTCACCGAAGTGCCGTCGCCCTCCGGGAGCACGACGGTGTCGCCCGAGAGGGCCACGTCCACCCACTCGTCGTTCACCGCCCGGTCCCAGAGCCGGTCGCCGGTCCCGGTGTCGAAGGCGAACACCCGGGTGGCCCCTTCGCCCGGGGGCTCCTGCTGGACCAGCACCGCGTCGTCCCGGACCCCGAGGATCTCGAACCTGGAGAAGTCGTCGCCGGTGACGGCCGACGGCGGGCCGGCGCGCCAGAGGGTCTCGCCCGTCTTGCCGTCCAGGCGCACGGGCAGGATCCCGTCGCCCGCGCAGTAGACGGCACCCTCGTACGCCTGGCAGGCCGGCCCGCCCCGGGTCCCGCCGGTCTGCGGCCGCTGCGCCTGCCGTACGCCGCGTCGAGCCGGCTCGTACACGGTCGTCTGCCACGGCGTCCAGCCGGCCGGCGGCGCCGACCACCGGGAGGTCGCGGACGGCGAGGGGCCGGGCCGGTCCGCGCTCTGCGCCCAGCCGGGACCGAGCGTCAGATAGGCCGTCAGGCCGAGGACGGCGGCGCCGACCGTACCGGTCGCGGCCAGCAGCGGCCGCCGGCGCGGACGCGGGGTGTCCGGCGGGTCGGCGAGGGTCGCGGCGCGGGTGGCCTCGACGGCGGGGACACTGTGGGCGCGCAGGGCCAGGGTGGCCGGATCGCCGTCCGCCGCCTCGGGCAGGACGGCGGCGAACTCCCGGGCCAGTTCCTCAAGTCCGGGCCGGTCGGCGGCGTCCTTGGCCAGGCAGCGCTCCAGCAGCCCGCGCAGCGGCTGCCCGACGCCCTCCAGCACGGGCGTGTCGTGGACCACCCGGTAGGCCGTCAGATAGGGGCTGTCCGCGTCGAAGGGGCCGCGGCCGGTGACGGCGTACACCAGCAGGGAACCGAGGGAGAAGACGTCCGAGGCGGGGCCGACGGTGCGGGCGTCGACGAGCTGTTCCGGGGACATGAAGGGCGGGGTGCCGATCATCTGGCCGGTCTCGGTCAGCGTCTGGTGGTTCTCCGCCGCGCGGGCGATGCCGAAGTCGATGACGCGGGGACCGTCCTCGGCCAGCAGGACGTTGGCCGGCTTCAGGTCCCGGTGCACCACCCCCGCCTGGTGGATGTCGCGCAGCGCCTCGACCAGGCCCAGGGCCAGCCGGCGCAGTTCGGCCTCCGGGAGGGCGCCCCGGTCGCGGATCCGCCGGGCGAGCGAGGGGCCGGGCACGTACTGCGTCGCCATCCAGGGCCGCGCGGCCTCGGGATCCGCGTCCAGGACCGGAGCGGTGAAGGCTCCGCTGACCTTGCGGACGGCGGCGATCTCCTGCCGGAACCGGGTGCGGAAGACGGCGTCCGCCGCGTACTGGGCGTGCACCACCTTGAGGGCGACGTCACGGCCCGAGCGCGCCCTGGCCCGGTAGACGACGCCCATGCCACCGGCTCCGAGCCGGTCGACGAGCTGGTAGCCGCCGACCGACTTCGGGTCGTCCCTGTGCAGCGGCACGCCCGAATCCCCTTCCCCCGTAAAGCAGTTCGAGGCCACAGGATACGGAACGGGACAACGGAGCGGCCGGGCACCGACCGTTCGGGTGCGGTGCCCGGCCGCCGCCGGGTCGGGGCGTCACACGCCCGCGGGCTCCGGCTCCGCCGCGTCCGTCCGCTGGGCCGGGAGGCCCTTCTTCGCCGCGCGCTTCTTCGCCCGGCGCTCCTTGCGGAGTTCGAGCATCGCGTACAGCGTCGGCACCAGCAGCAGGGTGAGCAGGGTCGACGTCACCAGGCCGCCGATCACGACCACGGCCAGCGGCTGGGCGATGAAGCCGCCCTCGCCGGTGATGCCGAGGGCCATCGGGAGCAGGGCGAAGATCGTCGCCAGGGCCGTCATGAGGATGGGCCGCAGACGGTGCCGGCCGCCCTCGACCACGGCCTCGACGACGCCGTAGCCCTGCTTGCGGTACTGGTTGATCAGGTCGATCAGCACGATCGCGTTCGTCACCACGATGCCGATCAGCATCAGCATGCCGATCATCGCCGGGACGCCCATCGGGGTGCCGGTCGCGACCAGCAGGCCGATCGCGCCGGTGGCCGCGAACGGGATGGAGACCAGCAGGATCAGCGGCTGGACCAGGGACCGGAAGGTGCCGACCAGCAGCATGAAGACGATCGCGATGGCCGCCAGCATGGCCAGGCCCAGGTTGGCGAACGCCTCGTCCTGGTCCTCGGAGACACCGCCGATCGACGCCGTGGCGCCGTCGGGGAGCTTCAGTCCGTTGATCTTGGACTGGAGCTGGGTGCTGACCGCGCCGGTGTTGTCGCCGGTCGGCTTCGCGGTGATGGTGGCGGCGCGCTGGCCGTCGATGCGGGTCATGGACACCGGGCCGTCGACCAGCTTCACGGTCGCGATGTCACCCAGCTTCGCCGCGCCGACGCGCAGGTCCTGGAGCTGCTTCAGGGTCTGCGCGGGCTTCGCCGAGCGGATGACGACGTCGCGCTCGGTGTCGTCCAGGACGGCCTTGGCCGCCGGGGTGCCGCGCACGGCCTGGGCGACGACGGCGCCGAGGCTCTGGTCGTCGAAGCCGGCCGCGGCCGCCTTGTCGTTGGCCTTGACCGAGATGCGCGGGACGCTCTGCGACAGGTCGCTGGTGACGTCGGTGACGTCGTCGAGCGAGGCGACCGTCTTGCGGACCTCCTCGGCGGCCGTCCGCAGCACCTCGGCGTCGGCGGCCTTCACGACCACGCTGAGGTCCTGGGCGCCGAACCCGTCGCCGGCGGCGATGGTGGTGGTGCCGATGCCCTTCAGCCCGGCCAGGCCCTTCTCGATGCGGTCCTGGACGTCCTCGGCCGACGCCGAGTCGTCGAGCATCACCTGGTAGGAGGCCTGGTTGGTGTCCGTGCCGCCGCCGAAGGCGGCCATGAAGCCGGACGAGCCGACCGTGACCTGGTAGTCCTTCACGCCCTTGGTGCCGGAGAGCAGCTCCTCGACCTTCTTCGCCTGGGCGTCGGTCGCCGCCAGGCTGGTGCCGGGCTTCAGCTCCTGCTTGACGGTGAGGACCTCGACCTCGCCCTGGTCGAAGAAGTTCGTCTTCAGCAGCGGTGCCATGCCGAACGTGCCGACGAGGACGACGATCGCGATGGCCACGCTGGTGAGGCGGCGGCGGGTCGCGAAGCGCAGGACCGGGACGTAGATGCGCTGCAGGCGGCTCTTGGCCTCCTTCTCCTCGGCCAGCCGGCGGGCCTCGTCCGCGTCCTCCGGGGTGCCCTTCGGGGGCCGCAGGAACCAGTACGACAGGACCGGCACGACCGTCAGGGAGACCAGCAGGGACGCCAGCAGCGCCGCCGTCACGGTGAGGCTGAACGAGCCGAACAGCTCGCCGACCATGCCGCCGACCAGGCCGATCGGCAGGAACACGGCGACGGTGGTGAGCGTGGAGGACGTCACCGCGCCCGCGACCTCGCGCACCGCGTTGAGGATGGCCGAGTGGCGCTCCTCGCCGTAGCCGAGGTGGCGCTTGATGTTCTCCAGGACCACGATCGAGTCGTCGACGACCCGGCCGATGGCGATGGTCAGGGCGCCCAGCGTGAGGACGTTCAGCGACAGGTCACGGGTCCACAGCACGATCAGGGCGAGGACCACGGACAGCGGGATGGACACCGCCGTCACGAGGGTCGAGCGGATCGAGGCCAGGAAGACCAGGATCACCAGGACCGCGAAGAGCAGACCGAGCGCGCCCTCGGTGGTGAGGCCCTTGATGGACTTCGACACGGCCGGGCCCTGGTCGCTGACGACCGTGAGGCCGGCGCCGGAGCCGAGGTCCTTGCGCAGGTCGGGCAGCTTGTCCCGGACGGCGTCGGAGATCGCGACCGCGCTGCCGTCACGGTCCATGGTGACGGCGACGGAGAGGCTGGGCCTGCCGTCGGTGCGGGTGATGGAGTCGGCCGGGGCCTCCTGCTGCTTCACGGTGGCGACATCGCCGAGGCGCACCGGCTTGCCCTTGCCGGGCTCGCCCGTGACCATCAGGTCCTGGATCTGCCGCAGCGAGGTGAAGCCGCCGCCGACCTGGACGGTGCGGTTGGCGCCGCCCTCGTCGAAGGAGCCGGCCGGGACGGTCGCGCCGCCGGCCTGGAGCGCCTGGGAGAGGGACTGCGAGGTCAGCCCGGCCTTCGCCAGCTTCGCGTCGTCGGGCGTGACGGTGACCTGGAGGTCGCGCACCCCGTCGACGGTGACCTGGCCGACGCCGTCGATGCTCTTCAGGTCCGGCACGACGGTCGTGTCGAGCTGGTCGGCCAGGGCCTGCTGGTCCCGGTCGGAGGTGACGGCGAGGACGACGGTCGGCATGTCGTCCGTCGAACCGGCGACGACCTGCGGGTCCACGTCGTCCGGGAGCTGGGCGCGGGCCCGGTTGACGGCCTGCTGGACGTCGGCGATCAGCTGCTCGGTGCCGTTGCCGTAGTCGAAGGACGCCATGATCACGGCGTTGCCCTCGCTGGCGGTGGAGGTGACGCCGCTGATGCCGTCGACGGCTTCGAGGCTGTCCTCGATGGGTTCGACGACCTGCTTCTCGACCACGTCCGGGGACGCGCCCTGGTACGGCGCCAGAACGGACACCATGGGCAGTTCGATGGTGGGCAGCAGTTGCTGCTTGAGCTGGGGTATCGCGATCGCTCCGAAGACGAGCGCGATGATCGACATCAGCCCTATCAGGGCCCGTTGCGCGAGGCTGAATCTCGACAGCCAGGACATGGGTCAGGGTCTCTCTTCTGTTTAACGGCAGAAGCGGCAGCGGGCGCACAGATGAGCGCCCGCCCTTACACCCTGAGCCATGGCAGGGGGCCGTTTCGTAGGCCCCAGGTCCATTTCCTTATGCGACGCATACTCCCGCCGCAGTACGACCGGCTTGAAGTCACTCCACCCTTGGACGGACCAGGCCGGATTCGTACGCCATCACCACGAGCTGGGCCCGGTCCCGGGCGCCCAGCTTGGCCATGGCCCGGTTGACGTGCGTCTTCACCGTCAGCGGGCTGACCTCCAGCCGTTCGGCGATCTCGTCGTTGGAGTGGCCACCGGCGACCTGGACCAGCACTTCCCGCTCGCGTCCGGTGAGCGAGTCGAGCCGCTCGCCGCCGGCCGGATCGCGGTCGCCGTCGGCCGGGTCCGCCTGGGCGAGGAACCGGGCGATCAGGCCGGTGGTGGCCGCCGGGGACAGCAGGGCCTGCCCGCCGGCCGCGATCCGGATGGCGTTCAGCAGTTCCTCGGGCTCGGCCCCCTTCCCGAGGAAGCCGGAGGCGCCGGCGCGCAGCGACTGCACGACGTAGTCGTCGACCTCGAAGGTCGTCAGGATGACCACGCGGACGTCGGCGAGTTCCGGGTCGGCGCTGATCATGCGGGTCGCCGCGAGGCCGTCGGTGCCGGGCATGCGGATGTCCATGAGGACGACGTCGGCGCGCCGCTCCTTCGTCAGCCGGACCGCCTCCGCGCCGTCGGACGCCTCGCCGACCACCTCCATGTCGGGCTCGGAGTCGACGAGCACGCGAAAGGCGCTGCGCAGCAGCGCCTGGTCGTCGGCGAGCAGGACACGGATCGTCATGCGGGGTCCTCCCCGGTCGGTGTGCGGTTCTTGACGGGCAGGATCGCATGGACGCGGAAGCCGCCTCCGTAGCGGGGACCGGTGGTGAGGGTGCCGCGCAGGGCGGTGACCCGCTCGCGCATGCCGAGCAGTCCGTGGCCGCCGCCGCTGTCCGGGTCGGTGTCCTCGCCGCTGCCGTCGTCGAGGACGGTGATCTCGATGTTCGGTCCGACCCGTACGACGCTGACCTCGGCCTTGGCCTGCGGTCCCGCGTGCTTCTGCACGTTCGTCAGGGCCTCCTGGATGATCCGGTAGGCGGCCAGGTCGACGGCTGCGGGAAGGGTGGTGCCCTGGTCGGCGCGGGCGACCTCGATGTGCAGCCCGGCGCTGCGGAAGGTGCCGGTGAGTTCGTCGAGGCGGTCCAGGCCGGGGGCGGGTTCGGTGGGGGCCTCCGGGTCGCCGGACTGGCGGAGCAGGCCGACCGTGGCGCGGAGTTCGTTGAGCGCGGAGCGGCTGGCCTCGCGGACGTGGGCGAGGGCCTCCTTGGCCTGGTCGGGGCGCTTGTCCATGACGTGGGCGGCGACGCCGGCCTGGACGTTGACCAGGGCGATGTGGTGGGCGACGACGTCGTGCAGGTCGCGGGCGATGCGCAGGCGCTCCTCGGCGACCCGGCGGCGGGCCTCCTCCTCGCGGGTGCGTTCGGCGCGCTCGGCGCGTTCGCGGATGGCCTGGACGAAGGCGCGGCGGCTGCGGACGGCGTCGCCGGCGCTGGCGCCGATGCCGGTCCAGGCGAAGATCGCGAGGTTCTCCTGGGCGTACCAGGGCAGCGGCCCGGCGGACATGGCCGCCCCGGTCAGCACGGTCATGGTGAGCAGGCCGACGCGCCAGGTGGTGGGGCGGTCGGTGGTGGAGGCGACGGTGTACAGGGCGATGACCGCGGACATGGCGACCGGGGCTCGGGGGTCACCGGTGACGGACTCGACGACGGAGAGGGTGCCGGTGAGGGCGAGGACCGCCATGGGGGCGCGGCGGCGGAAGGCCAGGGCGGCGGCGCCGAGGGCCATGAGGAGGAGGCTGAGGGAGTCGGGGGTGCGCAGGGACCAGCTGACGCTGTGGGGGTGGCGGGGTTCCACGAAGGAGGCGGCGACCATGCAGACCAGGACGGCAGCGGCCAGTGCCGCGTCCATGGCCAGGGGGTGTGCCTTGGCCTGACATCTGGCCCGCTGGAGGGTGCTCACGGGGACTCACCGTAGCCGGGCCGGGGGCTGGGCCCCAGCCCCCGGCCCGAAGGGCCTCGTCAGCCCGGGATCAGGCCGTCGTCGCTCAGGAACTCCCTGACTTCCTCCAGCGTCGCGTCCGGGGACGGCAGGATCAGCTCGGACGGCTCCAGGGAGTCGTCCGGGAGGGGTTCGCCCAGTTCGCGGACCCTGGTCAGCAGGGCCTGGAGGGTGCGGCGGAAGCCGGGGCCGTCGCCGTTCTCCATTTCCGCGAGGAGTTCGTCGTCCAGCCTGTTCAGTTCGGTGAGGTGGCCGTCGGCCAGCCTCACCTGGCCCTCCCCCATGATCCGTACGATCATGTCGCCCTCCTAGGCGTGGGCCCCTACTGCTTGTCGAAGCGCGGGGTGTCCTGCGGCTGCTGCTGGGACTGCTGCTGGCTCGTGCCACCTTCGATGGCCTGCTTCCCGCCGCTCGGACCACCGGCGAGCTCGGCCTTCATGCGCTGCAGTTCCAGCTCTACATCCGTACCACCGGAGAGCCGGTCCAGCTCGGCCTGGATGTCGTCCTTGTGCATGCCGGACTGGTCGTCGAGGGCGCCGGAGGCGAGCAGTTCGTCGATCGCGCCGGCGCGGGCCTGGAGCTGGGCCGTCTTGTCCTCGGCGCGCTGGATCGCCAGGCCGACGTCGCCCATCTCCTCGGAGATGCCGGAGAAGGCCTCGCCGATCCGGGTCTGCGCCTGGGCCGCCGTGTAGGTCGCCTTGATCGTCTCCTTCTTCGTGCGGAAGGCGTCGACCTTGGCCTGGAGCCGCTGGGCCGCGAGGGTGAGCTTCTCCTCCTCGCCCTGGAGCGTGGCGTGCTGGGTCTCCAGGTCGGTCACCTGCTGCTGGAGGGCGGCCCGGCGGGAGAGCGCCTCGCGGGCCAGGTCCTCCCGGCCCAGCGCGAGCGCCTTGCGGCCCTGGTCCTCCAGCTTGGTGGACTGCTGCTGCAGCTGGTTCAGCTGGAGCTCCAGGCGCTTGCGGCTGGTCGCCACGTCGGCGACGCCGCGGCGGACCTTCTGGAGCAGCTCCAGCTGCTTCTGGTACGAGTAATCGAGGGTCTCGCGCGGGTCCTCGGCCCGGTCAAGGGCCTTGTTCGCCTTCGCGCGGAAGATCATCCCCATACGCTTCATGACACCGCTCATGGGCTTCGCGCGCCCCCTTCTGACCGACTCCGGCTCCAGCTCCTGCGACAGAACCCACAGTACGGGCCCTGCATCCATTACCGCACTGTTCGGGGACGGATGCGCTCATCCCCAAGGACGACTGCGTGCGCTCCCGCTCCGGCGTAGGGAGTAGGTGATCCCCGGGGTTACCGGAGCCGTACACCCCGGGAAACATCCGGAGGCGTACACAACGTCCCCTCTGTCCCCTTACAGACGACTGGTGTTGCCGGATCGTTCCCCACCGGGCTGGGGTCCATGCCCGGGAAGCCCTTACCCTTGGGTTTTGTGTTCCGTAGCCGTGCGAAGGATGAGAAGGCCCAGGCAGCCGACAAGGCGCCGGTGACCGACTCCAGTCAGCCCCGTCACCCCGAGGCCCCCAAGGGCCGTCCCACGCCCAAGCGCAGCCAGGCCCAGTCCCAGCGCCGCAGCGTGGCCAACACGTCGATGACGCGCAAGGAGGCCGCCAAGCGGCAGCGGGAGGAGCGCCGTGCCGCGCTGGAGCGCCAGCGCCAGGCGCTGGCGAGCGGCGACGAGCGGTACCTGCCCGCGCGGGACAAGGGACCGGTCCGCCGTTTCGCGCGCGACTTCATCGACTCGCGGTTCAACATCGCGGAGTTCTTCCTGCCGATGGCCGTCGTCATCCTCGTGCTGAGCATGGTGCGGGTGGCCGCGCTGCAGAACATCGCGCTGCTGCTGTGGCTCGTGGTGATCGTGCTGATCGTGCTCGACTCGTTCGTCACCGGCTTCCGTCTGAAGAAGCAGCTGAACGAGCGCTTCGCGGGTGAGAACAGGCGCGGCGCGGTCGCCTACGCCCTGATGCGCTCCCTGCAGATGCGCCGGCTCCGGCTGCCGAAGCCGCAGGTCAAGCGCGGAGAGCGGCCCTGACCGCGACGCCGTTCTCCGGGGGTGCGGCCGAGGCCTGGCTGGACAAGCTGGGCGGGCTGCGCGATGTCGTCCGGCAGGAGCTGGTGGCCCGCCAGCTGGACGAGCAGATAGTCGGGCGGTTCCCGGTCGGGCGGCGGCTGCGGGTGCTCGACGTGGGCATGGGCCAGGGCACGCAGGCGCTGCGGCTGGCCCGGGCCGGGCACCAGGTGACCGGTCTGGAGCAGGACCCGACGATGATCGCCGCGGCCCGGGAGTCCCTCGCCGGGGAACCGGAGGGCATCCGGGAGCGGATGCGGATCATCGAGGGCGACGGCCGGGACACCGGCGTGCACTTCCTGCCGGGCAGCTTCGACGTGGTGCTCTGCCACGGCGTCCTGATGTACGTCGAGGAACCCGACCCGCTGCTGGCGGGGCTGGCCCGGATGCTCGCGCAGGGCGGGCTGCTGTCCCTGCTCGTGCGCAACGGGGACGCGCTCGCGATACGGCCGGGGCTGTCCGGCGACTGGGCGGGCGCGCTGGCCGCGTTCGACACGACCGCCTACCGGAACCGGCTGGGGCTCGACGTACGGGCCGACCGGCTGAAGGACCTGACGGCGACGCTCGCCGGTATCGGGGCGCCGCTGCACGCCTGGTACGGGGTGCGGGTGTTCACGGACACGGCGGCGGACGGCGCCGAGATCCCGGCCGACGTGGAGACGCTGCTCGCGGTGGAGGAGAAGGCCGGGCGGACGGATCCCTACCGCGGGGTGGCGGCGCTGCTGCACCTGTGCGGCGTACGGGGCTGACGCCCAGGACACGGCGGGTGGGCGGGGGCCGACGGCCCCCGCCCCCGGCTCACGCCTCGGCCGCGTGCAGGCTCATCGGCCCGTAGATCTCCGTGGCGTCCTCGAACAGCCGCACCTGGTCGGCCCCGCCCTCCTTCAGCGCCTTCCAGTGCTCCCCGATCCAGGACTCGGCGTCCCCCTGGGTGGGGAACTCCTCCGGCGGCACCGCGGGCTCGACCTCCGTCCCGTCGGTCTTCTCGAACCGCCACGTCCATGCCGCCATGTACGCCTCCCATGTGTGTGAGCACACTGCAGAGCGAAAGCCTATGCGCTCCGCCGGGTGGGGTGTCATGGGCCTTGCGGGGGGTGCGGGTCGTGGGGCGTGTGCGGGTCGTGGGGTGTTCGCGCAGTTCCCCGGGCCCCTATAGGGGCGTCTCCGTCACGCGTGTTCCATGCCCAGGGGTGAGAATCGGGGCGTGGAACTGACTCTGCTCGGCACCGGTGCTCCCGCGGGGCTGCCCCGCCCCGACTGTCCCTGCGCGGCCTGCGCGGCCTGTGCGGCCGCCCTCGGCCCGGACGCGCGGGCGGCGACCGCGCTGCTCCTGGACGGGGTGCTGCTGCTCGACCTGACGCCCGGGGCGGCGTTCGCGGCGGCCCGGGCGGGCCGCTCCCTGACCGGCGTACGTCAAGTGCTGCTGTCCCATCCGCACGACGGGCCCGTGGTGGAGGTGCCGGCCGGGGTGCCGCAGGCCGGGCGGGTGCCGGACGGGCGGGAGTTGACGCTGCTGACGGGGCACCGGGTGCGGGCGGTGGCCCTGGACGCGCCGGGCACGGGGTACGCGGTGACCGGGCCGGAGGGGCAGCGGCTGCTGTACCTGCCGCCGGGCGGGGCGCCGGCGGGTCTTGAGGAGCCGGCCGAGTCGTACGACATGGTGCTCGCGGACGTCGTGGGGCGGCCGGACGCGCTGGCGAAGCTGCGGGCGGTGGGGGCGGTGGGGCCGACGACCGACGTGGTCGCAGTCCATCTGGACCACGACGTGCCGCCGGGCCCGGAGCTCGGGCGGCGGCTCGCGGCGGCCGGGGCGCGGGCCGTGCCCGACGGGGTGACGCTCGCGGTGGGGGCGTACGAGGACGTGCCGGACGTGCCGCGGCGGACGCTGGTGCTGGGCGGGGCACGGTCGGGCAAGTCGGTGGAGGCCGAGCGGCGGCTGGAGGCCTTTCCGGACGTGCTGTACGTGGCGACGGGCGGGTCACGCAACGGGGACACGGAGTGGTCGGCGCGGGTGTCCGCGCACCGGGAGCGGCGGCCGGGGTCGTGGCAGACGGTCGAGACCTGCGATCTGGTGCCGCTGCTGGAGGCGGAGGGGCCGCCGCTGCTCATCGACTGCCTGTCGTTGTGGCTGACGGACGCGATGGACGCGGCCGGGGCGTGGGACGACGCGGTGTGGGCGGAGCGGGGGGAGAAGGCGCTGCGGGAGCGGGTGCGGGAGCTGACGGATGCCGTGCGCGCGACCCGGCGGACCGTCGTCGCCGTGTCGAACGAGGTGGGGTCGGGGATCGTGCCGTCGACCGCGTCGGGGCGGCGCTACCGGGACGAACTCGGGCGGTTGAACGCGGGGTTCGCGGACGAGTGCGAGCACGTGCTGCTGGTGGTGGCGGGGCAGGCCGTGGTGCTGCGCGGCTGAGCGGCGGTGTGTCGTGGCTGAGGGCTGGGCATCGCGCGGCTCGGCCCGGCGAGGCGCCTCCCCCAAGGTCCCGGCTGCCCGCCGCTAGGTCGGCTTGCGGGCGATGACCCGGTACGCGTTCGCGAAGCTGGTGCGACGGGCCATCGGTGCGATGAGGTGGTCCGTCACCGCCGCCAGGGCCACCAGGGGGATGCCCGCCCGGAGCAGCGCGGCGCGGGCGTGCTGGTGGGCCTGGGGCGGGGGGATGGCTCGCCACGGGGTGTCCGGGGCGGGGAGGGCGTGGGAGAGGGCCAGGGCCGTGGCACCGGCGAGGTCGTGGGGGACGTGGGCGGGGCGGTGGTCCAGGGTGAGGATCGTGCAGCCCGCCGCCTCCAGTTCGGCTCTGAGGTTCTGCGGTGGGAGCAGGTGGAGGTGGCGGGGCTGGTCGTAGGCGAGCCACCGGCGGCCCAGCAGGGCGGCGAAGGCGCTGCGGGGGTTCAGGGTCTCCACCAGGAGATGGCCGCCGGGGCGCAGCACGGAGAGGGCCGCCCGGAGTTCCGCCCGGGGGTCCGCCGTGCCCTCCAGGTGGTGCAGCATGCTGACCACGTCGTAGCGGGCGCGCAGCGCGGTCGCCATGCGCGGGTCGGTCAGCCGGCCCACGTGGGCCTCCTCGACGCGGTCGGCCGAGCGGGCCCGGACCACGCGGGGGGTCGGGTCCAGGCCGTCGAACGCGGTGTAGGGGAAGAACTCCCGGGCCGTCGCCGGGAAGCGCGCGTGGCCCGTGCCCACGTCCAGCCAGCTCTCCGGCTCCCCGAAGCGCCGCATCGCGCGGGCGGCCGAGCGGTGCCGGTGCCGGCTGCCGCGCAGCGCGAGCAGGGCGTCGGCCACCTGGTCCCTGGGCGCTCCGCGCACGGTCCGGTGGTAGAGGGCGAGCCCCTCCACGGTGAGGCGGGGGTTCTGGAAGGTGTGGCCGCAGTCCCGGCACTCGTCGACGGTGAAGCTGCCCGGCTTGTACCGCCGCAGGTCACCGGTGCGCAGCCGGTTCTTCAGGCGGGCCGAGCCGCACCAGGGGCAGTCCTCGCGGCGCGGTTCGTGGACGCGTGCGGTGGCTTGGGGGGCGGGGAGTGCGGAGGGGGCGGGATGGGCGGACATGGGCGGCTCCCGGGCGCGAGGGCGTACAGCGGGGACGTACGGCGATCCGGTACCGCGTACGACAATCCGCTGCAAAACGGAACGTATGGGATGCCGATCTTGGGTGCAACGACGCCGTCCCGGCGGAGTCGCGATGTGCCGCCGTGGTGTTCGACCGGGGCCGGTACTGTTCGGCGAATGAGCTCGCTTAATCTCGACGACTTCTCCGATCTGATCGAGCGTCCGGACGGCGGGATCCGCCGTGACGCCGAGGCGCGCCGGGAGCGACAGATCGTGCCGCCCGGGGCGCTGGGCCGCCTCGACGACCTGGGTGAGTGGCTGGCGGCGGCGCAGTCCGCCGTGCCGGTGCGGCCGATCGAACGGCCGCGGGTGGTGCTCTTCGCCGGTGACCACGGCGTCGCCGGGCTCGGCGTCTCGGCCCGGCCCGCGGGCAGCGCCGGGGAGTTGGTGCGCGAGGTGCTGGAGGGCGGCCGGCCGGTGTCGGTGCTCGCCCGGCGGCTGGGCGTGCCGGTGCGGATCGTCGACATGGCTCTGGACTGCGACCCCGAGGCCCTGCCCGAGGACGTCGTACGGCACCGGGTGCGGCGCGGCAGCGGCCGGATCGACGTCGAGGACGCGCTGACGCCCCAGGAGGCCGAGGCGGCGTTCCGGGCCGGGGTCGCGCTGGCCGACGAGGAGGCCGACTCGGGGACGGATCTGGTCGTGCTCGGCGATGTGAGCGTCGGCGGGACGACGGCGGCGGGCGTGCTGGTCGCGGCGCTGTGCGGGGTCGACGCCTCGGTCGTCACCGGGCGGGGCGGGCTGGCCATCGACGACCTGGCGTGGATGCGCAAGTGCGCGGCGATCCGCGACGCGCTGCGCCGGGCCCGGCCGGTGCTCGGGGACCAGTTGCAGCTGCTGGCGACGGTGGGCGGGGCCGACCTGACGGCGATGACGGGCTTCCTGCTGCAGAGCGCGGTGCGGAAGACGCCGGTGGTGCTCGACGGGGTGGTGACGGCCGCGTGCGCGCTGGTCGCGCAGCGGATCGCGTTCCGGGCGCCGGACTGGTGGCTGGCCGCGCACGACAGCGGGGAGCCCGGGCAGGCCAAGGCGCTGGACCGGATGGCCCTGGAGCCGCTGCTCACCCACGGGGTGACCGTCGGGGAGGGCGCCGGGGGCCTGCTGGCGCTGCCCCTGGTGCAGGCGGCGGCCGCGCTGGCGGCGGAGCTGCCCGAGAAGCCGAAGGAGTCGGAGGCCCCGGCGGAGTCGGTGGCCCCGGAGGTTCCGGAGGCTCCCGCCGAGCAGTGACGCGGGCAGGAGCGCCCGGGAGAGCCAGGTCACTCGGGCCCGGCTCAACTACGTCCCCGTTCCGGTCGGTCTTGGAACGTGGTGCCGGCTCGACCGAGTCGCCGGCACCCCGGACCTGTCGACGCACGGACGAGGACGACCTGGATGACCACGCTCGCCCGCTGGGCCCGCGCCGAATGGGGCCCGCTGTACGCCGCGGTGCGCGGGCCGCTGCGGGAGCGGCGGTGGCGGGCCGTGCCGCTGGCTCTCGCGGCCGTGTGCCTCACGGCCGTGCTGCACGTCGTGCACCAGCAGGCGTGGGGCTACGGGTTCGTGCAGGACGTCGGTGCCGTGCGCGCCGAGGATCCGCTGTGGCTCGCGCTGCTGCGGACCCCGCTGTCGCTGTTCGTGCCCGCGCTGGATCTGCCGGCGTGGGGCGCGCTGGCGCAGATCCTGCTGGTGTTCGGCATCGCGGAGCTGTGCCTGGGCTGGTGGCGGGCCCTGGCGATCGCCTATCTCGCCACGCTCGCGGGCACGCTGTACGCGCGGCTGGGCATCTGGCTGGGGCCCGACTCCCCACTCGGCATGCCCGCCTCGGACGCGTGGGTCGTGGACACCGGGCCGTCCGCTGCGGTGGTGGGCCTGGCCGTCTTCCTGGGCCGGCGCTACCGGGCGTATGTCACGGCGGGCGCGGTGATCGTGGCGATGGTGGTCGAGGTCGCGCTGAAGGAGAACCTCGCCGGCAAGGAGCACCTCGCGGCGATCGCGGCCGTGCTGGTGCTGTGCGCGGGCGCCGAGTGGCGTCAGCGGCGTTCGAGGGTGCGGGCCGGTTCGGGGTCGGGCGCGCCGCCGAGCCAGTCCTGAAAGGCGCGTCTGGGGCCCGCCCAGCGGCGGTCGTGGTGGTAGGCGCGCAGCCCGGACCTGGCCCGGGCGCGGGGGCGGCGCCGGTAGAAGCGCTTGGCCCACGGGGAGCCCGGGCGGGCCAGCCGTACGGCGGCGACCAGGGCGACGAGGGGCACGATCACGCCGACGACCGCGAGGCGGACCTTGCCCTTGAACAGGGCGATGAGGGCGAACGCGAAGTTCACGACGACGTTGACGATGACGGCGGCGCGGTTCTCCTGCTGGTCCTCGGACAGGTCGTTGACGCCGAGGGGCGAGAAGCCGATCAGGAGCAGGCCGACGAGGGCGGCGGTGAGGACGACCATCTCGACGCTCTTGCGCCCGGCCGGGGTCCAGTAGACGTCGGCGAGGTGCAGGACCAGGGCGAACTCGTCGAGGACGAGGCCCGCGCCGATGCCGAAGACCACCGCGGCCAGCGCCGAGCCGAAGCCGTGCTGTCCGCCCGCCACCGCGCCGAAGCCGCCGACGATCGTCAGGACGACCCCGGGGACGACGTGGTGGACGTGGACGCCGCCGCTGCCGCTGATGTTGCGGAAGGGGCCCTTGCCCGCCCGGATGAGGCGGGTGATCGTCCGGGTGATCAGGAACGTCAGCACGAAGGAGACGAGAGCGAGGAGCAGCGGCAGTTTGCCGGGTTCGATGATGTTCCGCTCCAGCCATTCCATATGTGAACTTTATCCTCGGGTGCCGTCTGCGCTCTCCTGACCGGCCGGTAGCCTGCGCCGGTGCCCAGTTCCTCGCCCCTCGACGGTGTCCGCTTCGCCTTCGGCACGCTCACGGTGATCCCGGTCCGGGTGACCCGGTGGGACCGGGAGGCGGCGCGCGGCGGCATGCTGTGCGCTCCGCTGGCCGGGCTGGCGGTCGGCGCCGCCGCCGCCGCTGCCGGGCTGGTGCTGCTGTTTCTCGGCGCGGGCCCGCTGCTCGCCGCCGTGGCCGGCGTCGCCGTGCCGGCCGTCCTCACCCGGGGGCTGCACCTCGACGGGCTCGCGGACACCGCCGACGGGCTGGGCAGCGGCAAGCCCGCCGAGGACGCGCTGCGGATCATGAAGCAGTCGGACATCGGCCCGTTCGGGGTCATCACCCTCGTCCTGGTCCTGCTCGCGCAGGTCGCCGCGCTCGCCCAGGCCTACGAGGCCTCCTGGGCCCGGGGCGCCCTCGCCGCCGTCGTCTCCGCGGCCCTGGCCCGGCTGGCCCTGACCCTGGCGGCCCGGAGCGGGGTGCCGGCCGCGCGGCCGGAAGGGCTGGGAGCGGCCGTCGCCGGTGCGGTGCCGGTGCGGGCGGCGCTCGTCGCCGCGGGCGCCGTGACGGCGGTGGCGGCGGCGGCCGGCGCCCTGCTCGGGCCGTACGACGTGGTCCGTACCGCGCTCGCGGCGTTGCTCTCCCTGGCCGCCGCCGAGGCACTGCTGCGGCACTGCACGCGCCGCTTCGGCGGGGTCACCGGGGATGTGTTCGGGGGGCTCGCGGAGACGGCCGCGACGACGGCGCTGGTCGTTCTCTCACTGGGCTGAGACGCTTCCTGACCCGGACACCGGCGAGGACGACGGTCACGGGGATCGGGCTCAGCACTGCTGTCGCCACGCCCCCAGTTCGTACTTCTTGAGCAGCGAACTCAAGCGCAGCCGGCGGGACTCGGCGCAGAAGCGGCCGGTGGGCACCTCGTACTCGACGTGGAAGACGGCCTTGCCCGCGTCGACGAACGGCTTCAGGGCCCCGCACTCGCCGTACTGGGCGCACTGCTCGTTGACCGCGAAGTCGAAGTCGCCGACCAGTTCCGGGATCTGGTCCAGGTCGTTCTTCAGCCCGACGGCCAGGCCCCGGTCGTGGGCCAGGCGGGCGATGAGGCGGTTGTAGCGGAGCTGGTCGGTGGCGGTCAGCGGGAAGCCCGTGTCGTTGCGGTAGCCGTCCATGTTGTCGGGCTCCACCGCGTCGAAGCCCTTGTCGCGGCACATGTCGAGGCGGGCCGCCATGAGCGGCTCCAGGACGTCGGTGCGGCGGATGTCGAGCCAGCGCTCGCCCCGCCAGCCGTTGCCCCGGCCGAGGACGGACTTCGGGAACTTCTCCGCGTCCGGACGGAACTCCTCCCAGGCGCCGGTGGACAGGTAGCAGATGACCTTCCGTCCGTCGTCGTGCAGCCGGGAGACCGTCTCCTCGGGGTGGTCGAAGCCGTCGATGTCGTAGACCGGCACGTCGACGGAGGTGTCCAGGCGCCCGCTGAGCTGCCACTGCCAGGCGGTGCCGGGGCGGGGCTGCCAGCGGGGGCCGGGCTTGTCGTCGGGGGCCTGGGTGCAGCCCGCGAGCAGCAGGAGCAGCAGGGCGGCGGGCAACAGCGGACGTCTCACGAAGTGTTCTCCAGGGTGTACGGCAGCGTGCCCCAAGGATGATCTCCGGTTCCGGGCACCGCGCAGTGCACCGCCGCGCCCCGCGCCCGGGCCAGGGCCTCCGGGTCGGCGTCGGGCGGCACGTCGTACACCAGGTGGCACAGCCGTACGTCCGGGCCGCCGGGCCAGGGCTGGGGGTGCTGGGCGCGGTAGGACGCCCAGGTGCCCTCGAAGGTGACGAGGACGTCGGCGATGCGGGCGTAGCAGGGGTGCGGTGCCGTGCCGTGGTTGAGGACGAGGGTGCCGCAGCCGACGCCCCAGGCCGCGACCGCCAGCTTCTGGTAGTGCTCGAACTGCTCGGGCCCCGACGGGACCTGGTCGAGGAAGGCGCCGTCGGTGCCGTACCAGTCGCGGTACCGGGTGAGGTCGCGGACGACGTCGTCGGCGGCGCGGCGGCCGTAGTCGGTGTCGGCGTACCCGAGGACCCGGACGCCCACCGCCCGCAGCCGGGCGGCGACCTCGGCGAAGGCCGCGTCGGGCCGGTCGCCGGGGCCGCTGGCCGGGTTGAGGACCACCCCGTAGAGGCGGGGCGCCGCCGCGACGATCGCGTCCCATTCGGCGGGGCGGGCGGACGGGTGCTCGTAGTACGGGACCAGGAGAGTGCTCATCGGTGGGCGGTTGCCCTCCCCAGCAGGGCGCACACCAGCGCGGCCTGGACGGCGGCCGCCGTGCCGTGGACGGCCACGCCGGTCAGGTGCGGATCACCGGTGCGGGTGACGAGGAGCAGGGTCTGGGCGAGGGCGGCGGCGCAGCACACCGCCGTCGCGCCGGTCACCGCGCCGAACGACTGGAGCAGCAGGCCCGTCCACAGGACCACGCCCAGCAGGAGCAGCCCGGCCAGCCGGACGCCGCCGGGGACCGGGGCGTGCGGCCACAGGGCGGAGGCGGTCAGGCTCAGGACGAGCAGGGCGGCGAGGTAGGCGGCCAGGCACTGCACGACGGTCAGGACGGTGGTCCGCCAGAAGTCCCGGGCGGTGCCGCTGGAGCGCAGTCCGGCGAGGCTGTCGCTGCGGAAGCGGTACAGCAGCCACTCGGCGGGCCCCATGCTGAGGGTGAGCGCCACCGCGGCGGGCGCGGCCACCGCGCCCTGCTCGTCGCCGGCGAGGACGTCGCCGAGCGCCGCGTACAGCACCAGGACGCCGGTGGCGAGCCCGAACAGGGCGTAGGGCAGGGAACCTGTGAGCCGGGGGCCGGCGGGCCGGGGCCGCGCGGGGCCGGTGACCGGCCCGCCGAACGGGAGCAGGGCGGCGAGGCCCGCCGTCCAGCCGCCCTCCCCCTTCAGGGCGGGCGCCACCTCGCGCAGTCCCAGCACCGCCACGGCCGCCAGGGAGCCCAGCAGCAGCGCCAGGCTCGCGGCCCGGGGCAGCGGGTCGACGAGAGAGAGGACCGCGCCCATGGCCATCGGCGCGAGGGCGATGAGCAGGTGCCGTTCGCGGCCCATCACCAGCAGGACGGTCGCCGCCGCCAGGTAGCAGGACTGTCCGGCGGCGAAGGCGACCACGGCCGGGGCGGCGCTTCCGGCGAAGGCCAGGGAGACCAGGGAGCCGAGCAGCGCGCCCGCCGGGGCCCCGAGCAGCAGGGCGCGCCGGGCGGCCGTCCGGTCACCCAGCCCCAGCCAGGCGTACGCCCGGTGGGCGAGACCCTGGTTCCACGTCCAGCCGCACAGGGCGCCGGCCAGCAGCGGGACCGTGCCCGCGGGGAGTCCGAGGTCGCCCGGGCCGGTGAACAGGGGCGCCCCGAGGACGTAGGCGAGGCCGGGGAGGGCGAAGACGACGCCGCGCAGCAGGCAGCCGAGCAGGCCGATCCGCCAGGGGTCGGGGGCCGGACCGTCGGGTTCGGGGTAGCGGCGTTCGACGCGTTCGTAGAGGGTCTCGGCGAGCGCGAAGGAGTTCTTGACGCCGTACCGCTCGCGTATCTGGTCGTCGGAGAGGCCGTCGGACTCCAGCAGGGCGGCTATCTCGTCCGGGTGGACGGCCGCGGCTATGAAGTCCTCCAGGCGGCCGGCGAGTTCGTCGACCGGGTCGGGCTGGGCCCAACTGGGGGTGCGCTGCCGGGGAATGCCCGGGAGGGTGTCCGGGCGGGAGCCCGGGGGCAGCCAGACGCTTCCGCTCACCAGCCCGCTCCTCCCCCAGACTCCGTCTGGGGGGACCCCCAGACCGCTGTGGACGCGTACCAGGGGTCGCGCAGTTCCAGGGTCCAGTCGGCCACGGTCTCCAGCGTCGGCTCGTACACCTCGTCCTCGCCCGCGAGTTCCTTGTAGATGGTGCGGAAGGCGTCCACCGAGCGGCGCAGCGTGAACCGGTCGATGACGCGCTGGCGCGACAACGCGCCCAGTTCGAGGCGCCGTTCGTCGTCCTTGAGCAGGGTCAGCGCGGCGGCGGCCATCTTCTCCGGCTCGCGCGGCGGCACCACCAGACCGGTGTCGCCGACGGCCTCGCGCACTCCCCCGACGTCCGTGGACACCGTCGTACGGCCGCACGACATGGCCTCGATGATGGAGAACGGGAAGCCCTCCGAGATCGACGACAGCATGACGAGGTGCCCGGCCGCGTAGGCCCGCCAGACCTCGCTGATGCGGCCCTCGAAGGTCAGGCCGTCGGTGACGCCCAGTTCGGCGGCGAGCTTCTCCAGGCGGGTGCGGTAGGCCTCGCCGCCGGGCGGGACCGGGCCGAAGAGCCTCAGCCGGGTCGCCGGGATCTCGGCGCGCACCAGGGCGTAGGCGCGGATCAGGGTCTCCAGGTCCTTGATGGGGTCGATGCGGCCGCACCAGGACAGGGTGGGGACCTCGGGCTCGGGGCCGGCGTGCGGGAAGGCGGCCGGGTCGACGCCGTTGTAGACCGTGCGGATCTTGTCGGCGTCGGCGCCGCCGCGCTCCTCCCAGCGGCGGTTGTACTGGTTGCACGGGGTGATCAGGTCGGCGGCGCGGTAGCCGTAGGAGTTCAGCTCCCGGTAGAAGCCGAGCATGAACGCCTTCACGGGCCAGCGCTGGGCGCCCTGGCGGTAGCCGAGGTAGCGCTCGCGCAGGTAGATGCCGTGCTCGGTGAGGAGGAACGGCACGCCGTCCAGGTGGCGGGCGGCGAGCGCGGGCAGGGTCGCCAGGCCGCTGCTGACGGCGTGCGCGACGGAGTCCTCGGGTATGCGGACGCCGAGCGGGCGCAGGGCGTGCTCCAGCAGGTCGGTCGCGGTGAGCGCGTCGTGCACGGTCGGGCGGGCGGCGGCCGTCGGCAGGTGCGGCATGGTCCAGATCCACATCAGCGAGCGCAGTGCCGACTCGGTGCGCAGGGCGGCCGGCAGGCGTCCGTCGCGGGCGAGTTCGGCCAGCTCGTTCAGGGACTCGCCGAAGTCGGCGTGCGAATCGGGTTCGAGGAAGGAGAGCAGGAAACGCTCGTAGGTCTCCGTGAAACGGCGGCGGGCCCTGCCGTACGGGGGCCTGCCGCGGCCGGGGCGCGGGCCCCAGGTCGGGACCGAGGTGTGCCGGCAGACGTTGGGCGGCAGGTCCCAGGTGACGGGTTCGCGGCCGCTGCCGGTGAGCGAGACGAGGTGGAAGTCGACCTCGGGCATGCCCTTGACGAGCTGGTCGCACCAGGTGCTGACGCCGCCGTGGACGTGCGGGTAGGTGCCTTCGGTGAGCATGGTGACATGACGGCCTGTGCGCCTCATGCGGTGATTCCCCCTGTGGTGCGGATGGTGTGCGGGGAACTGCTGCCGGATTCCGGGTGCGGGCCCGGTGTGGCTGGTCGCGCAGTTCCCCGCGCCCCTGAAGGGCGTTGCCCTCTACGGCAACTTGAGTGTGAGAGCCGACTGGAGTGCTGCCGGGGTCGTCCAGGCCGAGCGGGCTCCCGCGTAGGGGGTGCCGAACTCGCCGGCGCCCAGCAGGCTTTCCTTCTTGGTGCCCTCCGGTGCCGTCACCGGGATCTGCGTGCCGGACGGGGCCGTGACCGTGACCGTGTTGCCGATGCGGTACGCCGTGACACGGCCGTCGGCCAGGGCGGTCTGCCAGGCGGCGCGGCGCTGCACCTCGGTGCCGATGGCGCTGTGCCGGGGGTTCTCCAGCGGGGTGTCGTCGGTGAACAGCGCCCGGTAGTCGGTGAGCACCTTCTCCATGACCGGGTAGAGCAGCCGGTCCTCCGCCAGGTTGGACTGGTGCGCGTAGTGCGGCCGGGGGTCGCCGGCGAGGACGTGCCCGAGGGCGGTGCGGGCCTCCTGCGGGACGATGTGCTCGGCGTAGCCCGTGTCGGGGTCGAGCGGCTCGTCCAGGCAGGTCGAGGTGGGGTTGTCCTCGCAGACGCCGCTGCCGCCGTCGGCCCGCGAGGTGTAGACCCAGTTGTACTCGTCGGCCATCTCGGCCGCCGTGCCCACGTTGTAGTACACGTTCATCGGGTGGCGCGGCACGGTCAGCGCGGTGCCGATCGCGCGCTGCTCGGGCTCGCGCGAGTTGTCCGAGGCGATCCACCTCACGCCGGTGTCGGCGAGGGCACCGGCCAGGTTCGGGTTGTCGGCGGGCTGCTGGGGCAGGGTCTTCAGGCCCGAGTGCTCACCGGTGACCAGTTCGGTGCGGTCGACGGGGAGGCCCTTGTTCACCGCCCAGGTGTGGTTGTCGCGGATCTGCGCGGCGATCTCGGCGCGGCTCATGTACTTCGTCGAGCCGTCGGCGTTCTTCGCGCAGCTCCACGGCACGGTGGAGGTGTCCTGGACGCAGCCGAGGAAGGGGTGCGTGTAGGTGTGGTTGACCCAGCGGTACTGCGCCTTGTCGGCGAGGAGCCGGTCGGTGAGCGGGTCGGTGCCGCCGTGCTCGGTCTTCCACTCCTCGCCGGAGCCGGCGTTGTAGACCATGTCCATGGTGAAGCCGTGCTCGCGCTGCCACTGGGCGGCGTAGGCGGCGTCGGCGGCGGTCATGCGGATCGGCGTCGTGCCCTCGCCGTCGCCGCCCGCGCAGTCGAAGTCGCCCGGGGTGCAGTTGCGTGCGGTGTCCCAGCGGCTGTCCGGGGCGAAGACGTCGTCGACGTGGACCGCGAAGGAGTTGCGGGTCTGCCCCAGATGCACGCCCTGGGTCAGCCACTCGACTATGCCCCGGGCCAGCAGCCGGAACTGCTGCTGGTTGCCGTTGTAGGCGAAGGTCACCACGAGTTCGCGCCGGCCGTCGTGGACGTACTCGCCGACGAGGCTGCCCCGGCCGGTGCCGCCGGGCACGGGGATGTCGACGTAGCTGGTGAAGCCGGTGCGCGGCCGGGCGACGTAGCCGTAACTCTCCTGGACGCCCGGGGCGTTGTCCTCGAACCGGAACGCGCCGTCGAGGTAGCCGAACCAGCCGGCCTTCCCGGCCGCGGTGACGGACGCCTCGCGCCCGTCGAGGGTGCCCGCCCAGCCGCCCTCGCTCGTGTAGTCGAGGCCGACCTGCGGGTGCGCCCAGGTGTAGGCGTCGACCTGCGGGATGCCGAACGTCTTCTCGTAGGTCTCCAGGGCGGTCTGCTCGGCGGAGCCGGCGCCGAACGGGGCCTCGTACGGCAGGACGACGCCCTGGTACTTGGCGCGGGGCCGGCCGTTCACGGTGTCGCTCAGGAACGACTCGGTGATCTTGGGGCGGCCGGTGTCGTTCAGGTCGACGGTCGTGTACGGGATGCCCGTGCTCTTCAGCTGGGCGGTGACGGCCCGGACGGGGCTGTCACCGTTGTCCACCACCAGCACCTTCAGATCGATGCGCGGGTCTTCGGCGGCCGCCGCCCCGGGGGCCACCGCCCCGGCCGTGATCATGCCCGCCGCCGTCACCGCGGCGGCCGTGTCTCTCCATCTGCGCGCACGCTGCGCCATGGTTCCTCCCCCAGAAGATCCCGGAATCCCCTTGCGGTCGAACAGAGGAGGATCCGTGGAAATCATGCAAAGCGGCGAGCAGGGCGCTCACCGGATCCCGATGAGTGTGACTCAGTTCACCGACATAGAGGATCAAGAAATGGCCACTACGCCACCGACAGGTGAACGCCCGCAGGAATGAGCGAACGGGGCCACGCGCGTAGTCTCGTCGTCGAGTGTTCGCCGCACCGGGGAAGGCCCCGTGATACCCGAACCCTGAGGTCGGAATAGGGTCGGTCGGCGATCTCCCGTCGTCCGCCCGAAGGGCGGGCCCGGCGGCGTCTGGCACGTGCAGATGCAGGGCGGAGGAGGGAGTCGACGCGGAGCGTCGGCGACCGACGACAACGCCGCAGATGCGCGTGCCAGACGCCGCCGGGCAGGCGGGAGATCGCCGACCGACCCTCAGGGTCGGCTGTCGGGCCCGGTCGACCCACACCGTTCGACCACAGCAACTTCACATCGGAAGCGAGATTTCACCACCGTGACTGCTCTCACTCTCAGCACCGCCGCGGCGCCCGGTCTGCGGGCCGACGCGATCGTGATCGGTGTCGCCAAGGGTGCCAAGGGGCCGGTCGTCGCACCGGGCGCCGAGGCCGTGGACAAGGCGTACGACGGCAAGCTCGCCGGCGTCCTGGAGACTCTCGGCGCCTCCGGTGCCGAGGGCGAGCTGACGAAGCTGCCCGCTCCGGCCGGCTTCAAGGCACCGCTCGTCCTGGCGGTGGGCCTGGGCGCGGTCCCGGAGAAGGACGCCGACTACGACACGGAGGCCCTGCGCAAGGCCGCCGGTGTCGCCGCCCGCGCCCTGGCCGGGTCCAAGAAGGCCGCCTTCGCCCTGCCGCTGACCGACGCCGCCGACGCCGCCGCGATCGGGGAGGGCGCGCTGCTCGGCGCGTATTCCTTCGACGCGTACAAGGAGAACGGCAAGGACCCCAAGGCGAAGAACGGCAAGGCCCCGCTCGCCGAGGTGGCCCTGCTGGGCGGCAAGCCCCGCGACAAGGCGTACAAGGCGGCGGTCGAGCGCGCCGTCGCCGTGTCCGAGGAGCTCAACCGCGCCCGTGACCTGGTCAACACCCCGCCGAACGACCTGAACCCCGAGTCGTTCGCCGCGATCGCCCAGGCCGCGGCCAAGGAGCACGGCATCAAGGTGCAGGTGCTCGACGAGAAGGCCCTGGTCAAGGGCGGCTACGGCGGCATCCTCGGCGTCGGGGCCGGCTCGGCGGCGGGCCCGCGCCTGGTGAAGCTGTCGTACACCTCCTCGAAGGCGAAGAAGCACCTCGCCTTCGTCGGCAAGGGCATCACGTACGACTCGGGCGGCATCTCGCTGAAGCCGGCCGGTCACAACGAGACGATGAAGTGCGACATGGCCGGTGCGGCCTCGGTGTTCGCCGCGGTCGTCGCCGCCGCGCGGCTCGGCCTGGAGGTCAACGTCACCGGCTGGCTCGCCCTGGCCGAGAACATGCCCTCCGGCTCCGCGACCCGTCCGGGTGACGTGCTGCGGATGTACAGCGGCAAGACGGTGGAGGTGCTCAACACCGACGCCGAGGGCCGGCTGGTGCTGGCGGACGCGCTGTGGGCGGCGTCGCAGGAGAAGCCCGACGCGATCGTGGACGTGGCGACGCTGACCGGGGCGATGGTGCTGGCGCTCGGCAGCCGGACATTCGGCGTCATGGGCAACGACGACGCGTTCCGCGCGGCGCTGTGCGAGGCCGCCGAGGAGGCCGGGGAGCCGGCGTGGCCGATGCCGCTGCCGGAGCACCTGCGCAAGGGGATGGACTCGGCCACGGCCGACATCGCGAACATGGGCGAGCGGATGGGCGGCGGGCTGGTCGCCGGTCTGTTCCTGCGCGAGTTCGTGGGCGAGGGCATCACCTGGGCGCACCTCGACATCGCGGGTCCGGCGTTCAACGAGGGCGGGCCGTTCGGGTACACGCCGAAGGGTGGCACGGGGTCCGCTGTGCGGACTCTGGTGAGGCTGGCGGAGCTGACGGCCGCCGGGGATCTGGGCTGACCGTCGCCCAATAGCCCGGTCTCGCCGGTTGTGTGGCGAGTGCGGGGGCGTGGGGGCTGTTCGCGCTGTTCCCCGCGCCCCTTTCGGGGCGCTGGTCGCGCCCGCGCGGCGGAGCCGCAGATCAGACACAGCCCCGCGCCCCTATCGGGGCGCCTCCGGACGGGGCTCATGTGAACGTGGGGCGTCTCACACCGCAGCCCGGCGTCTCCTTGTGTGCTGACAAGTGCGAAGATGGGGCTCGGCAGGACAGGGCCCCACCGAAGGGCCGAAGAACGAGCGGCCGGACACCAGCCGCCTGCCGGTCACTGAAGACCGGCTCACGGCGCACATGCATGGAGGACGTGACGTGGCGAACGACGCCAGCACCGTTTTCGACCTAGTGATCCTCGGCGGTGGCAGCGGTGGTTACGCCGCGGCCCTGCGCGGGGCGCAGCTGGGCCTGGACGTCGCCCTGATCGAGAAGGACAAGGTCGGCGGCACCTGCCTGCACCGGGGTTGCATCCCCACCAAGGCCCTGCTGCACGCGGGCGAGATCGCCGACCAGGCCCGCGAGAGCGAGCAGTTCGGTGTGAAGGCCACCCTCGAGGGCATCGACATCGCCGGGGTCCACAAGTACAAGGACGGCGTGGTCGCCGGCCTGTACAAGGGTCTCCAGGGCCTCGTCGCCTCCCGCAAGGTGACCTACATCGAGGGTGAGGGCCGCCTGTCCTCCCCCACGTCCGTCGACGTGAACGGCCGGCGCGTCGAGGGCCGTCACGTGCTGCTGGCGACCGGCTCCGTGCCGAAGTCGCTGCCGGGCCTGAACATCGACGGCGACCGGATCATCTCCTCCGACCACGCCCTCGTCCTGGACCGCGTGCCGAAGTCCGCGATCATCCTGGGCGGCGGTGTCATCGGCGTCGAGTTCGCCTCCGCGTGGAAGTCCTTCGGTACCGACGTCACGATCGTCGAGGGCCTGAAGCACCTCGTCCCGGTCGAGGACGAGAACAGCTCGAAGCTGCTGGAGCGCGCCTTCCGCAAGCGCGGCATCAAGTTCAACCTGGGCACCTTCTTCGAGAAGGCCGAGTACACCCAGGACGGCGTCAAGGTCACCCTCGCCGACGGCAAGGAGTTCGAGGCCGAGATCCTGCTCGTCGCCATCGGCCGCGGCCCGGTCTCGCAGGGCCTGGGCTACGAGGAGCAGGGCGTCGCCATGGACCGCGGCTACGTCCTGGTCGACGAGTACATGCGCACGAACGTGCCGACCATCTCCGCCGTCGGTGACCTGGTCCCGACCCTCCAGCTCGCGCACGTCGGCTTCGCCGAGGGCATCCTGGTGGCGGAGCGTCTGGCCGGTCTGAAGACCGTTCCGATCGACTACGACGGCGTCCCGCGGGTGACGTACTGCCACCCGGAGGTCGCCTCCGTCGGCATCACCGAGGCCAAGGCCAAGGAGATCTACGGCGCGGACAAGGTCGTCGCTCTGAAGTACAACCTCGCGGGCAACGGCAGGAGCAAGATCCTCAACACCTCGGGCGAGATCAAGCTCGTCCAGGTCAAGGACGGTGCCGTCGTCGGCGTCCACATGGTCGGCGACCGCATGGGCGAGCAGGTCGGCGAAGCCCAGCTGATCTACAACTGGGAGGCGCTGCCCGCCGAGGTCGCGCAGCTGATCCACGCCCACCCGACGCAGAACGAGGCGCTCGGCGAGGCCCACCTGGCCCTGGCCGGCAAGCCCCTCCACGCGCACGACTGACCCCTCGGTCGACGAACGCGACGACAGACTTCCGCACTTTCCGTAAGGAGCAACCGAAACCATGGCGGTTTCCGTAACCCTTCCGGCGCTCGGCGAGAGCGTCACCGAGGGCACTGTCACCCGCTGGCTGAAGGCCGAGGGTGAGCGCGTCGAGGCCGACGAGCCGCTGCTCGAGGTCTCCACCGACAAGGTCGACACCGAGATCCCCTCGCCCGCCGCCGGTGTCCTGGCGTCCATCAAGGTCGCCGAGGACGAGACGGTCGAGGTCGGCGCCGAGCTGGCCGTGATCGACGACGGCACGGGCGCGCCCGCTGCCGCCCCGGCCCCGGCCGCCGAGCAGGTCGCCGAGCCCGCTCCCGAGCCGGCCCCGGCCGCCCCGTCCACCGAGCAGGCCGCTCCGGCGCCCGCTCCCACCGCCGAGGCCGCCACCGGCGGCGGCTCCGCCGAGGGCACGGACGTCGTCCTGCCCGCGCTCGGCGAGTCCGTCACCGAGGGCACCGTCACCCGCTGGCTGAAGTCGGTCGGTGACACGGTCGAGGCCGACGAACCGCTGCTGGAGGTGTCGACGGACAAGGTCGACACCGAGATCCCCGCCCCGGCCTCCGGCACGCTGCTGGAGATCGTGGTCGGCGAGGACGAGACCGCCGAGGTCGGCGCCAAGCTGGCCGTCATCGGCGAGGCGGGTGCCGCTCCGGCCGCCGCCCCGGCGCAGGAGGCCCCGGCCGCCCCGGCCCAGCCCGAGCCCACCCCGGCTCCGGCCCCGGCCGCCGCTCCGGCTCCGGCGCAGCCCGCCCCGGCCCCGCAGGCGCCGTCGGCCCCGGCCCCGCAGCAGCAGGTCACCCCGGCTCCCGAGCCGGCCCCGGCCGCTCCGGCGCCCGCCCCGGCTCCGGCGCAGGCCCCGGCCGCTCCGGCCGCCGCCAAGCCGGCCGACGACGGCGCCTACGTCACCCCGCTGGTGCGCAAGCTCGCCGCCGAGCAGGGCGTCGACCTGTCCACCGTCAAGGGCACGGGCGTCGGCGGCCGCATCCGCAAGCAGGACGTCGTCGCCGCCGCCGAGGCCGCGAAGGCCGCCGCCGCTGCCCCGGCTCCGGCCGCGGCCGCTCCGGCTGCCGCCGCCGCGAAGAAGGCGCCGGTCCTGGAGGCGTCCCCGCTGCGCGGCCAGACCATCAAGATGCCGCGGATCCGCAAGGTCATCGGCGACAACATGGTCAAGGCCCTGCACGAGCAGGCCCAGCTGTCCTCGGTCGTCGAGGTCGACGTCACCCGCCTGATGAAGCTGCGCGGCCGGGCCAAGGACGCGTTCGCGGCCCGTGAGGGCGTCAAGCTCTCCCCGATGCCGTTCTTCGTCAAGGCCGCGGCCCAGGCGCTGAAGGCCCACCCGGCCATCAACGCCAAGATCAACGAGGCCGAGGGGACCATCACCTACTTCGACACCGAGAACATCGGTATCGCGGTGGACTCCGAGAAGGGCCTGATGACCCCGGTCATCAAGAACGCCGGCGACCTCAACCTGGCCGGCATCGCCAAGGCCACGGCGGAGCTGGCGGGCAAGGTCCGCGCCAACAAGATCACCCCGGACGAGCTGTCCGGCGCGACCTTCACCATCTCCAACACCGGGTCGCGCGGCGCGCTCTTCGACACGATCATCGTGCCGCCGGGCCAGGTCGCGATCCTCGGCATCGGCGCCACGGTCAAGCGACCCGCCGTCATCGAGACGGAGGAGGGCACGGTCATCGGCGTCCGCGACATGACGTACCTGACCCTGTCCTACGACCACCGCCTGGTGGACGGCGCCGACGCCGCCCGCTACCTGACGGCGGTCAAGGCCATCCTGGAGGCGGGCGAGTTCGAGGTCGAGCTGGGCCTCTGACCTCCATCGCCGGTACGGCTGTACGGTGCCCCCGCTCGGTTCATCTCCGGGCGGGGGCATTTGCTTGGGGGCGCGGGGAACTGCGCGAGCAACCCCCCACAACCGTCAGCCGAACGGCAACCCCGCTCCCCGTGTAAGTCTCGTCTCACCTGCACCAAGACACCCCCACCCGCCCCACCCGCGGAGCGAACCGGCCGTATTGTCTAAACGTCAATCCCGACCGAGGAGCCCTCATGACCGCGCCCGTCATCCACTCGCTGCGCGAGCAGATCCGCGAGCACATCCTGGAGGGCATCATCAGCGGCCGCTGGCAGCCGGGCGAGCGGATCGTCGAGCGACGGATCGCCACGGAGCTGGAGGTCAGCCAGACCCCGGTCCGCGAGGCCCTGCGCGAACTGGAGTCCCTGCGGCTCATCGAGTCCGCCCCGAACAAGGGCGTCCGCGTCCGGAACCTCACCGCGGCCGACCTGGAGGAGAGCTACCCGGTCCGGGCCGGCCTGGAGGCCATCGCGGCGGAACTGGCCGCACAGACCCTGGCCGAGGACTGCTCGGCGCTGGAACCCCACGTCAGCGCCCTGTACGAGGCGGACCGCATGTCCGACGGCACGGCCCAGGTCCGCCACACCGTGGCCTTCCACCGCGAACTGGTCCGCGCCGCCGGCAACTCCGTTCTGCTGCACACCTGGGAAGGCCTCGGCATCGAGGTGTTCACGGCCCTGTCCATCCGCTGGCTGGGCACGCAGCAGCAGTCGTACGCCGAGGAGCACGAGGAGCTGGTCGCCGCCTTCAAGCGCCGCGACCCCCGGATCGCCGAGCTGGTGAAGGCGCACGTGCTGGGCTGCGCGCCCCGGGCGTGACACCCGAGCGCAACCTCGCTCAAACGCCTCCGACCTGCGAAAACCGTTCGAAAAGCCGTCACCGCGTGCCACCGGCGGAGGCACCCCGTGCCTATTTTCTCGTGATCAAGAGGTTTTGCTCCTCAACCCTTTGATCGATCATCGATCAGCGAGTTACAGTCGCCGACGGGCTTGCCACCCAAGCCTCACGCCCTGTCCTGCCAAAGACCAAGGGCACCCCCGAACCCTTACCGATGAGGGAACCCCCTTCGACTGAGGAAGGCGGCGACATGACCGACCCCAACGCCATCCAGCCGAGCGAGCTCGACCAGCTCCCGGACCGGGACCCGGAGGAGACCGCCGAATGGCAGGCCTCCCTGGACGCGGTCGCCAAGGCTGCCGGGCCGCACCGTGCCGCGTACCTGATGCGCCGCACGCTGGAGCGCGCCGAGGGCGCCGGCATCGCGCTGCCGAAGCTCCTCGAGACCGACTACGTCAACACCATCCCCACCGCCGCCGAGCCCGAGGTGCCCGGTGACGCGGAGATGGAGCAGCGCATCACCGCGTGGAACCGCTGGAACGCGGCCGCCATGGTGACCCGGGGCAGCAAGTACGGCGTGGGCGGCCACATCGCCACCTTCGCCTCCGCCGCCTGGCTGTACGAGACCGGCTTCAACCACTTCTTCAAGGGCAAAGAGGCCGACGGCTCCGGCGACCAGCTCTACATCCAGGGCCACGCCTCGCCCGGCATCTACGCCCGCGCGTTCCTCGACGGCCGGCTGACCGAGGAGCACCTGGACAACTTCCGCCGGGAGGCGGGCGGCAACGGCCTGCCCTCCTACCCGCACCCGCGCCGTCTGCCCTGGCTGTGGGAGTTCCCGACCGTCTCCATGGGTCTGGGCCCGCTCTCCGCCATCTACCAGGCGCGCTTCAACCGCTACCTCACCAACCGCGGCATCAAGGACACCTCCGCCTCGCACGTGTGGGCGTTCCTCGGCGACGGCGAGATGGACGAGCCCGAGTCGACGGCGGCCCTCGCGCTCGCGGCCCGTGAGGAGCTGGACAACCTCACCTTCGTCATCAACTGCAACCTGCAGCGCCTGGACGGCCCGGTCCGTGCCAACTTCAAGATCGTGCAGGAGCTGGAGGCCCAGTTCCGCGGCGCCGGCTGGAACGTGATCAAGACGCTGTGGGGCACGGCCTGGGACGAGCTGTTCCAGCTGGACACCACGGGCGCGCTCGTACGCCGCCTGCGCGAGGTACCGGACGCGCAGATCCAGACGTACCAGACGCGCGACGCGGCCTACATCCGCCAGGACTTCTTCGGCGCCGACCCGGCGCTGGCGGAGATGGCGAAGCTGCTGAGCGACGACAAGATCCTCGAGTGCTTCCACTTCTCGCGCGGTGGGCACGAGTCGCGCAAGGTGTTCGCCGCGTACAAGGCGGCCGTCGAGCACAAGGGCGCGCCGACCGTGATCCTGGCCCAGACGGTCAAGGGCCACACCCTCGGCGAGGGCTTCGCGTCGAAGAACGCCAACCACCAGATGAAGAAGCTGACGGTGGACGAGTTCAAGAACATGCGCGACCTGCTCGGCCTGCCGATCAAGGACAGCGACTTCGTCGACGGTGTGGTCCCCTACGGCCACCCGGGCGCCGACTCCCCCGAGGTCCGCTACCTCCAGGAGCGGCGTGCCGCCCTCGGCGGTCCGGCCCCGGCCCGGCGCGTCCACCCGGTCGCCCCGCTGCCCGCCCCGGCGGAGAAGGCGTTCGCCGCCTTCGACAAGGGCTCCGGCTCGCAGAACGTGGCCACGACGATGGCGTTCGTCCGCCTGGTCAAGGACCTCGTCCGCGACAAGGAGACCGGCAAGCGCTGGGTGCCGATCGTCCCGGACGAGGCCCGTACCTTCGGTATGGAGTCGCTGTTCCCGTCGCTCGGCATCTACTCGCCGAAGGGCCAGACGTACGAGCCGGTCGACCGCGACCAGCTGATGTACTACAAGGAGGCCCAGAACGGCCAGATCCTCAACGAGGGGATCACCGAGGCCGGTTCGATGGCCGACTTCATCGCCGCTTCGACGTCGTACGCGACGCACGGCGAGGCGATGATCCCGTTCTACATCTTCTACTCGATGTTCGGCTGGCAGCGCACGGCCGACCAGATGTGGCAGCTCGGCGACCAGCTCGGCCGCGGCTTCCTCATCGGCGCCACGGCGGGCCGTACGACCCTGACCGGTGAGGGCCTGCAGCACGCCGACGGCCACTCCCCCGTCATCGCCGCGACCAACCCGGCGGCGCTGACCTACGACCCGGCGTTCGCGTACGAGGTCGCGGCCATCGTCAAGGAGGGTCTGCGCCGGATGTACGGCGAGGCCGCTCCGGGCGAGGACCAGAACGTCTTCTACTACCTGACGGTCTACAACGAGCCGCTGCCGCAGCCCGCGAAGCCGTCGGTGGACGGCATCGACGAGGGCATCGTCAAGGGCCTGTACCGCTTCAACACGGCGGAGTCGGCCGGTGTCACCGTGCCGGCGAACGCGCCGCGGATCCAGCTGCTCGGCTCCGGTACGGCGATCCACTGGGCGCTGAAGGCCCAGCGGCTCCTCGCCGAGGAGTGGGGCGTGGCCGCCGACGTGTGGTCCGCGACGTCCTGGAGCGAGCTGCGCCGGGACGCCCTGGAGGCGGACGAGGCGCTGCTGCGGGGCGAGGAGCGGGTGCCGTTCGTGCGCCAGGCGCTGCAGGGCGCCGAGGGCCCGGTGCTGGCGGTCTCCGACTACATGCGCCAGGTCCCGGACCAGATCGCGCAGTGGGTCGAGCAGGACTGGTCCTCGCTGGGCGCCGACGGCTTCGGCCTGTCGGACACCCGTGAGGCGGCCCGCCGCCACTTCGGGGTCGACGCCGAGTCGATCGTCGTCGCGGCCCTGGCCCAGCTCGCGGGGCGCGGCGAGGTCAAGGCGGCGTCCGTGAAGGAAGCGCGCGAGAAGTACGGTCTGTAAGGACCGTGACCAGCAGGCCCCCGCTCCGGCGGGGGCCTGCTGCATGATGTGCGCATGCGTGCTGCCCGGCTGATCAAGATGGTGCTGCTGCTCCAGTCCCGGCCCTCCATGACGGCCGCCGAGCTCGCCCAGGAGCTGGAGGTGTCGGAGCGGACGGTGACCCGGGACGCGCAGGCGCTGTCGGAGGCGGGCGTTCCGGTGTACGCGGACCGCGGGCGGGCCGGTGGCTACCGGCTGGTCGGCGGGTACCGGACGCGCCTGACGGGCCTGCACCGCAGTGAGGCCGAGGCGCTGTTCCTGTCCGGGGTGCCGGGCGCGCTGCGCGAGATGGGGCTGGAGGACGCGGCCTCGGCGGCCCGGCTGAAGGTGTCGGCGGCGCTGCTGCCCTCCCTCAGGGACGCGTCGAGGACGGCGGCGCAGCGCTTCCACCTGGACGCGCCGAACTGGTTCAGGGAGCCGGAGACGCCCGCGCTGCTGCCGGCCGTCGCGGACGCCGTGTGGGACGACCGGCGGATCACCGCCCGCTACCGGCGCGGGCAGGACGAGGTCGTCCGGGAGCTGGAGCCGTACGGGCTCGTGCTGAAGGCGGGCGTCTGGTACCTGTGCGCGCGGGTGGCCGGGGGCGCGTCCTTCCGGGTGTACCGGATCGACCGGTTCACGGCGGTGGAGCCGGGCGGCGAGCGCTTCGAGCGGGAGCCGGAGTTCGACCTGCCCGCGTTCTGGGAGGAGCGGGCGGAGCAGTTCGCGCGGTCCCTCCTGCGGGCGCGGGTCGTGGTCCGGCTGTCCCCCGACGGCGTGCGCAGACTGCCGTACGCCGTCGACTCGCTGTCCGCCCGCGAGGCCCTGGCGGACGCGGACCCCCCGGACGGCGACGGGTGGGTGACGGTGGCCCTGCCGGTGGAGTCCGAGGAGGTCGCCCACACCCAGCTGACGGCGCTGGGCCCGGAGGTGGAGGTGCTGGCGCCGGAGAGCCTGCGCCAGCGGCTCGCCGCGGACGCGCTGCGGCTGGCCGGGCTGTACCACCCGGAGGGCCGCCCCGAGGGCCGCGCATAACGATCCCGCGCACTCCGGGTGCGCCCCTGTGCCCCAGGGCCGATGCTGGACCCGTGATGGACGAGACGGAGTTCTGGGAGCTGGTGGACGACACCCGGGAGGCCGCCGAGGGCGACCCGGAGGAGCAGGCCGACCTGCTCGTGGAGCGGCTCACGCAGCTGGACCCGGACTCGGTCCTGGACTTCGCCCGTCACTTCGAGTCCCGCTACAACCGCGCCTACCGCTGGGACCTGTGGGGCGCCGCCTGGGTGCTGCTCGACGGGGCGAGCGACGACGCCTTCGACTTCTTCCGGTGCTGGCTGATCGGCCAGGGCCGGGAGGTCTTCGAGGGCGCCGTGCACGACCCGGACGCGCTCGCCGAGCTGCTGGACGACTTCGACGAGGAGATCGACGGCGACGGCGAGGAACTCGGCTACGCGGCCGACGAGGCCTACGAGCAGCTCACCGGCGTGGTCGCCCCCGACCTGGAGATCCCGCCGGCGCCCCCGGAGCCGGAGGGCACCCCGGTCGACTTCGAGGACGAGCGGCTGCTCGCCGAGCGCTACCCCCGGCTGTGGGAGCGCTTCAGGGGCTGATCAGGCGGCCCGGCGGCGGCTCGGCTCGGCTCGGACGGGAATGGTGCATCGGTGCCGCGTTGGCCTGGTCGAGGGCGGAGGCGGTGACCGCCGCCGGTCCCAGGACGACGGTCGCGGCCGCGCTGAGCACCGCCCAGGGGCCACCGCGGGTGGCTCCCCGGGTCGCTCCCCGGGTGCGCGCCACCGCGTTCTTCGTGGCACTGCTGTTCTTCGTGGCGCTGCTGGTCATGGTCCCCACCTCCGGTCGGCTGCCTGTGGTGACGACCGTAGGGAGCCGGGGTGTGAGGACACCGCGCGTTCGCTGTGGCCCTCCTGTGCGTCCGCCGGCCGGCCCTGGAGGCGGGCCGCGAGCCGCCGGATCTCGGGCAGGCGGGCGTGCAGGGCGGCGCCCGGGCAGCTGGTCATGTAGCCGTCGTTGTGACCGGCCAGGGCGGGCAGTTCGGCGGTGGTGCCGGCCGCGTACCGGCTCAGGCCGTTGCTGGAGACCAGGCGGACGCTCGCCCGCGGGTCGGTGCCGGTCAGGCCCAGCTTCCAGGCGGACAGCGCGGCGATGGCGCGGATCATGGGGCGCGGCACGGGCATGCCCGCGGTGAAGGTGCCGAGGGCGGCGATGCCGGTGGTGCGGTGGTTGAAGCCCTGGGTGTGGGCGCCGGTGACGGCGCGCTCGACGCCGCCGGCGCGGCCCTCGTAGACGGTGCCGCAGCGGTCGACGACGAAGTTGTAGCCGATGTCGTCCCAGTCGCGGGTGCCGGTCTGGCCGGTGTAGAGGTCCCGGATGATGCGGGGCGCGTCGGCGCAGGCGTAGCCGTTGGGCGAGTCGGTGTGGTGGACGAAGACCGCGACGACCCGGTCGTCGTAGCGCGGGCGCGGCTGCTTGCGGGCGGCGTCGCCCAGCCACCGCGATCTGGGCACGATGTGCGGTCGGGGGGCGGTGTGGGGCGTGGCGGCGGGCCGGGTCGGGCCGGCTCGGTCGGTGGTCTCGGCGGCGTGCTCCACGCCGTAGGCGCACAGCACCAGCGCGACGACGGCGGCGCAGCCCGGCAGGCAGCCGAGCGCCACCCGGGCGGCGCGCGGCAGTCCGGCTATGCCGGGCGTGCGGGCGGCGCGGTGGCCGCGCCCGCCCCGCCGTCTTCGCAGGACGCGCATGATCCCACTGTCGGTCCGTTCCGGTCCGTCCGCGATGTGTGATGTGCCACCCGGTGGAACCATCGTCACGGTCCGCGACGTTTTTCCGTGTGCACGCACGCGTGGCCGGTTCTGATCAACACGCGCGCGTGTGACTGATCACCGGGCCCTTCCCCCGCGTACTAAAGGGTTCCGAGAGAAAGGCGGCGTGCGTGGACCTGCTCGACATCCTGCTGTTGCTGGTCGTCCTCGCCTACGCGGCGTCCGGCTACCGGCGCGGTCTGGTGGCCGGCTGTGTGTCGCTGGCGGGCTTCGTCGGCGGCGCGGTCGTCGGTGTGTGGATCCTGCCGTGGGTGATGGACCTGGTGGAGCCGGGGACGACACGCGCGACGGTGACGGCGGTGTTCACGGTGCTGCTCCCGGCGGTGGTGGGGCACGAGCTGGCGGGGCGCCTCGCGCTCAGGCTGCGGCGGGAGCTAGACAGGGGGCCGCTCCGCGTGGCGGACGGCATCGGCGGGGCCGTGGCCAACGCGGTCGCGGTGCTGATCGTGGCGTGGGTGGCCGCGAGCGTCCTGGGCGCTTCCTCGTCGCCGCTGATCACCTCGGCGATCCGGGACTCGCGGCTGCTCGGCGCCGTGCAGCGGACGATGCCGGACACGACTCCGGCCTGGTTCTCGGAGGCCACGTCCGCGCTGACCCAGGCGGGCTTCCCGCAGGTCTTCAACCCGTTCGAGAACGAGTCGACGGCCGAGGTCGCCCGCCCCTCCGGCGACAGTGTCACGGCGGCGGCCGCCAACGCCGCCAAGCTGAGCACGGTGAAGGTCGAGGGCGTCGCGGGCACCCAGGGCCGCGAGGGCAGCGGGTTCGTGTACGCGCGGGAGCACGTGATGACCAACGCCCATGTGGTGGCCGGCATCGACGAGCCGACGGTGCAGATCGGCGGGGTCGGGCGGACGTACGAGGCGCGGGTGGTGCTCTTCGACCCGGAGAAGGACGTGGCGGTGCTGTACGTGCCGGGTCTGAAGGCGCCCGTGCTGCGCTTCGACGACGACGCCGAGCGCGGCGACTCGGCGGTCGTCGCGGGCTACCCGGAGGACGGCGACCTGAACCTCCAGGCGGCGACGGTCGCGAACCGGGTGCGGGCGACGGGCCAGAACATCTACAACGACGGGACGGCCGTCCGCGAGATCTACTCGATCCGCTCCACGGTCCGCCCCGGCAACTCCGGCGGCCCCCTGCTCACCACGGACGGGCGGGTGTTCGGCGTGGTCTTCGCCCGCTCCACCACGGACGCCGAGACGGGCTACGTGCTGACGGCGGCCGAGGTCTCCTCCGACGCGGAACGGGCGGCGGACGCGACGGCGCCGGTCGACACGGGCGAGCTGGCGGCCTCGTAGGAGCCCGTCGTCCGGCTCGGAGGAAGCGGCCCGTGAACACGTCGAACACGTCGTCGGCATTCCCACGCCGGGTCCCGGTCGCTGAGGGGTTTTCCGCGGTCGACCGGCAAGATTGAGCCATGCGACGTATCGCGGTGACCGGCGCATCCGGTCTCATCGGCAGCGCTCTGGTGCGGTCCCTGACCGCGGACGGGCACGAGGTGGTGCGCCTGGTGCGCCGGGCCCCCCGGTCGGCGGACGAGGTCCACTGGGATCCGGAGGGAGGGGACGTGGACGCGGCCGGGCTGGCCGGGTGCCACGCGGTGGTCAATCTGGCGGGAGCGGGGGTCGGCAACCGCCGCTGGACGGAGGCGTACAAGCAGCGGATCCGCGCCGGCCGAGTGCACGGCACGGCGGCGCTCGCCCGGGCGATCGCCTCGCTGGACGAGCAGGACCGGCCGCGGGTTTTCGTGAACGGCAGCGCCATCGGCTACTACGGCGAGACCGGGGACCGTGCCGTCGACGAGAGCGCCCCGGCGGGCGAGGGCTTCCTGCCGGAGCTGTGTGTGGAGTGGGAGGGAGCCGCGTCGCCCGCCCAGGAGGCCGGCGTCCGCACGGTGTGCACCCGGACCGGGCTGGTCGTGTCCCGCCACGGCGGTGCGTGGGGGCGGCTGTTCCCGCTGTTCCGGGCCGGGTTGGGCGGGCGCATGGGCGACGGGCGGCAGTTCTGGTCGTTCGTCGCGCTGCACGACGAGGTCGCCGCGATCCGGCACCTCATCGACACCGACGGTCTGTCCGGGCCGTTCAACCTCACCGCCCCGAACCCCGTGACGAACCGTGAGATCACGGCCGCGATGGGACGCGTGCTGCACCGCCCGACGCTGTTCGCCGTGCCGGCGCCCGTCCTGCGGACCGTGCTCGGCGAGATGGCCGGGGACGTGCTGGGCAGCGCCCGGGTGCTGCCGACGCGGCTGCTGGAGTCCGGGTTCCGGTTCGCCTTCCCGGAGATCGAGGGAGCGATCCGGGCCGCGCTGTGACGCCGGGCCGGGAAGGCTCCCGCCCCGCACACCAGCCCCCTGCGACCACTTCTTGCCCATAAGGCGTTCGTATGCGACCGCCGTGCGACCGTGCCCTGTCCATGCGCGACTCCCCCTGACCGATCACGGCCCTACCCTCGTCCAGAACTCGCGTATCCCTGCGGCCTGTTGAGGGCATGACGTCTCCAGCGCCCGCGCAACCTCGAGGAGGGGCACGTGCTTGAGCCCGCGTACCAGGCGGACGTGGTCGTCGTGGGGGCCGGGGTCGCCGGACTCTCGGCCGCGCACCGGCTGACCAGCGCAGGAGTGACCACCATGGTCCTGGAGGCCGCCCACGGCGTCGGCGGCCGCATGGCGACGGAGAAGGTCGACGGCTTCCGGCTCGACCGGATCGGCCAGTTGCTGTCCACGGCGTATCCCGAACTACGGCTGACCCCCGGTCTGGGCGGGCTGGTGCTGCGCCCGTTCGCACCCGGTGTCCTGCTGCACGGCGACGGGCGCCACCACCGCGCGGGTGTCCAGCCGGGCGCAGGGGGCGCACGAGGCGCACTGCACGCGGTACGTGCGCTGGCGAGTGCTCCCCGGTCTCCGTCCGCGCCCCGGCCGCCGAGGAGGCCGGTGGCCGTGCCCGGGCGGCAGGTCTCCGTGCCCCGGAGCCGGTCCGGCGCCCCGCTGGGCACGGCCGTCGACCAGGCCCGCCTCGGCGCCGCCCTGACCCGGCTGGCGGGCACCCCGGCCGAGCGGCTGCTGGCCCGCCCGGAGTTGCCCGCCGGTGAGGCCCTGGCGGCCCGCGGACTGCCCTCCCGGACCATCGACGGCTTCCTGCGCCCGCTGCTCGCCGCCCTGCTGTGCGACCCGGACCTGACGACGTCCAGCCGGTGCGCGGACCTCGCGCTGCGGGCCTTCGCCGGCGGCCGGCTGTGCGTGCCGGAGGGCGGCGCCGAGGCCCTGCCGGAGCTGCTGGCCCGGACGCTGCCGGCGGGCACGGTGCACACGGGCGTGCGCGTCACGTCCGTCTCGACGACCTCGGTGACCACCGCGGAGCACGGTGAGATCCGGTGCCGGGCGGTGCTGGTGGCCACGGACGCCAGGGCCGCGGCGGAACTGCTGCCCGGGTTGCGGGTGCCGGAGTTCCATCCGGTGACGGTGCTGCACCACACGACCGACGAGCCGCCGGGGACGGGGGCGTCACTGCTGCTCGACGCGGACCTCGGCGGGCCGGTCGCGCACACGGCGGTGATCAGCGAGGTCGATCCGTCCCGCGCTCCGGCCGGACGGGCGCTGGTGTCCTCGACGGTCCTGGGACGGCCGCCGGGGGGTGTGGACACGGCCGTGCGGATGCAGCTGGCGCGGCTGTACGGGATGTCGACGGCGCGGTGGGAGACGTTGGCCGTGTATCAGACGGTGGAGGCCGTGCCCGCGATGCGGCCGCCGCATGATCTGCGGCGGCCGGTGCGGTTGATCGCCGGGCTGTATGTGTGTGGGGATCACCGGGACACCAGTACGGTGCAGGGTGCTCTGCACTCGGGGCACCGTGCGTCCGCGGCGATTCTGGCGGACTTGGGGGCGGGGCGGTCTCTGCATGTTGCGGACCCGCTGCCGACGGTGCCGCGGGCTGCTTAGGTGCTTCGTCGGCTGCGGGTTCGTTGTGGCCGTTCGCGCAGTTCCCCGCGCCCCTAAAGAAGGGCCGCTACTTTGTCGCGGTAGGTCCGCACCGGCGCCGCGTCCTTGTACGGCTCCAGTCGTCGCTCGAAGTCCCTCACGTACTCCACCGCCCGTACCGAGCGCATCTCGGCCGCCTGGCCCGCCGCCTCCGCGGCCAGCTGGCAGGCCTGGTCGAGTTCGCCGAGGCCCAGGCGGGCGGTGGCGAGGACGACCCGGCAGAACAGGCGGCTGCGGGCGTAGGACGGGGCCCGGAGCTGGAGTGAGCGTTCCGCGTGCTGGGCGGCGGCGCGGAACTGCTGCAGGTCGCGGTGGCAGTGGCCGAACTCGTCGGCGAGCTGGGCCTCGTCGAAGAACTTCGCCCAGTGCGGTACGTCGTCCCCGGGCCGGGCCGTCTCCAGGGCGCGCTCGGCGCGGACCAGGGCCGCGGTGCAGGCCCGGACCTCGCCGAGCACTCCGTGCCCGCGCGCCTCGGAGGCGTGCAGCAGGGCCTGGACGACGGGCGGGCCGGAGGTGCCGACGCCCTGCTGGGCCACGCGGGCGAGCTGGACGGCCTCCCGCCCGTGCCCCAGGTAGACGGCCTGCCGGCTCATGGTGACCAGCACGTACGCCCCGTACGCCCGGTCCCCGGCCGCCTGGGCGAGCCGGAGCGCCTGCACGAAGTAGCGCTGGGCGAGGCCGTGCGCGGCGATGTCGTACGACGTCCAGCCCGCGAGGCGGGTCAGGTCGGCGGCGGCCGCGAACAGGCGGCGGCCGGTCTGCTCGCCGTAGGTGCCGCGCAGCATCGGCTCGCACTCGTGCTCCAGGTAGCGCACGAGGGCCTGGCGGGCGTGGCCGCCGCCGTAGGCGTCGTCGAGCGTGCGGAACAGCTCGCCGACCGAGCGCAGCGCGGCGATGTCGCCGGCGGTGACCTTCTGGCCGGGGCCGCGCTCGGCCTGGCCGCGCTGGCGGGGCAGGGACGGCACGCCCGGCTCGGCCGGGGGGCGGAGGGCGGGACGGCCCTGCGCCGGGATGCGGGCGGCGGCCGGCTCGCCCCGGGCGACCTTCTCGTCGGCGCGGCCGATCAGCCAGTCCCGGCTGGGCACGACGAGCCCGGCCGGGGTGAAGGCGATCTTCCGCAGCTCGGCGTGGCTGCCGGAGTCCTTGCGCCACAGCCCGCTGACGATGTCGACGGCCTCCTCGGGGGTGGCGGCGAACTCCAGCCCCGCGTAGACGGGGGCGCAGGCGTCCAGGCCGAGGTCCTGGGCGGTGAGGCGGCGGCCCAGGCGCCGGGTGAAGACCTCGGCGATCAGGGCGGGTGTGGTGCCCCGGGGCTGCTGGCCGCGCAGCCATCGGGTGACGGAGGTCTTGTCGTATCTCAGGTCGAGCCCGTGTTCGAGACCGAGCTGGTCCACGCGACGGGCGAGTCCCGCGTTGGAGAACCCCGCTTCTGCGATGAGCGCGGCGAGCTGTCGGTTGGGGGTGCGCTGCGCGGGTCGTTCCGTCATCTGCGGTACGGTCTCCTGCCTTCCGGCCTTCGTGATGTGCGCGGATTCGCCTGTGAGCAGGCGTTATGCCTTGCCGAACGGCGCGAATGTAGCGGAGAGTAAGCGTGCGATCACACATTTTCCCGGACATTCATCCGATCGTGTGAGGATTGACCCCGGAACTGACGCGTGCAGGCCGGACGTACAGTGGCTTGGGCGCGATACGTGCCTTACACACCCGTTCGAGGGAGGCGCTTGCCGTGAGTGAGTTGCGGTTCGTCCGCATGGGGTTCGGTGACGAGGCCGTCGAGTACCAGGAGGCCTGGGACGAGCAGCGCCGGGTGCACGCGGCGCGCTTCGCCGACGAGGTCCCCGACACCGTACTGCTCCTGGAGCACCCCCCGGTCTACACGGCCGGGCGGCGCACGGCGGACAACGAGCGGCCCCTGGACGGCACGCCGGTCATCGACGTGGACCGCGGCGGCAAGATCACCTGGCACGGCCCCGGCCAGCTGGTCGGCTACCCCATCCAGAAGCTCCCGCGCCCGGTGGACGTCGTGGCCCACGTACGCCGCCTCGAAGAGGCCCTGATCCGCACGTGCGCGGAGTTCGGCCTGGAGACCACCCGGGTCGAAGGCCGCAGCGGGGTGTGGGTGCTGGGCGACCCGGTCGAGCAGCGGCCGGCGCTCGGCGGGCTGTCCCTGGACTTCGACCCGCGGCTGCACGACGAGGAGTTCGACCCGCGCCTGAACGGCCCGGAGTACGCCCCGTCCAACGCCGGTCAGCGCCGCGAGGACCGCAAGATCGCGGCGATCGGCATCCGGGTCGCCAAGGGCGTCACGATGCACGGCTTCGCGCTCAACGTGAACCCGGACAACAAGTGGTTCGACCGGATCATCCCGTGCGGCATCCGCGACGCGGGCGTGGCCTCCCTCGCCGGTGAGCTCGGCCGGGACGTGACGATCGAGGAGGTCCTGCCGGTGGTCGAACGCCACCTGCGGGAGGTCCTGGAGAACGCCGAGCTGAAGCCCCGGGAGATCGAGAGGACACCGGCGGCATAAAAGCGCGCGGGGAGGGGCTGACACCACACAGAGGCATTCAAATCTACGGGCGTACCCTTGAGGGCGCCGAAGAATCAAACGCTAGGGAGCCGGTCGTGTCCGCAGTCGCACCCGACGGACGCAAGATGCTGCGCCTGGAGGTCCGCAACAGCCAGACCCCCATCGAGCGCAAGCCCGAGTGGATCAAGACCCGGGCGAAAATGGGCCCCGAGTACACGAAGATGCAGAACCTCGTGAAGAGCGAGGGCCTGCACACGGTCTGCCAGGAAGCCGGCTGCCCGAACATCTACGAGTGCTGGGAGGACCGCGAGGCGACCTTCCTCATCGGCGGCGACCAGTGCACCCGGCGCTGCGACTTCTGCCAGATCGACACCGGCAAGCCCGAGGCGCTCGACCGCGACGAGCCGCGCCGCGTGGGCGAGTCCGTCGTCGCGATGGACCTGAACTACGCCACGATCACCGGCGTCGCCCGCGACGACCTGGAGGACGGCGGCGCCTGGCTGTACGCGGAGACGGTCCGGCAGATCCACCAGCAGACGGCGGGCCGTGAAGGCGGCCACACCAAGGTCGAGCTGCTCGCCCCCGACTTCAACGCCGTGCCGGAGCTGCTGGAGGAGGTCTTCGCCTCCCGCCCCGAGGTCTTCGCGCACAACGTCGAGACGGTCCCGCGGATCTTCAAGCGGATCCGCCCCGGCTTCCGCTACGAGCGCTCCCTGAAGGTCATCACCGAGGCCCGCGACTACGGCCTCGTCACCAAGTCGAACCTGATCCTCGGCATGGGCGAGACCCGCGAGGAGGTCAGCGAGGCGCTGAAGCAGCTGCACGACGCGGGCTGCGAGCTGGTCACGATCACGCAGTACCTGCGCCCCTCCGTGCGCCACCACCCGGTGGAGCGCTGGGTCAAGCCGCACGAGTTCGTGGAGCTGAAGGAGGAGGCCGAGCAGATCGGCTTCTCCGGCGTGATGTCCGGCCCGCTGGTGCGCTCCTCGTACCGCGCCGGGCGCCTCTACCGGATGGCCATGGAGCAGCGGGACGCGCGCATCGCGGCCCAGGCCGTCTGACGAACCGTCACCGTCCCGGCAGGGAAAGGGCGTCGCCGCCCTGCCCGCCAAAGGGCGAGACAAGCGTGTGAATTCGCGCACAAGACACTACCCGCTGGTAGCGGCCGATATGACGCGGTCCCGACCGTCCTCGCAGATGAGGGCACATGTCGGGACCGCGTCGCCGTTTCTCGGCTCCCCGCCAGGGCTTCATGGGTGTTTGACCGGTCGGACACGCCCTGGTAACACCAATCAGTGACGCTGGACTCACAGCACGTACACCCGCTCCCGAGGGGGGACCTCACCCATGCAGGCCGCGCCCGTTCGCGCCACCGCGATTCCGTCCTTCACGACCGCCCTGCGTGCCGTCGAGTCGCTGCTGCTGAGCAGCGGTCAGCGCACCGCCCGCCGCAACGCCTGGACCTCCGTGCTGGAGGACCGCCGGCGCGCCAAGGACCGGGTCGAGGCGCAGCGCGTCCTCGAGCAGTCCGTTTCCCGGTCCGTCTCCGTCCGCCCCTGAGCCCGGGCCTCTCCCCCACGGGGCCCCGCGGACACTGCCGTCGTCCGCGCTTGTGGGGCCACGTAGACTTCGTGGCATGGCGAGGAAGGAAACTGCAGCGGACGCTGCGAACCCCGGGCGACTGAAGCAGATCGCCCTGACCTACAAGATGACCCGCAGGGCCGACAAGAAGATCGGTCTTGTACTCGCGGCAGTCGGAATCGTCACCTTCGGTGTCTTCCTCGCGATCGGTTTCTTGATCGGTCACCCCATCTATCTCGGCATCCTGGGCCTCCTGCTCGCCTTCCTCGCGACGGCGATCGTGTTCGGGCGCCGGGCCGAGCGAGCGGCCTTCGGGCAGATGGAGGGACAGCCCGGCGCGGCGGCGGCGGTGCTCGACAACATCGGCCGGGGCTGGACGACGACCCCCGCGGTGGCGATGAACCGCAACCAGGACGTGGTGCACCGCGCGGTCGGCAAGGCCGGCATCGTCCTGGTCGCCGAGGGCAACCCGAACCGGGTGAAGTCTCTGCTCGCCGCCGAGAAGAGGAAGATGAACCGCATCGTCGCGGACGTTCCCGTGCACGATCTGGTCGTGGGCACCGGCGAGGACCAGGTCGAGCTGAAGAAGCTGCGCACGACCATGCTGAAGCTGCCGCGCGTGCTGACCGGCCCGCAGGTCACCGCCACCAACGACCGGCTGCGCGCCCTCGGCGATCTGATGAGCAACATGCCGCTGCCGAAGGGGCCGATGCCGAAGGGCATGCGGCTGCCGAAGGGCGGGCCGAAGGCCCGCTGATCCCCCGCAACGCGTATGACGAAGGGGCGCCCGGAGTGATCCGGGCGCCCCTTCGTCATACCGCGGACGTCAGATACGGACCTCGACCGTGCCCGCCAGCCGGTCGTGCAGGCCGCGGCCGTCGCGGTCCCAGATCAGGGCGGGGACGGCGAGGAAGAGCAGGACCGTGCGCAGGGCGGAGCGCCAGGGGCTGACCCGGCCGGTGTCCAGGGCGAGCACCCGCAGGCCGAGGAGCCGCTTGCCCGGGGTGAAGCCGACCGTACCGACCGTGAGCACCATCAGAGCGAACATGATGAGCGGCGCCCAGATCTGCGCGGCCTCGTTGTAGCTCTGCGTGATGAGGCCGTATGCGATCAGGAGGCTCAGGCCCCAGTCCACGGCCAGGGCGGCGAGGCGGCGGCCCGGGCGGGCGATCGAGCCGGGTCCCTCCTCGGGCAGACCGAGCTGCTCGCCCCGGTATCCGAAGTCGACACCGGCCTCTTCCGCGGCCGCGCGGGGCCCGGAGAGCCACGATCCGAGTGCTTGCCTGTTGTCCACCTGTCCACGGTACTGCGCCCGTAAATGACCAGGGCACGGCGGGGTGTGTCCGGGCTACGGTGTGAGGGGAGCCGGTTAACTTGTGCGAAACAAATGAGTCACGCCAGAGAAATCACCCGTCCCTAGGGTCGAGGTCAGCGTGTGCCACCCGCACTGGCCGCACGAACGAACTACCACCCCGGCGGGACGGTCGGGAGTAGGAGGAGCTGGATGTTCCAGAACGCCGACGAGGCCAAGAAGTTCATCGCGGACGAGGACGTCAAGTTCATCGACGTCCGCTTCTGCGACCTCCCGGGCGTGATGCAGCACTTCACGGTGCCTGTCGACGCGTTCGACCCGGACGACGAGCTCGCCTTCGACGGATCCTCGATCCGGGGTTTCCAGGCCATTCACGAGTCCGACATGGCGCTGCGCGCGGACCTGTCGACCGCCCGGGTCGACCCGTTCCGCCGTGACAAGACGCTGAACATCAACTTCTTCATCCACGACCCGATCACGGGCGAGCAGTACTCCCGTGACCCGCGCAACGTGGCGAAGAAGGCCGAGGCGTACCTGGCGTCGACGGGCATCGCCGACACCGCCTACTTCGGTCCCGAGGCCGAGTTCTACGTCTTCGACAGCGTCCGCTTCGCGACCAGCGCGAACGAGTCCTTCTACCACATCGACTCCGAGGCGGGTGCCTGGAACACCGGCGCCCTCGAGGACAACCGTGGTTACAAGGTCCGCTACAAGGGCGGTTACTTCCCGGTCCCGCCGGTCGACCACTTCGCCGACCTGCGTGCCGAGATCTCCCTGGAGCTGGAGCGGGCCGGCCTGAAGGTCGAGCGCCAGCACCACGAGGTGGGCACCGCCGGCCAGGCCGAGATCAACTACAAGTTCAACACGCTGCTCGCCGCCGCCGACGACCTCCAGCTCTTCAAGTACATCGTGAAGAACGTGGCGTGGAAGAACGGCAAGACCGCGACCTTCATGCCGAAGCCGATCTTCGGTGACAACGGCTCGGGCATGCACGTCCACCAGTCGCTGTGGTCGGGCGGCTCCCCGCTCTTCTACGACGAGGCCGGTTACGCGGGCCTGTCGGACACCGCCCGCTACTACATCGGCGGCATCCTCAAGCACGCCCCGTCGCTGCTGGCCTTCACCAACCCGACGGTGAACTCGTACCACCGCCTGGTGCCCGGCTTCGAGGCCCCGGTCAACCTGGTGTACTCGCAGCGCAACCGCTCCGCCGCGATGCGTATCCCGATCACGGGCTCGAACCCGAAGGCCAAGCGCGTCGAGTTCCGCGCGCCCGACTCCTCCGGCAACCCGTACCTGGCCTTCTCGGCGCTGCTGCTCGCGGGCCTGGACGGCATCAAGAACAAGATCGAGCCGGCCGAGCCGATCGACAAGGACCTGTACGAGCTGGCTCCCGAGGAGCACGCGGGCGTCCCGCAGGTCCCGACCTCGCTCCCGGCCGTCCTCGACTCCCTCGAGGCCGACCACGAGTTCCTCCTCCAGGGCGACGTGTTCACGCCGGACCTGATCGAGACGTGGATCGACTACAAGCGCACGAACGAGATCGCACCGCTGCAGCTGCGTCCGCACCCGCACGAGTTCGAGCTGTACTTCGACGTGTGATCGACGCGTCCGTCGTACCTGCGGTGCCCCCGTCTCCTTCCCGGAGGCGGGGGCACCGTCGTATGCCCGGATCCCGCTTCACAGACGGCCCCGGACAGGGGATTATCAGCACTGACACTGTTGTTCGAGGAAGGTTTACGGGGATGTCCGAACGGCACGACGACGAGCGGGAGTTCGACCTCAGATGGGCGGACAGCGCCGAGCACAAGGAGCCCTCGGCCCGTGCCCGCATGCTCGCCGCCCGGTGGAAGGACAACCCGCCCGGACCCGTGCCGTTCCGCGCCGACCCGGAGCACGTGGGTGCGCGCCGCCGGTCCTCATGGGTGTCGACGGCCGTGGTGCTCGGCTGTGTGGCGGCGGTGATCGTGCTGCTCGGGTACATCAACTTCCGGGCCCCCTACTAGGCGACCGGCCGTAATTCCTACGACCGGTCGCTCCGCCCGGCCTACGATCCACCGCAACGGCAGGTCGAGCGGGGGGGCGGGCATGGACGAGGACATCCGGGGCGGGGAAGCGGCCGTGGGACGGCTGGTGCAGGGGGCGCCTCTCGAGGAGGCTCTCGACGTCGCGGATCCGGGCGCCTGGACCGCCCTGGACGTCGGAGTGCGGGCTTGGGCGTGGTATCGGCCCGAGGATCTGCCGGACCGGGTCTGGGTCGAGAGCGGGGGTACGGCCGGTCGCGGGATGCTCCGCTTCGTCCGGCGGCGGCCCGGCTCCGCTCCCTCCGGATCCTCGGTCGAGCCGCGGCTCGCGCTCGCTCTCTGCCATCCCGACGGCCGGACGCGGGAGGCGGCCCTCGTCCGGGCCGCGGAGTACCCCGCGTTGCTGCCCCTCGTGGTCGTGCGTGCCGCCGACTGGGTCACGCCGGTGCGCGAGCGGGCCCGGAAGCTGGTGCGGGAGTGCCTCGATCCGGACACCGCCGTCTCCCTCGCGCCGTTGATCCTGCGCGTCGGGCGCCGTGACCGGGGGACGTACTCCGTCGAACTGCTCGGCGAGGTGCTGCGTCAGGCCTCGCCGCGTGGGAGGGTCGCCTCCCTGTTCGTCCACCCCGACCGCCGGGTGCGGCGGTTCGCCTACCGGCTCGCGTGCGAGGCGGGCCTGCTGTCCCCCGGCCGGCTGGCCCGTACCGCTGCCCGGGACGACGACGTCGTCATCCAGACCTTGTGCGCCGAGGCGTCCCTGGCCGCCGTACGGGAGGCCGGAGACTACGACGACGTGCTCGAACCGCTGCTGGCTGCGCGCAACCCGCGGGCGCGTTCCGCAGGGGTCACCGCCCTGCGCCGGGCCGGGCGGACCGAGCGGGGAGTGGAGTTCCTGGGTGACCGGTCGGCCCTGGTGCGGGCCTGTGCGCGCTATGTCGTCCGGCAGGGGGGAGCGGATCCGCTGCCCTGGTACCGGCAACGGTGTGCGGAAGCGGGCGATCCGGCGCTGCCGCCCGGTGCGGTCGCCGGGCTGGCGGAGTGCGGGGAACGCGGGGACGCCGCGTTGCTGCGGCCGCTGCTCGCGCACCCCGTGCCGGCGGTACGGGCCAGGGCGGTGGCGGGGCTGCGGGCGCTGGACGTGACGGACGTGGAGCGGGTGCGTCCGCTGCTCGACGACGCAGCACCCGGTGTCGTACGGCAGGTCACCGCCGCTCTGCTGCCGTCCGCGGCCCTGCTTCCCGAAGCGTGGCTGACCGAGCGCCTCGCGCCGGATCGGCCCCGGCACGTGCGCGTCGCCGCGTTCCGCCTGCTGGAGGCGCGGGGCGGGATCGTACGGCTGCGGGCCACGGTCTCGCTGTTGGGTGATCCGGAGGTGAAACTGCGGACTCGAGCTGCCCGGTCGGTGCAGGGCTGGTATCCGGCGCTGGTGCGCGACGACGAGGAGGGCGGCGAATTGCTGGCGCGGGCACGGCGTCTGCTCGCGAGCGGCTGCTAGCGTCCGGCCCCGTGGGCGGCAATGTGTACGTGGGTAACGCGGGGCGGGACGCGGTGTTCGACCGGGGATGGATTCTCGGGCACTTCAAAGACGTCGGGGATCCGCGTCACAGCGAGGCGGTGGAGGTCAAGTGGGGTGTGCACCCGCGGGGCGACGCGCGCTCGCGGTGGGTGCGGGGTGAGGAGCGGACGGCGCTCCTGGTGCTGATCAGCGGGCGCTTCCGCGTCGAACTCCCCGGGCGGAGCGTGCTGCTGGAGCAGCAGGGTGACTACGTGGTGTGGGGACGCGGCGTCGATCATTCCTGGTACGCGGAGGAGGAGTCGGTGGTGCTGACCGTGCGGTGGCCGTCGGTGCCCGGGTACGCGGTGGCCGCCGACGGCTGACGTCTTTGCCGGTCCTGGGGGCGATCACGACCCGTTCATGGGCGGGCCCGGGTGCACACTGGCAGTGGGACGAGTGCGTGAGCTGCGGGGTGATGCAGATGCACAGCCGCTTCCGGGACGACCGGCGGTTGACCACCCGTATGGGGATCACACTGTTCCTGCTCGGTCTGCTGTACGTGGGGTTCGTCGCCGCGTTGGTCGTGCTGCTGAAGTCGTGGGTGCTGGTCGTGGTGGTCGCGGCGGCGCTGCTCGGCGCGCAGTACTGGTTCTCGGACCGGATCGCGCTGTACGCCATGCGCGGCCGGGTCGTGGAGCGCGAGGAGTTTCCCGAGCTGCACGCGGTGATCGACCGGATGTGCGCCCTCGCGGACATGCCCAAGCCGGTGGTCGCCGTGTCCGATATGGACATGCCGAACGCGTTCGCGACCGGGCGGAATCCCGACCACGCCGTGGTCTGCGTGACGACCGGGCTGCTCAGGCGGCTGGAGCCGGCCGAGCTGGAGGGCGTGCTCGCGCACGAGCTGTCGCACGTGGCGCACAAGGACGTCGCCGTGATCACCGTCGCCTCGTTCCTCGGTGTGCTCGCGGGGCTGATCGTCCGGTTCGCGTTCTACTCGCAGGCGTTCGGCGGGGGCCGCAGGGACCAGAACACGGCTGCCGTCTTCGCCGCGGTGATGGGCGTGTCGGCCGCGGTGTACGCGATCAGCTTCCTGCTGATCCGCGCCCTGTCCCGGTACCGGGAACTGGCCGCGGACCGGTCCGCGGCGCTGCTCACCGGCCGCCCCTCGGCGCTGGCCTCCGCGCTCACCAAGGTCTCCGGCGACATCGCCCGCATCCCGTCGAAGGACCTGCGCACGGCCCAGGCGTTCAACGCGTTCTACTTCACGCCGGCGCTGGGCCGCGAGCCCGGCGTCGCACGGCTCTTCTCGACCCACCCGAGCCTTCAGGAGCGGCTCGACCAGCTGGGCCGGATCTCCGCCGAACTGGGCGAGGCAGCGGCGCCCGGAGGGGTGTGAGCGGAGCATGGGGCTGCTGGACATCCTGCTCGGCCGGACGAAGCCGGTCGAGGCGGATCTCGACCGGCTCTTCGCGCTGCCGTCGGCGGCCGTGACGCTGGAGGCCGCCGCGGGCTTCACCCCGACCGGGCAGGGGGCGGTGTGCTTCGCCACGGTCGAGGGCGCGGCCTTCGAGCAGACCCACCGCGAGGTGCAGGCACTGCTGGACGCCGACACCGACCGCGACGGCCCGCCGGTGCGGCTGACGCAGGACGACTACGGCTACTCCTGGCTGGTCTCGCACCGCGCCCCCGACCAGCTGGTGTCGCTCGTGAACGACCTGCACGCCGTCAACAGCCAGATGGAGGTCAACGGGTTCGGCCCCCAACTGCTGTGCTCGCTGGCCGGTTTCCAGGACCGGTCGGGGCGGCGGCTCGCGCTGGTCTACCTCTACAAGCGCGGCACGTTCTACCCGTTCGCGCCCCTGCCCGGCGAGGCGCAGCGGCGCGACAACGCGCTGGAGCTCCAGGTGCGGGCCGTGCTCGCCGACGACCTGACGGTCGAGCAGGACCTGGGCCGCTGGTTCCCCGTGTGGGGAGCGCCGGGCCTGTGATCCGCCCCGCACGGGCCCGCGCCGCGTGAATGATGGGCCGTATGAGTGAGCTGATCCCTTTCACGCACGCCGTCGACGGTGAACGGCTGAGCGGGCTGGTCGGCGGCGGTGAGCCGGCCAGGGCGAGCGTCGTACTGCTGCACGGCGCCGGCAACGGCAGCAAGGAGAGGCTGGTGCCGTTACTGGAGGAGTTCGCCGCACACGGCTGCCGTGCCCTCGCCTTCGACTTCTCGGGACACGGGGCGAGCACGGGCGTGCTGCGGGAGTCGAGCCTGCGCCGCCGCTTCGAGCAGGCCGTGTCCGTTATCGACGCGCACGCGCGCGTGGCCGGGCCGCTGGTCCTGGTCGGGTTCAGCATGGGCGGTCAGACCGTGGCCGATCTCGTCCGGCACTACGGGGGCCGGGTGGCGGGGCTGGGGCTGTGTGCTCCGGCGGTGTACGCGGGCGAGGCGTGGGACGTGCCGTTCGGCGACGGCGACGGGCGGTTCAGCGAGATCATCCGCCGGCCCGGGAGCTGGCGTGCGGCGCCCGCGCTGGAGGTGCTGCGGGCGTACGAGGGGCGGGCGGTGCTCGCGGTGCCGGGCACGGACGCGGTCATCCCGCCCGCCGTGACGGAGGCCGTCTCGGCGGCGCTGGCCCGGCGCGCGCGGTTCACCCACTGGGAACTCCCGGAGGCGGAGCACCGGTTGGGCCGGTGGTTCCGCGACCATCCCGGCGACCGGCGGGAGTTCGTCACCGCCGTGCTGACCGGGCTGGACGGGCAGGGCCGGGCGGCCACGCGCGCGTGCGGGTGACCAAGCGGCCTCCGAGGGCCGTACGGCCGACAGGTCCGCGTTCCTGACGGGCGGCTGGGGCGTGCTTGTCAGTGGTGTCCGCGATGATGCAATCGGGTCGGAGGGACGCGACGAGGGGAGTCCGGCATGGGCGCGGAGCGGTACATCGGTGTGGCCGAGCGACGGGCGCGGCTCGCGCTGCGGCAGCGGCTGGCCGGACAGGCCCGGGCGGGGACGCCCGAAGAGGTCGCCGACGCGCTCGTCGCCCTGCACGGCACGGATCCGGCGACGGTGTACCTGGCCGTGGGCGCGCGGCTCGCCGACCCTGCGAAGACGGTGGAGGAGACCGGGCGCGCGCTGTACGAGGAGCGTTCCCTGGTGCGGATGCACGGCATGCGGCACACGGTGTTCGTCTTCCCCACCGGCCTCACCGCCGTCGTGCACGCCTCGACCGGGCTGGCGGTCGCCGCCCGGGAGCGGGCCGCGCTGCTCAAGCACATGGCCGCGGCCGGGGCGCCGGACGCGGCCTGGCTGAAGGAGGTCGAGGAATCGGCGCTGGCGGCACTCGCCCGGCGCGGGCAGGCGACGGCGGCCGAACTCGCCCAGGACGAGCCGCGGCTGCGCGAGCAGTTCGTGTACGGGGCCGGCAAGAGCTACGAGGGGCTGCACACGGTCTCGACGCGGCTGCTGAAGGTGCTGGGCGTCGAGGGCAAGGTCGTACGCGGCCGGCCGCTCGGCTCCTGGACGTCCAGTCGGTTCCGCTGGGCCGTCGCCCCCGAGCACCCCGAGCTTGACGCCGCCGAGGCGCAGGCGGAGCTGCTGAGTCGGTGGCTCGCCGCGTGCGGTCCGGCGACGGAGGCCGACCTCAAGTGGTGGACGGGGTGGCGGGTGACGGACGTCCGCAGGGCGCTGGCCGCGTGCGGAGCGCGGTCGGTGACGCTGGACGAGGGCACGGGGTACGTGGTGGAGGACGACGTCGACGTGGTGTCCGCGCCGGACGAGCCCTGGGCGGCCCTGCTGCCCGGACTCGACCCGACGGCGATGGGGTGGCAGCAGCGCGACTGGTACCTCGCGCCGGAGCTGCGGCCCCTGCTGTTCGACGGCAGCGGCAACGTCGGGCCGACGGTGTGGTGGAACGGCCGGGTGATCGGCGGCTGGGCCCAGCGCGCCGACGGGGAGATCACCTGGCGGATCCTCGACGGGGAGGGCGTCGGCCGGGAGGCCCGGGCGGCGATCGAGACGGAGGCGGAACGGCTGAGCGGATGGGTGGGGACGACCAGAATCACCCCACGCTTCCGCACGCCGCTGGAGAAGCAATTGGCGACGGGGTAGGCACCCGCACCCCCGAGCCCGCCGCGGGCCGGAAACGGCCACCACCGGACGGCACCGCCACCCGGCAAGGGCCACCACCGGACGGCACCGCCACCCCGAAAGGCCCCCGGAAAGACCACCCGCTACGCCGTCTTCCCCCCACCCCGTACGAACACCCCGGCACGAGCCGCGATCGCGGCCGCCTCGGCGGCCCGGTCGGCCGCGGCCTCGTCGAGTCGGCCGCCGCTGATCAGCAGGTGGTAGTAGAGCGGAGCGGACACGGCCCGGATCACGTCGTGCGGGTCGGTGCCCTCCGGCACCTCGCCCCGGTCGACCGCCTGCCGGACGCAGGGGGCCCACTCCCTGACACGGATGTCGTAGAAGCGGTGCAGCGCCGCGGCCGTCTTCGCGTCACCCGTCGCGGCGGCGATCAGCGCCTTGAACAGCGCGCCCTGCCGGGGATCCGTCAACGTCCGCTGGACGAGCCGGGCGTTGGCCGTCAGGTCGCCGAGCAGCGAGCCGGTCTCGGTGCGCGGCGCCGACTGCTCCGCCATGTCCTGGAGGAGGTCGGCCACCAGACCCGTCACCGTCCCCCAGCGGCGGTAGACGGTCGTCTTGCCCACCTGGGCGCGCCGCGCGATGTCGGCCAGGTCGAGCCCGGTGAAGCCCTGCTCGGTCAGGGCGTCCTCGGCCGCCCGCAGCACCGCCTCCCGCACCCGCGCCGTGCGCCCGCCGGGGCGTACGGTCCCCGGCTCGACCCCGCCAGCCATAACGGCACTCCCGTTCCATTAATCGTCCCGCCCTGCTACCTTAGCCCTCACTAACGGGACCATAGATCCGTTAGCAATCGACAAGGGGGTTCCGATGGAATACAGACGACTGGGTGCGTCCGGGCTCATGGTCCCGGCGCTGAGCTTCGGAGCCGGCACCTTCGGCGGCCGAGGTCCGCTCTTCGGCGCCTGGGGCACGACCGACGCGCGGGAGGCGCGCCGCCTGGTGGACATCTGCCTGGACGCCGGGATCACGATGTTCGACACCGCCGACGTCTACTCCGCCGGAGCCTCCGAAGAGGTGCTGGGAGAGGCGATCAAGGGCCGCCGGGACCAGGTGCTCGTCTCCACCAAGACGAGCCTGCCGACGGGCGACGGACCGGGCGACGCGGGTTCCTCCCGCTCCCGGCTGATCACCGCCTGCGAGGACGCGCTGCGCAGACTCGGCACCGACCACATCGACCTGTTCCAGCTCCACGCCTTCGACGCCGGGACGCCGGTCGAGGAGGTGCTGGCGACCCTCGACACGCTCGTGCGGGCGGGCAAGGTGCGCTACGTCGGCGTCTCCAACTTCTCCGGCTGGCAGGTGATGAAGTCCCTCGCGGCGGCGGAGCGGCACGGGCACCCGCGCTACGCGGCCCACCAGGTCTACTACTCCCTCCTCGGCCGGGACTACGAGTGGGAGCTCATGCCGCTCGCCCTGGACCAGGGCCTCGGCGCGATCGTCTGGAGCCCGCTCGGCTGGGGGCGCCTCACCGGCAGGATCCGCCGGGGCGCACCGCTCCCGCCCGACAGCCGGCTGCACCGCACCGCCGACTACGGACCGCCCGTCGCCGAGGAGCACCTCTACGGCGTGGTGGACGCGCTGGAGGAGATCGCCGAGGAGACGGGCCGTGCCGTGCCGCAGATCGCCCTCAACTGGCTGCTCCAGCGGCCGACGGTGTCCTCCGTCATCATCGGCGCCCGCGACGAGCGGCAGCTGCGCCAGAACCTCGGCGCCGTCGGCTGGGCCCTGACCCCCGAGCAGGTGGCGAGACTCGACGCGGCGAGCCACCGCCCGGCGCCGTACCCGTACTTCCCCTACGAGCGCCAGGAGGGCTTCGCCCGCCTGAACCCGCCCCTGTTCGCCGCGCCGGGCCGGGCGGCATGACAGAGCGCCGGACGCCCCGGGTACACAGGGCGGCCGGCGCTCGGAATCGGCCGGGTCAGCGCGCGTAACGCATGAGCGCCCGCACCATGTGACACGTCGTGTCCGACGGCGGGTGGACGCCGATCAGCTCCGCCGTGCTGCGGATCGTCTCGTTGCGGGCCTGGTTCGGCAGGTAGACGCCGGAGTCGAGCAGGGCGATGGCGAGTCGCATCGCCTTGAGACGGCGGTTGTGCGTGACGTACCACTCGCGCGGCCGGCCCGGCGGCAACGGCCGCTTCTCCACGGGCGCGTACGGCAGGTCGAGCAGGACGGGGCGCTTCGCGGTGGACTGGGTGGGCAGCGGCTTCGACGTCAGAGCGGCAGCGGGCACAGGCATCCTCCTGTCGCGGTCGGGCGGCCCACGGAGACTTCGACGTCCCCGGCGCCACCCTCGAACACTGCTTACAGTTTACCGCCGGGCACTGACAACGGGGAGGCCGCAGAGCGCGGCAAACTCCCAGGTGGGGCGGGGAATTGGCGTCGCGTCACGGCAGGTCCGCAAGGTGCGGGTGAGTCTGCAGAAAATCGAACAGGCCCTGCGGCGCGTACCGTGGCCCCATGGAGATCTGGATCAATCCCGCCTGTTCGAAGTGCCGCAGCGCGGTGCAGCTGCTCGACACCGAGGGCGCCGACTACACCGTCCGCCGCTACCTGGAGGACGTGCCGAGCGAGGACGAGATCCGGGGCGTCCTCACGCGCCTCGGTCTCGAACCCTGGGACATCACCCGCACACAGGAGGCCGCGGCCAAGGAACTCGGCCTCAAGGAGTGGCCGAAGGACGCCGGTTCGCGCGACCGGTGGATCAAGGCGCTCGCCGAGCACCCCAAGCTGATCCAGCGCCCGATCATCACGGCGGACGACGGCACGGCGGTGGTGGCGCGCAGCGACGAGGCCGTACGGGACGCCCTGTCACGCTGACAGCCGGTCAGCCCCCGCGCGTGGCGCAGGTCACTCTGCTGACTCCTGTAAACCGCTGAGCAACCTCGTTCGGTATCTCGTACATAGCGGCGTACGCTCCCCTACCTCTTCAGGAGGCGCGCATGTCGCGCAGGAGAACGCTCGGTACGAAGAAGAAACTCGCGCTGCTGGTGAGCGCTGCGGCGGTGGCGGGAGGCGGGGCCTTCGTCATGGCGAGTACGTCGAACGCCGCGCAGACCCCCAAGTCCTCGGCGGAGTCGACGGTCTGCCTGGGTCTCGCCACCGCCCTCGGCAACAACCAGAAGTTCATCGCGGACCAGCGGGCCAACCCCGACGCGCAGTCCGAGGCGCGGATCGCCAACCGCGAGGCGGTCGTCGCGGAGATCAAGCGGAAGCAGGAGGCGTCGGGGTGCGTGGCAGGGGAGTCGGCTCAGGACTCCCAGCCCGCACAGCCGGCGCCGCCCCGGCAGCCGGCGGAGTCGGCGGAGCCCTCGCAACCTGCGGAAAACCCCGGTGGCGGCGCTGCGGGCTCCGGGCAGCAGGTGTGCAACGGCTCCACCGTCACGCTCTCCGGCGAGGGCGGAGCGCCCGCCGCGTCCAGCAACCAGTTCCCGGCCGGCACGAAGCTGAAGGTCACCAACCTGGACAACGCCAAGTCCACGACGGTGGAGGTCACTTCGGTCTCCGGCAGCTGTGTGCTGCTCAACAACGCGGCCTTCGAGCAGGTCCGTGAGCCCGGCAAGTTCCTCATCCGCCGGGCCGTGATCGAGAAGGTGGGGTGAGGCCGGACGATCGGGTGAGTCACTGAGGGGGCGGCCCACCCCTCGGGCCGCCCCCCGTACGTGTCACCGGTCCCGCCGCCCCCGGCCAGGGGCGGCGGGACAAACACCCTCACACCGTGACCTGCGGCACAGCGCCACCAGGTAACACGGGGTTCACATTCGAGCAATGGCCGGGAAATCGCCTGTTGACAAGCTGCCGGGCAACTACGGCGGCGCCCCAGTGCCGCAGCGCCGCAGCACCCGCGATACGCGCCCAGACACACCCCCGAAGGATGTGGCCCGTGACCTTCAAGGCTGAGTACATCTGGATCGACGGCACCGAGCCGACGGCCAAACTGCGTTCCAAGACCAAGATCATCGCGGGTTCCCCCGCCGGTCTCGACGCGCTGCCGATCTGGGGCTTCGACGGGTCCTCCACCAACCAGGCCGAGGGCCACGCCTCGGACTGCGTCCTGAAGCCGGTCTTCACCTGCCCGGACCCGATCCGCGGCGGCGACGACGTGCTGGTGCTGTGCGAGGTGCTGAACATCGACCTCACCCCGCACCCGAGCAACACGCGTGCCGCGCTGGCCGAGGTCGCGGAGAAGTTCGCGGCGCAGGAGCCGATCTTCGGCATCGAGCAGGAGTACACGTTCTTCCAGGACGGCTACCCGCTCGGCTTCCCCAAGGGCGGCTTCCCGGCCCCGCAGGGCGGCTACTACTGCGGCGTCGGCGCCGACGAGATCTTCGGCCGTGACGTCGTCGAGGCCCACCTGGAGAACTGCCTGAAGGCCGGTCTCGGCATCTCCGGCATCAACGCCGAGGTCATGCCGGGCCAGTGGGAGTTCCAGGTCGGCCCGCTCGCCCCGCTGGAGGTCTCGGACCAGCTGTGGGTGGCCCGCTGGCTGCTCTACCGCACCGCCGAGGACTTCGACATCGCCGCCACCCTCGACCCGAAGCCGGTCAAGGGCGACTGGAACGGCGCCGGTGCGCACACCAACTTCTCCACCAAGGCGATGCGCGAGGGCTACGACGCGATCATCACCGCGTGCGAGGCGCTCGGCGAGGGCTCCAAGCCGCTCGACCACGTCAAGAACTACGGCGCCGGCATCGACGACCGCCTGACCGGTCTGCACGAGACCGCCCCGTGGGACAAGTTCTCCTACGGCGTCTCCAACCGCGGCGCCTCGGTCCGTATCCCGTGGCAGGTCGAGAAGGACGGCAAGGGCTACATCGAGGACCGCCGTCCGAACGCCAACGTCGACCCGTACGTGGTGACCCGCCTGCTCGTCGACACGTGCTGCTCGGCGCTGGAGAAGGCCGGCCAGGTCTGATCCACCCCACAGCTCCGCACAGGGGGCGCCCACCAGAGCGGTGGGCGCCCCCTCGCGTCGTGCCGGTGGGGTGACACACCCGACACCGGCTCGATGTCCAAGCAGTGAGAGAAGGGTCCCGGCAGTCGGCCCTCGTCTGCTTCAATGGGCCCATGGCCAGCTACCAGAAGCACACCGCGACGGGTCGCCATGACCTCGAGCCCTTCTGGCCTTCCCGTCAGCACCACGACTTCGACCGGGTGTGTTGCCGCGCGACGAACGCGCCGGCCCTCTAAAGCCGTACACCCCGGCCTTCGGCCAGCGCGCACCGCGTACGTCCTCGGCGGCCCCGACCACGAACTCGCGGCCGTCGACCTCCCGACGAACCCTTCGCGCGAAAGAGCTGACCTCTCATGGCGACCACTCGTTCCCTGTCCACCGCCACCCTCGACTCCTCCGCCCCCCATGGCCCCCGGCACCGGCTGCGCGCCGTCGACCGGGACGAGGTGGTGACGGTCGCGGATCTGCTGCCGCCCGGGGCCACCTGGCTGCCGGCTCCCCCGCACACCCTGCCCACCCTGCCCGGGCAGCCGCCGATGATCGGCTACCTGGTGCTCGTCCCGGCCGACCAGCAGCCGCCGTTCCCGGTGGCGGTGCCCGACCGGCCCGCGACGACGACCGGCCCCGAGTCCGAGCCGGGCGGCGAGCCGCTGATCCGCGTCGACACCGTGCGGCGCACCGCCGAGGTGGCCGGCCGGCCCCTCGACCTCACGTACCTGGAGTTCGAGCTGCTCGCCCACCTGGTGGCGCACCCGGGCCGGGTGCACACCCGGGACCAGCTGGTCGGCACGGTGTGGGGCTACGGGCACGTGGGCGACGGCCGCACGGTCGACGTCCACATCGCCCGGCTGCGCCGCAAGCTGGGCGCCGAGCACCGCGACACGATCCGGACGGTGCGCCGCGTCGGCTACAAGTACGTGCCGCCGACAGGCCACTGACCCGGCCCTCCGGCCCGGCCCCGACCCGCCCCGAGCGCGACTCCCCCGCCCGGCCGTCTGCTGACAGCAGATCCTCGTTCCGCCGCGCCGCCCCACCCGGCAGAGTCGGCGGTATGAGGCTTCTGATGCTGGGCGGTACGGAGTTCGCGGGGCGGCCCGTCGTGGAGGCGGCGCTGCGGCGGGGCTGGGAGGTGACCGTGTTCCACCGGGGGCGGCACGCGGCGCCGCCGGGCGTGCGGTCGCTGCGCGGCGACCGCACCGCGCCCGGCGGGCTGGCCGCCCTCGCCGAGGACCAGGGCGAGTGGGACGTCGTCGTCGACACCTGGTCGGCGGCGCCCCGCGCGGTGCGGGACGCGGCGCGGCTGCTGCGGGGCCGCGCCCGCCGGTACGTGTACGTGTCGAGCTGCTCGGTGTACGCGTGGGCCCCGCCCGCCGGGTACGGCGAGGACGCGCCCGTGGTGGAGGGGGCGTCGGCCGACGCGGAGCAGACCGACTACCCGCGGGACAAGCGGGGCGGTGAGCTGGCCGTCCTGGACGCCTTCGGCGAGGACCGGTCGGTGCTCGTGCGGGCCGGGCTGCTCCTCGGCCCGTACGAGAACGTCGGCCGGCTGCCCTGGTGGCTCGGCCGGACGGCGCGCGGCGGCCCGGTCCTGGCACCGGGCCCGCGCGAACTGCCCCTGCAGTACGTGGACGTGCGCGACCTCGCCGAGTGGATCCTGAACGCGGCGGAGCGGGAGCTCAGCGGGCCGTACAACCTGATGAGCCCGCAGGGGCACACCACCATGGGCGAGCTGCTGGACGCCTGCGTGCGGGTCACCGGCGGGGCGGCCGAACTCCGGTGGACGGAGCCGGAGGTGATCCTCCGGGCGGGTATCGAGCCGTGGACCGAGCTGCCGGTGTGGGTGCCGCCGGGCAGCGACCTGCACGACGCCCTGCACAGCGCGGACGTCTCCCGGGCGGTCGCGGCCGGGCTGCGCTGCCGGCCCGTCGAGGAGACCGTGGCCGACACCTGGCGGTGGCTCCAGGACATCGGCGGCACGGCACCCCAGCGCCCCGACCGGACGCGCAAGGGCCTCGACCCGGAGGTGGAGGCGAAGGTGCTCGCGGCCGGCGGGCCCGCGCAGGTGTAGGTAGCACCACCCCCGGCCGGGTGTCCCGGCCCCGTGCCCCCGCACCTGCGCTCGGCCAGACTGACGCCATGACCATCGACACGAAGAGCGGCAACGGGCGCACGAAGGGGCGGGGCGTGGGGCTCGCCGCGGTGCGGGGGCTGGCGCTGGCCCTCGTCAGTCTGCCGGGGGCGGTGCTGTGCTTCTGCCTGTCCCTGGTCTCCCTCGCGCTGATCCCGATCGGCGTCGGGCTCGTGACGACGCCGTACGTACTGGCGGGGGTGCGGACGTTCGCGAACTGGCGGCGGGTGCTCGCGGCGGAGTGGGGCGGGGTGCGGATCCCCCCGGCGTACCGGCCGCTGCCCAGCAGCGCCGATCCGTGGAGCCGCACCGTCGCGCTGCTGCGCGACCCGGCGACCTGGCGGGACCTGAGGTGGCTGCCGGTCGACATGACCGCGGGGTTCGTCACCGCGCTGCTGCCGGCGGTGCTGCTCTTCTATCCGCTGGAGGGCTTCGCGATCGCGGCCGGCCTGTGGCGGTTGCTGGACGGCTCGGGCGGCTACTGGTACGGCTTCGTGCGAGTCCACGACCAGACGTCCGCGTTCGGCGCGGCGGCCCTCGGCCTGGTCCTGCTCTTCTTCGCGCACTTCCTCACCCCGCGCCTGCTGGACGTCCACTTCCGGCTCACCCGGGCCGTGCTCGGCGGCAACCAGGGGGAACTGGCCGAGCGGGTGCGGGTGCTGACCGAGACGCGGCGGGACGCCGTCGACACCTCCGCCGCCGAACTGCGGCGCATCGAGCGTGACCTGCACGACGGGGCGCAGGCCCGCCTGGTGGCGATGGGCATGGACCTGGGCACCATCGAGGCGCTCCTCGACAAGGACCCGGCCCAGGCCAAGGAACTGATCGCGCAGGCCCGCAAGTCCTCGGTGGAGGCGCTGACCGAGCTGCGCGAGCTGGTGCGCGGCATCCATCCGCCGGTCCTCGCCGAGCGGGGTCTCGGCGACGCCGTGCGGGCGCTGGCGCTGCGGCTGCCGGTGCCGACCGAGGTGAGCGTGGACCTGCCCGGGCGGGCGGAGGCGCCCGTGGAGTCGGCCGCGTACTTCGCCGTGAGCGAGGTGCTCACCAACGCCGTGAAGCACTCCGGTGCCGACCGGATCTGGATCGACCTGCACCGGGCGGACGGCATGTTGCGGGCGACCGTCACCGACAACGGCAGGGGCGGCGCGGTGATCGGGGCCGGTTCGGGACTGGCCGGGGTGGAGCGGCGACTGGGTACATTCGACGGCGTCCTGGCCGTCAGCAGTCCCGCGGGCGGTCCCACCATGGTCACCATGGAGATCCCTTGCGCGTAGTCCTGGCCGAAGACCTGTTTTTGCTGCGCGACGGACTCGTCCGGCTGCTCCAGGCGCACGGCTTCGAGATCGCGGCGGCCGTCGAGTCCGGGCCCGAACTGGCCGCCGCGCTGGCCGAGCTGGACCCGGACGTCGCGGTCGTCGACGTCCGCCTGCCGCCCACGCACACCGACGAGGGTCTGCAGTGCGCGCTCGACGCCCGCAGGAGGCGGCCCGGGCTGCCGGTGCTGGTGCTCTCCCAGCACGTGGAGCAGCTGTACGCGCGCGAGCTGCTCGCCGACGGCAGCGGCGCCGTCGGCTATCTGCTGAAGGACCGGGTGTTCGACGCCGAGCAGTTCGTGGACGCCGTACGGCGGGTCGCCGCCGGGGGTACGGCGATGGATCCGCAGGTCATCCAGCAGCTGCTGGCGCGGCAGTCGGGCGGCGACCGGCCGCTGGCGCGGCTGACGCCCCGGGAGCGGGAGGTGCTGGAGCTGATGGCGCAGGGCCGGTCCAACGCGGCGATCGCCGGGAAACTGGTCGTGACGGAACGGGCGATCGCCAAACACACCGCCAATATCTTCGCCAAACTGGGCCTTGAGGTCTCGGACGACGACAACCGGCGCGTGCTGGCGGTTCTCGCGTATCTCGACCACGGCCGGTGAAACCGGACGGGCCGTTTCACCCATCGTGGGTGATCCACAACGGCCGGGGCGGAAGGGGCTGTTGAGGACACAGAGCCCTCACGAATCTCGCATCAATTTCCGAGACATCTGAACACCCCTGGGACGGCCTCCGTATGGAAGGGAGCCGCTTCACTCCTGTCGGGCGCCTCGATGCCCCCGAAAAAGGAAGTCAGAGGAGTTCCATGGGACGCAACACAAGAAAACGCCGTACGCCGCTGGCCACCAAGGCCATAGCCGCATCGGCGGCCCTAGCGCTCGGTGGGGGCGGGCTGATCTGGGCAAACTTCTATGCCTCGGCGCATGAGGAGAACTCGGCGAACCAGACGAAGTCCGCGGGCGCGCAGATCGCCACGATCCAGTGCCCGGACGTCGGCCAGAAACTGACCGACGTGCCGGACGGTGCCCGCCAGGGGGTGGACAAGGAGCTGGCGAACCTCGACAAGCAGATCAGCGAGGCCTACACCCGGCTCGCCTCCACGCGCCAGGCCCAGGCCGGTGACCCGGGCTTCGTCAACAACGCCATCCTGGGTCCGCTGAAGTCGAAGCGGGTCGCGGCCATCGACCGGATCGGCATCAACATCCGGCGGGTGGGCGGACAGGCCCCGGGCAACCTCGAGCAGCTGGCCGAGTGCAAGGGCATGGCCGCCGACGCGAACACCAACGACGGCCAGGCCGGCGGCGGTCAGAACGACGGCGGGCAGAACAACGACGGGCAGAACGGCGGCGGCCAGAACAACGACGGCGGTCAGGACCAGGGCCAGGACAACGGCCAGGGTCAGGGCGGCAACGGCGGGCAGGCCGGCAACGGCCCGGCGGCGGCGGACTTCATCAAGATCGAGGACGTCCAGCCGAACTCCCGCAACCTGCCGAACGGCCTCGCCGCGAACGGCGACGGCGGTTCCACGGGCTCGTTCACCACGAACTGCGGCACCAACGAGAACGAGAACCGCAACTCCGACAACGTGATCGTGGCGCCCGGCGTGTCCAACGGCGCGCAGCACCAGCACGACTACGTCGGCAACCAGAGCAACAACGCCTTCGCGAGCGACGAGGACCTGGCGAACGCCCAGACGACGTGCCAGAACCAGGGCGACAAGTCCTCGTACTTCTGGCCGGTCATCCGCGTCCAGGACGGTACGCAGGACATCGACCAGGGCCAGCCGGGCGGCGGCCAGGACGGCAACGTCGGCAAGATCGTCGAGCCGGCCGAGGCGCAGCTGAAGTTCGTCGGCAACCGCACCAGCGACGTCGTCGCGATGCCGAAGGCCCTGCGCATCATCACCGGTGACGCCAAGTCCTTCACCAACGGCCTGAACAACGCCAACACGTCCTGGAGCTGCACCGGCTTCGAGGACCGTCAGGTGACGGACAAGTACCCGATCTGCCCCGAGGGCAGCAGCGTGGTGCGCACGTCCAACTTCCAGAGCTGCTGGGACGGCCAGAACATCGACAGCGCCAACCACCGCACCCACGTGGACTTCGTGGAGGCGGACGGTAGCTGCTCGAACGGCTTCAAGGCCATCCCCCAGCTCCAGGTCCGCCTGGTCTACGACGTCCCGGCGCCGCAGATCAACAACGGGCAGGTGCAGAACGCGTTCGCGATCGACTCCTTCCCGGAGCAGCTGCACAAGCCGATCACCGACCACAACGACTTCATCAACTTCTTCGACGAGAACGTGATGAACGAGATGGTCCAGTGCATCAACAACGGTGAGGACTGCCAGTAGTCCGCACCCGCACACAGCAGGAAGCCGGCGGTGGGAATTCCCACCGCCGGCTTTCGCTTGCCCGGGTTCCGCGCGGTCAGCCGTGGTGGTTGCCGCTGTTGTGGCTGCCACCGGGGTTCATGTGCTCGGAGCCCTCTTCCATGGTTCCGCCGAGCGTGCCCTGCAGCGCCGTGACCGTCTTCTCCTGGCCGACGGCGACCCACTTGCGGCCGACGAGGTAGTAACCGCCGTAGTCCTTGGCGCTGTTCAGCCACTCGCGCTGGCCGCGGTCGGTGGCGAAGGTGGCGAGGACGTACTTCTCCTTGCCCTTCTTGCAGATGGCCTGGCGGATGGTGTCGGCGTCGGTCTGCATGTTCGGCTTGCACTCGGCCTCGGCCGCGATGTGCTCCAGGCTGCCGGTCACCGCCTCCGGAACGGCCGCCTCGTCCTTGCCGGATCCGCAGCCGGCCAGCGCCAGTATCGCCACCGCGCCGCTCAGCGCGAGCATCGGTCGGGTCACCCTCATCTGTTCCTCCGGTCCTTGTCACGGCACGGTCCGGACGCATGCCGCACGGAGCCCTGGCAACAGGCTCTCGCCTTCGATACGGCCGTGGGGCCCGGGCTGCTCAAAATTCCGCTGCCTCCGTGGGCACTCCCGTGCGAGGGTGGACCGGTGAACCAGGACTGGGAAGAGCGTGTGACCGCCCTGTGGGCCCGTTTCGACGACTACGCCGACACGGACGAGGACGCGGCCCGCTTCCGCGCCGATGTCGACGCCCTCGTCGCCGAACTGCCGGAGGGCAGCCCGCTCGGGCCGTTCGAGCAGGCCTGCGCCTTTGACTCCACGGGCCACCCGGACCAGGCGGTCCGGCTGTACCGGGAGGCGCTGGCGCGCGGACTCGCCGACGTCAGCCCCTACAAGACCCGCCGGACGAAGATCCAGCTGGCCAGCTCGCTGCGGAACATCGGGCAGGCGGAGGAGGGCGTCAAGCTCCTCGAACCCGAACTCGACGCCCCCTCCGACGAGCTGGACGACGCCGTGCGCGCCTGTCTCGCGCTCTGTCTGTCCAGCCTGGGCCGTGACCGCGAGGGGCTGTCGCTGGCGCTGGGCGCCCTGGCCCCGCACCTGCCGCGCTACCAGCGGTCGATGGCGAACTACGCCCGGCTGCTGGTGGAGCCCGGGGAGCGGCCGGGGGTGGAGCCCGGGGCGTGACGCTCCGCAGTCAGGTGACCATCGAACGATTCGCTCGTTCTGCTGAACGTGCAGTCACAGGATGTCGCCCAGCGCCCCGCACCGCCCTCCCCCGCCGGCCCGGTCGTCGACGTCGAGCAGGCCGAGGCCGCGCTCGTCGAGCACTACCCGCGGCTCGTCCGGCTGGCCTACCTGGTGCTGCCACCGGGCCTGGGCCGCAGCAGGCGCGTGGTGACCGCACACGCCCTCACCCAGCGCGCACTCCCCCGCAACCGCACCCCCGCCCCGGTGATCCCGGCCCAGTCCACCGGCCGCCACGGCGACCCCGGCTACGCCCTGGTCCGCCTCCAGGTGCTGCGCACGGCGCTGGAGGCCGGGCTGCCGCTGAAGCGCAAGGCCTGGCCCAAGCGGTCCCAGCTGCCGCCGGTGCTGCCGCAGGTGTGGGGCCTGAAACTCTTCCCGCGCTCGGGCGGCGCCGACGAACTCGCCCTGGACCAGCGGCTGTCCACGCTGTCCGGCCCGGCGCGGGCCGCGTACGCGCTGCGCGGCATCGAGCGGCTGGCGGACGACGACGTACGCGAGGTCCTCACGGCCGCGGGCGTCGCCGACGCGGACGGTGCGCTGCTGGAGGCCGACGGGATCCCCGCCCAGTACGGGCTGCTCGACTCCCCCGAGTTCGACCCCTGCTCGCTGCAGGCCCGCCCCACGGACCTGATGCGCCGCCGCCAGCACCTGAAGGCCGCGCTGGCCGCCGGTGCCGCCCTGCTGGTGTGCGGGGCGCTGCTCGGACTGCCCGGCGAGGGCTGGGGCCCCGACGGGGCCGCCGCTCCCCCGTACGCGCGCAACCCTTCGGCCCAGGCCGCCCTGGACCCGGCGAAGCTGACCCGGGTCCCCGCCACCGCGTGGCGCGGCTCGGCGCGCACCGACTTCTCCGTGTGGCCGGCCCGCGGCGACCGCACCGGCGACACGGCCCTGCTGCGCCGCGCCCTCGCCGTCTGGGCCCGCCCCGGCGAGACGGTCCAGGTCTCGGCGACGCCCGGCACCCCGTCCGGCGGCCCGGCGGGACCGCCCCAGCTGCTCTACGCGGGGACGGTCGACGCCGCGCGCGTGGTGATCCTCTACGACGGTCTGCGCATCGCCCGGTATGCCGAGCCGAAGGACGGCACGCAGGGCGCCGCCCTCGACTTCGCCCGGGTCGACGGGGCCGGCCGGGCCGAGGCGGGTGTGGTGGTCCTGGGCCGGGCCGACGGCAACGTCCGCTATCTGACCGCGCCTTGGGTGGCGAAGGCGGGTGAGCGGGACCTGATGAAGCCGGGCTCCGGCGCGATGGACCTCACCCTGACCGACGGGGTGACGGCACCCCTGGCCAGCCCGGCCCTGCGGTCCGGCCCCTGCACTTCGTGGAACGTGCTGCAGGTGACCGACGGCAGCAGGACCCGGCTGCTGACCGACCTCGGCGAACTCGTCCCGGCCCGGCTCACCGCCGGCCGGCCCGGCTCACCGGGCGAGGCCTCCGGAGCCGAGGCGCTGCGCGTCTGGCAGCCGTTCGCCTGCTCGCTGGGCACGCTGCGCTCCGCGGGCGTGCGGAACGTCAACGCCTGGGCGTTCAACGAGCAGCCGCTGCCCGACGCGAGCGGCGCGGCGGCGTGGGTGTGCACGCGGGCCGACACCTGGCGGGGCGGCGGGGCGCGGGTGCTGGCGCAGTTCCACACGCCGGGCGGGAGGTACGGGGCGGTGGCGGCGAAGGCCGAGAACGTCGCGGCGTGCGGGGCGCGTGATCCGCACGTACTGGCCGGGGTGCTGTGGAAGTCGGAGGCGGGCGACTGGTATCTGCTGGCCGCCGGCAGCCGGGAGACGACGTCGATCCGGGCGACGGGCGGGGTCGACGGGTCGGGGCAGGGCAGTCTGCTGACCGTGCCGGCCGAGCAGGGCGCGCGGGCCGAGCTGAAGGGCACGCTGGAGGACGGACGTTCGGTCGGCGGGCTGCGCTGACCGTCGGTTCACGCACCCGCCCGGGAAACCCTGGCGGACATCCGCGATCGCTCCGGACCGTTCGAGGCCGGAATCGATCGGTAAGGTGTTCGCATGACTATCGGGGTTCGCCGCAGAATGGGAGTCGAGGAGCGGCGGCAGCAGTTGATCGGCGTCGCCCTCGAACTGTTCAGCCGCCGCTCGCCCGACGAGGTCTCCATCGACGAGATAGCGTCCGCCGCGGGCATCTCACGCCCGTTGGTCTACCACTACTTCCCCGGCAAACTCAGCCTGTACGAGGCCGCGTTGAAGCGGGCCTCGGACGATCTCGCGGCCCGTTTCGTGGAGCCGCACGAAGGTCCGCTCGGAGCGCGGCTGCTGCGCGTGATGCGCCGCTACTTCGACTTCGTGGACGAGCACGGGCCCGGTTTCTCCGCCCTGATGCGCGGCGGTCCGGCCGTGGGCTCGTCGACGACCAACGCGCTCGTCGACTCCGTGCGGCAGGCCGCGTATGTCCAGATCCTTTCGCACCTGGGCGTGACCGATCCGCCCGCGCGCCTCGAACTCGTCGTCCGTTCCTGGATCTCGCTCGCCGAGTCGACGGCGCTGATCTGGCTGGACGGCCGGCGCATCCCGCGGGCCGAGCTGGAGGCGCAGCTCGTCAACGACTTCGCCGCGCTCGTCGCCGTCAGCGCCGCCTACGACGAGGAGATGGCGGCCCTGCTGCGCGGCATGGTCGGGGACGAGCCGGCCGACGGCCCGTTCACGGACCTGGCCGGCCGGCTGGTGGCCCTGGCGAGCTGAGACCGCTCAGCCCTCGAACTTCCGGTAGGAGGCGTCCAGGTCGCGTACCTCGGCGGAGGCGTGCAGCACGACTCCCTCGGCGGCTTTCAGATGCGTCCGCAGCAATTCCAGAGCGGCCTCGGTGAGCCGGGTTTTCGTCTCGTCGGTGCGCCCGGGGAGCAGGGCGATGTGGATGTGCACATGGGCGTGCCCCTCGGTATCGGGGCCGACGACGATGTCCTCGGTCCGGCGGAACCGGGTCTTGCACGCCGGCGGCCTGGCGGCCGCGATCTCGACCGTCGCCTCGTGCAGCGCCTTCGCGAACCCAGGCCGGTCGAAGTCGTCCGCGAGGTCGGCGGAGTAGTCGACGGTGATCTGCGGCATCAGCACTCCTGTACTAGGTCCAGGGGGCTCACCCTAGTCGCAGGGCGAGCATGGCGATGTCGTCCTCACGGTCGTGGGCGAAGCAGCCCAGGAGGACGTCGCAGAGGGTGTCCAGGCCGGTGGGGGCGTCGGCGGCGGCCGTGCGGAGCAGTTCCAGGGAGGTCGCGAGCGGGGTGCCGCGGGTTTCGATGAGGCCGTCGGTGACCAGGAGCAGGCGGTCGGTGGGGTTCAGGTGGTGCTCGGTCGCCGGGGGCCGTTCCAGGCCCAGCCCGAGCAGCGGCCCGCCGGCGTCGATGTACTGGGCGCCGCCTGAGTCGCGGAGGATCAGCGGGGGGATGTGCCCGGCGTTGGCGATCCGCACCCGGCCGCTGGAGGGGTCGACCAGGGCCAGGCACACGGTGGCCGTGATGTCCGGGTGGTAGCGCTGGAGCATCCGGTCGAGCCGCTCGGCCAGCACGACCGGGTCGGACTCGTCCACGCAGTAGGCGCGCAGCGCGTGCCGGATCTCGACCATGACGGTGGCCGCGTCCAGCGAGTGCCCGACGACGTCCCCGACCGCGGTGAGCACGCCGTCGCCGGTGCGCAGGGCGGCGTAGAAGTCGCCGCCGATCTCGGTCTGGCGGGAGGCGGGCACGTAGCGGACTTCGATGTCGAGGCCGGGCACGTGCGGCAGCTTGTGCGGCTGGGGCAGGAAGCTGTGCTGGAGGGTGAGGGCGACGTGCCGCTCCACCTGGTACAGCAGCAGCGGTTCGGCGGCGAGCGCGGCGGCCTGGGCGAGCCGGGCGAGCAGCCCGTCGTCCGCGGGGTCGGTGATCGCCGTACGCCGTACGGGCGTGGCCAGGCACACCGCGGTACGGCCGTCCTGGGCCGTCGCCACGGTGAGCCGGGCGTCCTCCTCGACGCCCGGCCGGAAGATCCCGGCCGGCCACAGCGGTGCGGGGACGACGGTGGTGTGCACCCCGGTGCGGCCTTCCGCGAGCCGGGTGACGAGCCGTGCCGCCGCCTGGTGCGCACCGCTGTCCGCCGGCGCGGGACGGCCCCGGGCGGTGCCCCGGTACGCCTCCCCGTCCGGGCCGGTCACGAACACCACGGCGGGCGAGTCGGTCAGGCGGGCGGTGCCGTCGGCGGCCGCGGCGGCGAGTTCCCGCGGGCAGCGTGCCGCCTGCACGGTGACGATGGTCTCGGACAGCAGCGTCAGCCGGTGGACGACGGTCTCGGCGCCCGTGGTGCGGCGTGCCCCGCGCACGGCGGCCCGGACGACGGCCTGGATCTCCTGCGGCTCGGCGGGCACGGTCAGATAGGCGTCCCCGCCCGCGTCCAGCCCCCGGCACCGGTCGCCGGGCGAGGTCGCGGCGGCGGAGAAGTGCACGACGGGCAGCGTGGCCGTGGGAGGCCGGGCCCGGAGCCGGCGGCACAGCTCGAAGCCGCTCATGTCGGGCAGGCCCACGTCGACGAGGGCCACGTCGGGCAGGGTGCCGTCCCGCAGCCGGACGTCGAGTTCGACGAGTGCCTCGCCGCCGCTGGCGACCGGCACGACCCGGTGGCCGGCCCGGGTCAGGACCGCGCCCATGGCGTACCGGCTGGCCGCGACGTCGTCCACGACCAGCACGGTGCTCTGCTGCGTACCGTTGCCGTCCATCTCGAAGCCCCTCGGGGGCGTAAGGAGGGTGGGGCAGACCGTGGATACGGCCCGCCCCACCCAACGTAGTGCGGTTATCCGGCGGCTCGGGTGAAGACGGCGACCGTGCGCCCCGGAACGGCGAACGTGCCCGATTCCGCCGCGTAGGAGGAGGACTTGACGGTAGGGTCCGCCCCCGCCGCCTGCACCGGGTGCAGGCGGTAGCCGGTACCGGCGAGTGCGGGGACGCGCTGCTCCTGCCGCTGCGGGGTGGCGTTGAAGACGACGACGAGGTCACCGAGCCGCATGGTGATCACGCCGGGTGTCTCGTCCTTGCCGGACAGCGGGAAGGAGAGCCGGGACTGCACCCGCGCGGCCGTGCCGAGGGAGAAGTCCTGCTCGGTGCTGCGGATCCGCAGCAGGTCGCGGTAGGCGGCCGAGGCGCCCTCGATCTGCTCGCAGCCCACCCTGATCCTGCTCAGCAGGGGCTTGGCGTAGGGCCACTTGTCGGCGTTGTCGGCTGCCGGGGGCAGTCCGCGGCCGAAGCCGTTGCCGTCCCGGCAGTTCCAGTGGACGGCGTTGAACCAGTCGCCGCTGTCGTAGGAGTTGCGGTCCAGGGACTTGGAGCGGAGCAGGTCGGTGCCCGCCTGGGAGAGGGCCGGGCCCTGGGAGAGGGTGGCGGTCGCCATGGCCAGGACCTGCATCCGGGCCCGGTCGTCCGCGCTCACCGACGCGGGCAGTTTGAAGGCGAGCGCGTCGAACAGGGACTCGTTGTCGTGCGCGTCGGCGTAGGCGAGGGCGTCGCCCGGGGCGGCGGCGTAGCCGGCGGGGGCGCCGTTGTAGTCGACCTCGGAGCCCTTGACCTCCTTGCCGGCGGTGTCGGTGAACCGGTAGCCCGCGAGGTTGCCGGAGAGCCCGACCTTGATGAGGTCCTGGTAGTGCAGCAGGCGGGCCTTCTGCTCGGCGGGAGTGCCGTTGTTCGTCGAGGAGTTGGGATCGGTGTACAGGCCGGACGCGAAGCCCTGGACGCCGGGGTCCTCGTCGAAGGGGCCGCCGCCGCGCACGGCGTCGCGGGCCCGGTCGGAGAAGGTGGCGATGCCGGTGCCGGCCATGTTCTGCTGCGTGGCCTGGACGAACCGGGCGTCGTCGGCGACCTCGCCGAAGTTCCAGCCCTCGCCGTACAGGATGATCTTCTTGCCGTCGACGCCGTCCTTTTCGGGGGTGAGGGCGTCGAGGGCCTTCCTGACCGCGAGGATGTTGGCCTTCGGGTGGTGGCCCATGAGGTCGAAGCGGAAGCCGTCGACCTTGTACTGCTTGGCCCAGGTGACCACCGAGTCGACGACGAGCTTGCCCATCATGGCGTTCTCGGTGGCGGTGTTGGCACAGCACGTGCTGTTCGCGACCGACCCGTCGGCGAGGAGCCGCTGGTAGTAGCCGGGCACGATCCGGTCGAGGACGCTGGTCCTCTCCTGGCCGCCGGCCGCGGTGTGGTTGTAGACGACGTCCATGACGACCCGCAGACCGTCGTCGTTGAGGGCCTTCACCATCTTGCGGAACTCGACCGTGCGGGCCGTGCCGTCCGGGTCGGTGGCGTAGGAGCCCTCGGGGACCGTGTAGTGGTACGGGTCGTAACCCCAGTTGTAGGCGTCCTTCGCGGCGACCTTGCCGACGCACTCCTGCTGCTTGTCGGAGTCGGCGGGGTAGGAGGCGAGGTCACAGTCGACCTCGGCCTGGTCGGCCTTGCGCTCCGGGACGGTGGCGATGTCGAAGGCGGGCAGCAGGTGCACGTACGAGGTGCCCGCCTTCGCCAGCGCGCGCAGGTGCTTGCTGCCGTCGCTGTCCTTGTCGGTGAAGGCGAGGTACGTGCCGGGGTGCTTCGCCGTGCGGTCCTCGACGGAGAAGTCCCGGATGTGCAGCTCCTGGATCTGGGCGTTCCGCAGCGGTACGGCCTTCGGCTTGGTGTACGTCGACCAGCCGGCGGGCTTGAGGGCCTTGTCGGCCAGGTCGACGACGAGGCTCCGCTCGGAGTCGGCGGTGAGGGCGAGGGCGTAGGGGTCGGTGACCTTGTTGGTGACGACCTTGCGGACGCTGGGCGCCCAGACCTTCACCACGTAGCGGTAGGGCTTGTTCCGCCAGGAGGCGAGGCCGGTGACGGACCAGACGCCGGTGGCGGAGTCGCGTGCCATCGGGACCGTGCGGTCGCCGATCTCCAGGGACACGGACTGCGCGGTCGGCGCCCAGACGGACAGGGTGGGGCGGCCCTTGGCGAACGTCGGGCCCAGCTCGGCCTTGGTGGCGCCGGGGTACAGGTCGTCGAGGACACCGGCGAGCTGGACGCCGGTCGCCGCGAGCACGGCCCCGTTGGCCGCGCGCTGCGTGGCGACGACCTGGCCGCGCAGGGCCTCGCGGACCCGGTCGCGGTCACGCGGGTCGACGGTCCAGGCGGCGTAGTCCTTCAGGTGCGGGAACTTCGCCTTCTGGGCGTCGGTCAGCTCGCCCTTCGACAGCCGCAGCCACTTCGCGTCGCCGGTCAGGGCGCCGTCCTCGACCTTGATCGAGCCGTCGCGGGAGTACAGCAGCTGGGTGGAGGCGGCGGCGTCGGAGCCGTTCCAGGCGAGGGTGTTCCGGTCGATCCAGACGGCCTTGGAGGTGGTCAGGTCGAGCGCGGCGGCACTCCCCGCGGGCTGCGGCAGCAGGTACTTCTCCTGGCCGCTCACCAGCCACACCTCGTGGCCGTTCGCCTTGAGGTCGAGCGACTGGTCGGTGGGCAGGTCCTTCTCGTCGCCCTTGTGGATGATGTAGCTGAGGCTGGTGGCACCCTCGGTGAGCGGCACCTCGAAGACTGCGCCATAGGCATCAGTCTTGACCGGCTTGAGGGGGTTCGACCAGTCGGTGGGGTTCGCGGCGCCGGTCCAGACGTGCAGGCCCCAGCCGTCGTAGTTCCCGTCGGCCCGGTGGTAGTGCAGGACGGCCTTGCTCTTGTCGGGCGCCGGGTACTCGGGCCGTTCGGTGGTGACGGTCTCCTTGCCCTGCTCGATCCAGATCTCGCCGGTCTTGGTGACGTCGATCGTGCGGTCGGCGGCGACGTCCTTGGTGCCGTCCTTGTCGATGACGAGGAAGCCGACGTTCGAGGCGCCGGGCTTGAGCTTGACCCAGGCGAAGGCGCCGTAGGCGTCCCGGCCGGTGAAGGGGTGGCTCTTCGGCCATTCGGTGGCCTCGCCCTCGGCGAGGTCGCCCCAGGCGTACAGGCCCCAGTCGGCGTAGTCACCGTCCGCGCGCTTGTAGTGGACGATCGCGTAGTCGCGGGAGGACGCGGTGGGCGGCTCGGGGGCGGGCGGGGTGCCGGTGGTGGAGGCGGCCAGGGCGCTGGCGGTGCGGCCCGCCGAGTCGACCACGACGGCCTTGTAGCGCACAGCCGTGCCGGGCGCCACGTCCTTGCCGAGGGTGTGGGTGACCTTGTAGGGGGCGTGGTCGGCGGAGCCGAGGGTCTGCCACCTGCCGTTGCCGACCTGGGCCGCGAAGACGACGCGGTTCAGCTGACCGCCGTCGACGTCCGCGGAGACCTCCACGGTGCCGGTGGCGCCGGCGGCCGGGGCCTTCAGGGTGAGTGTCGGTGCGGTGGCGGGCTTCGCGAGTCGGCCGGCCGCCTTGAGGACGATCGCCGAGCCGGCCGGGACGGTGACGGTGAGCTTCTTGTCGCCGTCGCTCCTGAGGGAGGCGTCGGTGCCGTAGACGCCCCGGAAGGCCATGCCGGCCGAGCCGGTCGGGAAGGTCGCGGTCTTCGCCTCGCCCGCGTTGTTGAAGGCGACGACGTACTCGGTGCCGCTCTTCGCGTCCGTGCGGGAGAAGGCGTAGACGCCCGGCCCGTCGGCCGCGTACCGCTGCTGCTGGACGCCGTCGGTGAGGGCCGGGTCGGCCTTGCGGAGCTGGGCGAGGGCACGGATCTGCCGGTAGAGCGGTGCGCTCGTGTCGTAGGCGTCCTCGGCGTGGGTGCGGTCGGTGCCGATCCGGTCGTCGTCGAGGTAGTCGGCGGTGCGCGAGGCGAACATGCTCTGCCGGGCGTCCTTGTCGCCGCCCGCGCCGGCGAAGCCCTGCTCGTCGCCGTAGTAGACGACGGGGTTGCCGCGGCTGAGGAACATCAGCTCGTTGGCGAGCCGGTCCTTCTTCAGCAGCTCGGCGTCGGAGGCCCTGGGGTTGTCCTGGTTCAGGAAGTACCCGATGCGGCCCATGTCGTGGTTGCCGAGGAAGGTGACCTGCTCGTACGCGTTGGCCCTGCCGGTCGTGTACTTGTAGTCGTCGCCGAAGACGCCCGCGAGTCTCTGCGCGCTGCCGCCCTGCGAGACGTACTGGCGGGCCGCCTCCTGGAAGGGGAAGTCGAGCGTGGCGTCGAGCCGGCCCTGGGTGACGTAGGGGGCGGTGACGTTCGTGTCGGCCGAATAGACCTCGCCGAACATGAAGAAGTCGTCCCGGCCGCGCTTGGCCGCGTACGCGTCGAGGGCGGTGGCCCACTGGGTCCAGAACTCCATGTTGACGTGCTTCACGGTGTCGATCCGGAAGCCGTCGATGTCGAAGTCCCTGACCCAGCGCTGGTAGATCTTCTCCATGCCGCTGACGACCTCGGGCCGCTCGGTCCACAGGTCGTCGAGCCCGGAGAAGTCGCCGTGCGTGGAGCTCTCACCGGCGAAGGTGGAGTCGCCCCGGTTGTGGTACATCGTCGGGTCGTTGAGCCACGACGGCACCTTGTTGTTCCGGGTCACCTCGGGCGTGCGCGGGAAGGAGTCGCGGTCGACCTCGGGGAAGTCCCGCTTCCCGTCCGCGTAGTCGGCGTCGTCGAACGGCCTCCCGTCCTTCGTCAGGTACGGGAAGGCGCCCTTGGAGAGGTAGTCGTAGGACTTCTCCTCGTAGTCGACGACGTCCGCCGTGTGGTTGGTGATGACGTCGAAGAAGACCTTCATGCCCTTGTCGTGGGCCTTGTCGATGAGGGTCTCGAGGTCCTTGTTCGTGCCGAAGTGCGGGTCGACCTGGGTGAAGTCCGTGATCCAGTAGCCGTGGTAGCCGGCGGAGGCGTTCGCGCCGGTGCCCTGCACGGGCTGGTTCTTGAAGATCGGGGCCATCCACAGGGCGGTGGTGCCGAGGCCCTTGATGTAGTCGAGCCTCTTGGTCAGGCCCTTGAGGTCGCCGCCCTGGTAGAAGCCCTTGTCGGTGGGGTCGTAGCCGGTGGCGAGGCGGGAGCCGGTGAGCCCGCCCCTGTCGTTGCGCGGGTCGCCGTTGGCGAAACGATCCGGCAGGACGAAGTAGAACTGTTCACGGGTGGCGTCGTGGCGGGCGGGCTCGGCGGCCAGCCGGGCGTCGGACGGAGGCGCCGGCGGGGTGGCGGCCCCGGCGGCGAGCGGCTGGACGAGTGCTGCGGCCAACGCGGTGGCGGTGACCGCGGCGACCCGTCCGGCACGGGCGGTTCGGCGCCTTGAGGGCGCACGCCATCTCGGTATCACTGACGTGGACTCCTTGCGATACGGCTCTGGTGGGTCCGACCCCGCGCGACCGTATCGCCGCCGAAACGCTTACAGCAAGAGTCCTGAAACCGCTGGTAAGAAATTTCAGCAATGCCTATCGCCGGATGGTGTAGGTGACGAGCGACCGGGCGGGGACCGTGGCCCGCAGCGCGCCCCCGGTGACCGGCACGGCCGCCTGCCGGGCCATGTTCCGGGAGCCGTTGGTGACGTACGGGGTCGCCGTGCCGTTGCTGAACCCGATGTTCCGCAGGCTGAACGACACCGGGGTGGCGGCGGTGGCCGCGTTGAGCGCCACGACCGTCACGGATCCGTCGGTGTCGCGGAACGCGGACAGCTTGAGGTCGCCGTCGGAGGCGGTGGCGCCGATGCGGGTGGCTCCGGGGCGGATGAAGCGGCTGTAGTTCGCCAGCGCCCACAGGCGCTTGGAGACATGGTAGTTCTCCCCGTCCATCTGGATCAGGCCCCGGGTGGCACCGACCGAGGCTCCGTACCAGTAGACGTAGCCGCTGGTGTTTCCCTTGGTCAGGGCGTCGTGCACGGCGGAGGCGACGGTGAACCCGTCGTAGCCGCTGCCGTCGTCCCAGGCCTCGTTCCAGGTGGTGCCGTTGGGCGACCACTCCGACATCCAGGTCCGCTTCCGCGTCGGCAGCGGGCCGTCGACGGGGCTGGCGTAGGTGTGGCCGGCGTGGGTGTCGACGTAGCCCCGGGCCGTGGCGTCGGCCTCGATCGCGCTGGTGTAGTTCTTCTGCTGGTTCCAGCCGAAGGAGTCGCAGCAGACCACCTTGTACCCGCCCGCCCTCGCCACCGGCCCGAAGACCTTGGTGAACTCGGCCGCCTGCGCCGGGGTGAGCCGCATGGAGTCGTAGGTGGCGGTGTAGTCGGGCTCGTTGACGAACCCGAGGTCGGTGACGCGGATGCCCTCCTGCGCGTAGAACTTGGCGTACTGGACGAGGTAGTTCGCGTACGCCCTGCGCCAGTCGCCGCTCGCGCAAGTGGCACCGGCCAGGCCGCACAGGGTGCCGCCGTTCGCGTCGGTGCCGTTGGTCTTCATGTAGCCGGGCGCGCTCCAGGCGTCGGCGTAGAAGCGGGTGACGCCGTACGCCTTGGCCTGCTGGGCGAGCCATACCTGGCCCTTGTCGTCGCGGTCCCACACGTAGTTGGGGCGCGCGTCCGGCCCGCCGGGGTCGGTGGGCTGGATGCCCGAGTCGATGCCGAGGCGCAGGATGCTGAGTCCGGCGCCGGTGTCCCTGCTGAACAGCAGGTCGAGGATCTCGCGTTGGCGGTCCGGGGGGAGGCCCTGCGAGCCCCGCATGATCTCGGCCCGGCCGAAGTGCTCGGAGATGCCGAAGCCGTCGATGGGCTGGTGCCGGGCGGAGCCGTCGACGGTGGCCGATGCGGCCACTTCGGTGGGTGAGGCCCCCGCGGTGATCCCGGCGGTCGTCAGCAGGACCGCGAGGGACGTGACCGTCCACGTTCTGAGCCTGCGCAGCGTCATCCGTCCCGTCATGGGAGCGCTCCCAGTGAGATGGAGTCGCCCCTCGGGGTTCCGAGGGGCGATGGTTCGAGGAGATGAACAGCGTTCAGGGAGTTGCCACTGGGGAGGGAACGTAGGGCAGCGTTCCGGAAGCGTCAATCCCGTCCGCACCGCAACCGGGCGACACCGGCTAGCAGTTGGTCTTCCCCGCGTGGATCGCCAGGGCCGTGTTCGAGCCCAGGGTCGCCGTGAACTGCCCGCTCGCGTTCACCGTCACCGGCGAGTTGCTCTGCACGTCGCAGTACGTCCCGGCGGGCAGCGAGGTCTGGTACGTCCGGGTCAGCGAGCCGGACTCGTGGTTGATGGCCACGAAGCCCTTGCTCCCCCGGCCGAAGGCGATGGCGTCGCCGCCGTTGTCCCACCAGCCGGTGACCGGCTCACCCCGCGTGGCGTTGCGGAAGGCGACCATGGACTTGATCTCCGGCCAGTTGTGCTGGCACTTCCAGCCGTCCTGCCAGCAGGCGTCGACCTGGCCGCCGCCCGGCGGCCCGGCGTCGTGGTCGGTGAACTCGTAGCCGGAGTTGATGTCCGGGGCACCGTAGGGCCAGGCCAGCATGAAGACGTTGGCCAGGGTGTAGGTGGCGTTGTCCTTGTAGCTGAGCGTGGAGCCGTTGCGCTCGGTGTCGTGGTTGTCGACGAAGACGCCCGAGACGCCGCTGTTCAGGTACCCCCAGCCCTCGCCGTAGTTCTTCAGGTAGGCCAGGTTCTCGTTGGTGAAGACCCGCTTGAGGTCGTAGGCGTAGCGGAACTCCTGGACGTCGCCGTTGCCGGTGTACTCGGTGGGCTGGACGGCCTCGCCGGCGCCGTGGATGACCTCCTGCTTCCAGTACACCGACGGATTGCTCAGCCGGGACTTGATGTTCGCGAGGTCGGCGGCGTCCATGTGCTTGGCCGCGTCGATGCGGAAGCCGTCGACGCCGAGGGAGAGCAGGTCGTTCATGTACCCGGCGATGGCGCCGCGGACGTAGCTCTCGCCGGTGTCGAGGTCGGCGAGGCCGACGAGTTCGCAGTGCTGGACGTTCCAGCGGTCCTGGTAGTTGTTGCCGATCCGGCTCGTGCAGTCGTCGAAGTCGAAGGACGAGTACAGGCCCGGGTAGGTGTACTTCGTGTACGACGAGCCGCCGGTGCCGGTGCCGCTGCCCGCCGACATGTGGTTGATGACCGTGTCCACGACGACCTTCACTCCGGCCGCGTGGCAGGTGTTCACCATGTTCTGGAAGGCCGCGCGGTCCCCGAGCCGGCCGGCGATCTTGTAGCTGACCGGCTGGTACGAGGTCCACCACTGCGGGCCCTGTATGTGCTCGGCGGGCGGGGAGACCTGGACGTAGCCGTAGCCGGCGGGGCCGAGGGTGGTGGTGCACTCCCGGGCGACGGAGGCGAACTTCCACTCGAAGAGGACGGCGGTGACGTCCTTGGTGCCAGGTGGGGAGGCCTGCGCACCGGTCGGGTTCATGACAACCGCAGCCGCGGCGAGCGCGACGGCGGCGGAGAGGTATCTGCGTGCCATGTGGGGTTTCCTTCTTCGTTGAAGGCTTTTGCTGCAAGGTTCAGAAACCTTGCGGTGACGCAGATGGTAAAGGCCCGCCGCCCGAAAGGGCAGCGGGCCGTACGGAATTCAAAGGAAAATCAGGCGTCAGACGTCAGGCGTCGGACGTCAGGCGTCGGTCGCGGTGGTCCACCACACCGTGGTGTCGCCGGGCACCTTCGCCTCGTCGTCGACCAGGACGATCTCGCCGCTCGCGACCAGCACCCGGCCGTACGCCGGCATCGCCACCGACTCCCCGGTGGTGTTCGCGACGCACACGAACTCCCCGCGCCGGAAGGCGAGCACGCCCTCGGGCGCCCGCAGCCACTCCACGGAGCTGCCCGCGCCGAGGTCGGGCTGCTCCCGGCGCACGGCGAGCGCGGCCCGGTACAGCTCCAGCGTCGAGCCGGGCACGCCGGTCTGCGCCTCGACGCTCAACTCGCCCCAGCTCTCCGGCTGCGGCAGCCAGCTGCCCCCGTCGCCGAAGCCGTACGACGGCCCGGTCCTGGTCCAGGGGATCGGCACCCGGCAGCCGTCGCGGAAGCCGTCCTGGCCCGCGCCCCGGAAGTACGCCGGGTCCTGGCGCACCTCGTCGGGCAGGTCGACCACGTCGGGCAGGCCCAGCTCCTCGCCCTGGTAGACGTAGGCCGAGCCGGGCAGCGCCAGCATCAGCAGGGTCGCGGCCCGGGCCCTGCGCAGGCCCAGTTCCCGGTCGCCGGCCAGGCGGATCTGGGTGCCGAGGCCGGGCGGGTTGGCGAACCGGGTGGCGTGCCGGGTGACGTCGTGGTTGGACAGCACCCAGGTGGCAGGGGCGCCGACCGGACGCATGGCGTCCAGGGTACGGTCGATGACCTGGCGCATCTCCTCGGCGTCCCAGTGGGTGCTCAGGTACTGGAAGTTGAACGCCTGGTGCAGCTCGTCCGGGCGGACGTAGTTCGCGGTCCGCTCGATGGTCGGCGTCCACGCCTCGGCGACGAAGATGCGCTCACCCGCGTACTCGTCGAGGATGAGCCGCCACTGCCGGTAGATCTCGTGCACACCGTCCTGGTCGAAGAACGGCATGACATCGTTGCCCAGCAGCTTCACCTGGTCGTGGGATCCAAGGTCGGGGAGCCCCTCCGCCTTCACCAGCCCATGGGCGACATCGATACGGAAGCCGTCGACGCCCATGTCCAGCCAGAAGCGCAGGATGGAGCGGAACTCGTCGCCGACCGCCGGGTGCTCCCAGTTGAAGTCCGGCTGCTCGGGGGCGAAGAGGTGCAGGTACCACTCCCCGTCCGGGACGCGGGTCCAGGCCGGGCCGCCGAAGATCGACTCCCAGTCGTTGGGCGGCAGCTCGCCGTTCTCTCCCTTGCCGGGGCGGAAGTGGTAGCGGTCCCGCAGCGGGGAGCCCGGGCCCTCGGCGACGGCCCGCTTGAACCACTCGTGCTGGTCGGAGGAGTGGTTGGGCACGAGGTCGACGATGATCCTCAGGCCCAGCTCGTGGGCGTCCCGGATCAGCGCGTCGGCGTCCAGGAGGTTGCCGAACATGGGGTCGACGGCCCGGTAGTCGGCGACGTCGTAGCCGGCGTCGGCCTGCGGCGAGGCGTAGAAGGGGCTGAGCCACACGGCGTCCACGCCGAGGTCGCGCAGGTACGGCAGACGGGTGCGGACACCCTCCAGGTCGCCCATGCCGTCGCCGTTGCTGTCGGCGAAGCTGCGCGGGTACACCTGGTAGATCACCGCGTCCCGCCACCAGTCACGGCGCTTGGCGACGGCCACGGCGGAGGTGGGGGTGGGGGCAGGTGCAGCTGAGTGCTGGCTCATGTCGTCCTTGATGCGTAACTGGGGTGTGGTCATATCAGCGTGTGTGGGTTCGGGCGGCCGCGGTACAGCGGGGTCGGATGGGCACCGCGGCCGCCACACCGCGCCCCATGGGGGCGCGGGGAACTGCGCGACCGGCCACGACGGCGCCGCGGCCGGTCACTCGACGAAAGGTCACCCCTTCGTGCCGCCGGCGGTGAGCCCGGTCACCAGGTTCTTCTGCACGAGGTAGAAGAACAGGGCAGCCGGTATGGCGATCAGCACAGCCGTCGCGGCCATCAGGTTCCGCTGCGCGTCGTGCTCGCTGACGAACGTCTGCAGACCGACGGCGAAGGTGTACTTGTCGTCGCTCAGCAGGAACGTCGAGGCGAACGCGACCTCACCGAAGGCCGTGAGGAAGCTGTAGAAGGCCGCGACCGCGAGTCCCGGCTTGGCGAGCGGCAGGATCAGCCGCGCGAACGTGCCGAAGGGGGTCAGCCCGTCGACGCGCCCGGCCTCGTCGATCTCGAACGGGATGGTGTCGAAATAGCCCTTCATCAGCCAGGCGCAGTACGGCACGATCGTGGTGCAGTTGACAAGGATGAGACCAAGGTAGCTGTCGATGAGCCGCAGATCCGAGAGGATCTGGTACATCGGCACGATCAGTACCGCGATCGGGAACATCTGGGTGACGAGCAGCGCCCACATCAGCTTCCGGTAGCCCGGGAACCGCATGCGGGAGACCGCGTAGCCGGTGGACGCGGCGACGACGACGCCGATGAGCGTCGTGCCCAGCACCACGACCAGCGTGCTCTTCAGCCAGTCGAAGAAGCTGGTGTCCTGCAGGACGAACGCGTAGTTGTCGAACGTCATCTTGCCCCAGATGCGCCCGGGATGCAGATAGTCGTCCTTGTCCGGTCCGAGGGACAGGAAGAACAGCCAGGCGACCGGGAAGAGCGCGGTCAGGCTGGCGACGATCAGCACGGCGTGCGAGGCGAGGGAGGCCGCGCGGCTCTGCCCGCCGCGCCGGCGCGTCCGGCCGGGGGCCTTCGCGGGGCGCCGCTCGGCCGGCGGGGCGGGGGTCTCGACGGTGGTCGTACTCATTTCGGACTCCTGCCTCAGATCGCGAGCTGCTGGTCGTTGCGGTTCAGCCAGCGGCGGTAGAAGGAGGTGAAGACGATCAGGATGGACAGCAGCAGGATCCCGTAGGCGGCGGACTGCGCGTAGTCGCGCGGCTGCTGCCCGAAGCCCAGGTGGTAGGCCCAGGTGACGAGGATCTGCGCGTCGGGGGCGGTGTTGCCGAACAGCAGGAAGATGATGGCGAACTGGTTGAACGTCCAGATGACGCCGAGCAGGACGACCGTGGTGCTGACCGAGCGCAGGCCGGGCAGGGTCACGTAGCGGAAGCGCTGCCAGGCGCTCGCGCCGTCCATCTCGGAGGCCTCGTAGAGGCTCGCGTCGATCGACTGCAGGCCGCCGAGGAGCGAGACCATCATGAACGGCACACCGCACCAGGTGTTGACCATGATCGCGGAGAACCGCTGCCAGAAGGTGTCCTCCAGCCACGACGGCGTCGGCAGGTGCAGGAATTCCAGGAAGCTGTTGATGATGCCGCCGTCGGCGAGCATGAACCGCCAGCCGAAGACGGTGACGAAGGTCGGCACCGCCCAGGGCAGCACCAGGATCATGCGGTAGAGGGTGCGGCCGCGCAGCTTCTGATTGAGCAGCAGGGCGAGGCCGAGCCCGATGCCGTAGTGCAGGGTGACGCAGGCGGCCGTCCAGAAGATCGTCCACAGGAAGTGCGACCAGAAGCGGTCGTAGGACGTCGGGCCCCACAGGATGTCGGCGTAGTTGTCCAGGCCGATGAACTTGTAGGTGGCGTCGATCTCGTTGACGCCGATCGTGCGGGCGGTGTTCAGGCTGGTGGCGTCGGTGAGAGTGAGGTACAGGCCGTATCCCAGCGGGTACAGCACGAGGACGCCGAGGACGATCGCCACCGGGGCGACCATCGCGTAGGCGTACCAGTGCTTGTTCAGGCCGTTCCTCAGCCGCTGCACCGGTCCGGGCCGTGGTTCCCGCTCACCGCGCCGCTTGCCGGTCGCTCGATCGATGGCGACTGTCATGGTTCGACACCTTCTGGAAGTTCAAGGAGGTCAAGGAGGGCTGCCCGGCCCCGGGCGCAGGCGCGGGCCGGTGGCCGCCGGATCCCCTCCCCCTCGACCTGGGGTCCGGCGGCCACTCGGCGGTCACTTGCTGTAGTCCGGCACCAGCTTGGCGATGGCGGTCTCGGCGTTGCCGAGGCCCTGGTCGAGGGACTCCTTGCCGCCCGCGATCTTCAGCAGCTCGTCGTCGAGCGGGGTCCACAGGGAGCTGTACTCGGGCAGGGCCGGGCGCGGCTGGGCGGCGGGCAGCACACCCTGGAAGCCGGCGATGCCGGGGTCGGTCTTGACCTTGGCGGTGTAGGCGTCCCCGCGCGTGGGCAGCGTGGAGTTCTTCAGCGCGATGGTCTCCTGGGCCTTGGCCGAGGTCATGAACTTCACGAACTTCAGCGAGGCCTCCTGGTGGGCCTTGTCCGAGCCCGCGTACACCGAGAGGTTGTGGCCGCCGGTCGGAGCGCCCGCCTTGCCGGTGGAGCCGGCCGGGACGGTGGCGATGCCGAGGTTGTTCTTGTCCTTGAAGGCCGAGCCCTTGTAGAAGTTCGTGATCTCCCAGGGGCCCTGGATGATCGCGGCGACCTTGCCGCTGACGAACGCCTCCTGGATGTGGGCGTAGGCGTCGGCGGTGGTGTCCGCCTTGTGCAGGCCCTTGCCCTTGAACAGGCTCTGCCAGGTGCCGTAGGCCTTCTTGGCCGCGGGCGAGGTGACGGTGATCTTCTTGGCGTCGACGTCGACGGTGTCGGTGCCCTCGCCGTAGAGGAAGGCCTGGGCGTAGTAGGCCTGGGTGGAGCCCCAGTAGCCGTCGACGCCGGTCTTGTCCTTGATGGTGGCGGCGGCCTTCTTCAGGTCGTCCCAGGTCTTGGGGGCCTCGACGCCGGCCTTCTTGAACAGGGCCTTGTTGTAGACGAGGGCCAGGGTGTCCGTGGTGAAGGGGACGCCGTAGGTCTTGCCCTCGTACTTGGCCTGCTCGATCAGGCTGGGCTGGAACTTGTCCTGCTCGGCGAGGGCCTCGGTGCCGTCCAGCGGCGCGAAGAAGCCCTTCTTGGCGAAGGCGGGGGTCCAGCCGACCTCGGAGCGCAGCACGTCGGGGGCGCCCTTGGAACCGGCGGCGGTGTCGAACTTGTTCTGCGCCTGGTCGAAGGGGACGTTGACGTAGTTGACCTTGATGTCCTTGTGGGCGGCCTCGAACTCCTTGACCAGGGCCTGGTACGCCGGCGCCTCGTTGGTCGCGTTGGAGGTGTCCCACCAGGTGATGGTGACCGGGCCGCCGGCCTCGTCGCCGCTGTCGCTTCCGCCGCAGGCCGTCGCCGCCAGGGCGAGGGACGCCACCAGCGCGGTGGCCGCTATGCCACGCCGCATGAGTTCTCCTTGAGGGTGAAGCCCGTTTCGTGCTGCCGACTGCGCCGTTGGCCGCCGGGCGTCGGTGAGATTAGCCGCGCTTCAACGACTTGCGAAAGACCTTGCAGCAAAAAGTTGCAAGAGGTGCGGATGGTTATGCCGCCGTGACCTCCCCTCGATCGCCCTTGGGCCTTGATTTCCGGCTGCTCGGCGGGGAGTCGGACAGCTGTGCAAGACTTTGCAAGCACTTGCCATCCGTTTCCGCCGGGGGAATCATCCGTTGCGGAGCGGACGCCGACACGACTCAAGGGACCGCGATGACCAAGCAACCCGCAGCGGGCCGCGCGCCGGCCCGTGCCCGGCGTCCCGTCGGTGTGCAAGCAGAAGTCCGGCCGCTACAGTCCGGTGCTGTGACCACACGGCTTGCGGACATCGCTTTGCAGGCGGGGGTGAGCGAAGCGACCGTCAGCCGCGTCCTCAACGGGAAGCCGGGCGTCGCCGCCACCACCCGCCAGTCCGTGCTGGCCGCGCTCGACGTGCTGGGCTACGAACGCCCGGTGCGGCTGCGGCAGCGCAGTGAGGGCCTGGTCGGCCTGATCACCCCGGAGCTGGAGAACCCGATCTTCCCGGCCCTGGCGCAGGTCATCGGCCAGGCGCTGACGCGGCAGGGCTACACGCCGGTGCTGGCCACCCAGACCCCGGGCGGCTCGACCGAGGACGAGCTGACCGAGATGCTCGTGGACCGCGGCGTCGCCGGCATCATCTACGTCTCCGGGCTGCACGCGGACACCACCGCCGACATGCAGCGCTACGACCGGCTGCGCGCACAGGGCGTGCCCTACGTCCTGGTCGACGGCTTCTCGCCGAAGGTGCAGGCGCCGTTCATCTCCCCCGACGACCGCGCCGCGATGACCCTGGCGGTCACGCACCTGGCGTCCCTGGGGCACACGCGGATCGGGCTGGCCCTGGGGCCCAAGCGGTTCGTGCCCGTGCAGCGCAAGATCGAGGGCTTCGTACGGGCGATGCAGGACCAGTTGGGCCTGGGCGCCGAGGCCGTCGAGTCGGAGCTGGTGCAGCACTCCCTGTACACGCTGGAGGGCGGGCAGGCCGCCGCCACCGCCCTGATCGAGCGGGACTGCACGGCCGTGGTGTGCGCCAGCGACATGATGGCGCTGGGCGCGATCCGGGCGGCGCGGCAGCGCGGCCTGGACGTCCCGAAGGACATCTCCGTGGTCGGCTTCGACGACTCCCCGCTGATCGCCTTCACGGACCCGCCCCTGACGACGATCCGCAAGCCGGTCCCGGCGATGGGCCAGGCGGCGGTGCGCACGCTGCTGGAGGAGATCGGCGGGACGCCCGCTCCGCACAGCGAGTTCGTGTTCATGCCGGAACTGGTGGTGCGCGGTTCGACCGCTTCGGCACCCGGGGACCGCGGGGATCGCGGACGCTCCTGAATCAGCTGGTCGCTCCTGAATCGTCCGTCTCGTCCTCAGGGTGGAGAGCCGCGCCCGCGTGCCCTGCGCCGGTAGGAGGGGAAGGGGTCGTTCCGCCGTAGAACATGCGGTCCGGACCAGACCGGAGGATGATCGGTGAGACAGGGCTTTTCTGGCAGACTTTGTGCCTATGGGTGACACGACCGTGACGACGCCGGAAGGCCGGGAAGCGGCCATTCCGCACCCCGTCGCGGCCGAGACGGGGCCGGGTCCCCTGCGCCGGCTGCGCACCCCGCGCCGGCCCCGCTTCTGGTTCGAGATCCTGCTGATCGCGGTGAGTTACTGGACGTACTCGCTCGTCCGCAACGCCGTGCCCGAGCAGAAGGCCGAGGCCCTGCGCAACGCCGACTGGATCTGGAAGGCCGAACAGCATCTGGGCATCGCCGTCGAGCAGTCCGTCAACCACGCCGTGAACTCGGTGACTTGGCTGATCATCGGCATGAACTACTACTACGCGACGCTCCACTTCGTGGTCACGCTGGGTGTGCTCGTGTGGCTGTACCGTCGCCATCCCGGCCGTTACGCGGCCACCCGCCTGGTGCTGTTCGCGACGACCGCCGTCGCCCTGGTCGGCTACTACCTGTATCCGCTGGCGCCCCCGCGGCTGATGAACGGCGGCGACTTCATCGACACGGTCATGGTCCACCAGACCTGGGGGTCGATGGCGTCCGGCGACCTGAAGCACATGTCCAACCAGTACGCGGCGATGCCGTCGATGCACATCGGCTGGTCCGTGTGGTGCGGCCTGACGATCTTCGCCCTGGCGTCGATCCCCTGGGTGCGGGTGCTGGGCCTGCTGTACCCGGCGCTGACGCTGGTGGTGATCGTCGCGACGGCCAATCACTTCTGGCTCGACGCGGTGGGCGGCATGCTGTGCCTGGCCTTCGGGTTCGCGGTGGCGACGGTCTGGTACGGCAGGCAGCCGTACGCACTGCCGCAGCGGGTGCCGGCGCGAGCGCGCGGGACGGGCCGGCCGCTGTTGCCGACCAGGGCCTGATCCGCCGCTGTCCCACCGGCACCGGCAGTGACTCACGCCCCGCGATGCACACCGACGGCGTTCCTGGCGCACGCCCGCGAGCTCAGGGACCGGGCCTGGCCTCAGGGACCGGGATCAGCGTTCGGCCACCCCGTAGAACAGCTCCTCCACCACGGCCCGCGCCCGGCGGGCCGTCCGCCGGTACGCGTCGAGCATGTCGCCGACGTGGCCCGGGCCGTAGCCCAGGTACCGCCCCACGGCGGCCAGTTCACGGGAGTCCGTGGGGAACGTGTCCCCGGCCCGGCCGCGGACCAGCATCACCGCGTTGCGGACGCGGGTCGCGAGGACCCAGGCCTCGTCCAGGATCGCCGCGTCCTCGTCCGTGATGAGCCCGGCCGCGCGGGCGGCCGCCAGGGCCTCGCGGGTGCGGGTGGTGCGCAGACCCGGCTCCGCCGAGCCGTGCCGCAGCTGCAGCAGCTGGACGGTCCACTCCACGTCGGACAGGCCGCCCGGACCGAGCTTGGCGTGCAGTTTCGGGTCGGCCCCGCGCGGCAGCCGCTCGGACTCCATCCGGGCCTTAAGCCGCCGGATCTCCCGCACGGCCTCGTCGGCGAGCCCGTCCGCCGGATAGCGCAGCGGGTCGATCAGCTCGATGAAGCGGCGGCCCAGATCCTCGTCCCCGGCGACGGGTGCCGCCCGCAGCAGCGCGTGCGACTCCCACGTCAGCGACCACCGGCGGTAGTACGCCTCGTACGACGTGAGTGTGCGCACGAGCGGCCCGGACTTGCCCTCCGGGCGCAGGTCGGCGTCGATGAGCAGGGGCGGGTCGGCGCTGGGGAGCTGGAGCAGGCGGCGCATCTCGGAGACGACCTTGCCGGCCGCCTGGGAGGCCTCCCGCTCCTCGACGCCGTCGCGCGGCTCGTGCACGAACAGCACGTCCGCGTCGGAGCCGTAGCCCAGTTCGTGGCCGCCGAACCGGCCCATGCCGATGATCGCGAACCGGGTGGGCAGGTCCTCGCCCCAGCCGTCCCGGACGACCGCGCGGAGCGTGCCGGCCAGCGTCGCCGCGGTCAGGTCCGACACCGCCGCCCCGACCCGGTCCACCAGGGCGCCCTGGTCGGCCTCGGCGGGCTGCTCCTCGGTGCCGTAGGAGCCGACGATGTCGACGGCGGCCGTACGGAACAGTTCGCGGCGGCGCACACCACGGGCGGCCGTGACCGCCTGGGCGGCTCCGTCGGCCCGGTTCACGGCGGCGAGTATCTCCTGCTCCAGGTGGGCGCGGGACCGGGGTTCCAGACCGCCGCCGTCCCCGTCGCCGAGCAGCGCGACCGCCTCCGGGGCGCGCATCAGCAGGTCCGGCGCGAGGCGGCCGGCGGACAGCACCCGGGCGAGGTTCTGCGCGGCGGCGCCCTCGTCCCGCAGCAGGCGCAGGTACCAGGGCGTCTTGCCGAGCGCGTCCGACACCTTGCGGAAGTTGAGCAGGCCCGCGTCCGGATCGGCCGAGTCGGCGAACCAGCCCAGCATGACGGGCAGCAGGGTGCGCTGGATGGCGGCCTTGCGGGTGACGCCGGAGGCCAGCGCCTCCAGGTGGCGCAGCGCGGAGGCCGGATCGTCGTAGCCGAGGGCGACCAGGCGCTCCCGGGCCGCCTCGGCGCTCAGCCGGGCCTCGCCGGTGGCGAGCTGGGCGACCGCGTCGAGCAGCGGCCGGTAGAACAGCTTCTCGTGCAGGCGCCGTACGACGGTGGCGTGCCGGCGCCACTCGCGGTGCAGGTCGGCGACCGGGTCGGCGCGCAGGCCCAGGGAGCGGCCGATGCGGCGCAGCTCGGCCTCGTCCTCCGGGACGAGGTGGGTGCGCCGCAGCCGGAACAGCTGGATGCGGTGCTCCATGGAGCGCAGGAAGCGGTACGCCTCGTCGAGCTGGGCGGCGTCGGCCCGGCCCACGTAGCCGCCTGCGGCGAGGGCCTTGAGCGCGTCGAGGGTGGTGCCGCTGCGCAGCGAGGTGTCGGCGCGGCCGTGCACCAGCTGGAGCAGCTGCACGGCGAACTCGACGTCCCGCAGGCCGCCGGGGCCCAGCTTCAGTTGGCGGTCGACCTCGGCGGCGGGGATGTTCTCCACGACCCGGCGGCGCATCTTCTGCACGTCGGCGACGAAGTTCTCGCGCTCGGCGGCCTTCCACACCAGCGGCTGGACGGCGGCGACATACTCCTCGCCGAGGTCGAGGTCGCCGGCCACCGGGCGGGCCTTGAGCAGCGCCTGGAACTCCCAGGTCTTCGCCCAGCGCTGGTAGTAGGCGAGGTGGCTGGAGAGGGTCCGCACGAGCGGGCCGTTCCTGCCCTCGGGGCGGAGGTTGGCGTCCACGGGCCAGATGGAGCCCTCGACCGTCGTCTCCGAGCAGATCCGCATCATGTGCGAGGCGAGCCGGGTCGCGGCGCGGATCGCCTTGGTCTCGTCGGCCCCCTCGGCGGCCTCCCCGACGAAGATGACGTCCACGTCGGAGACGTAGTTCAGCTCGTGGCCGCCGCACTTGCCCATCGCGATGACGGCGAGCCGGCACAGCGCGGCGTCCTCGGGCGCGGCCTCCTCGGCCAGGGCGAGGGCGGCGCGCAGGGTGGCGGTGGCGAGGTCGGCCAGTTCGGCGGCGGACTCGGCGACACCGGTCGTGCCGCACACGTCCCGGGCGGCGATGGACAGCAGGCAGCGCCGGTAGGCGACGCGCAGGGAGACCGGGTCGGTGGCCCCCGCCAGTCCCGCCTCGAACTCCTCCACGCCGGGGTGCAGGTCCCGCGACTCGTACGTCACGAGGGCCTGCCAGTCCTCCGGGTGGCGGGTGAGGTGGTCGGCGAGGGCGGTGGAGGCGCCGAGCACGCCGAGCAGCCGGTCGCGCAGCGGCTTGGCCGCGATCAGGGTGTCGAGCAGTTCCCGGCGGGCGCCGGGGTTCGGCTGGGCCTCCAGCAGCCGGACCAGCCCGAGCAGCGCGAGATCGGGGTCGGCGGTCGCGCCGAGCGCCTCCAGCAGCACCGGGTCGTCGCGCAGCGGTGCGAGCTCGACGCTGTCCAGGAGCCGCTCGGCGGCGGAGGCGTCGGTGAAGCCGTGCCGCAGCAGCCGCGTGAAGGTACTGCTCCTGCGCCCCGGGGCCGCCGTCATCCGGGCCTCCCTCGCACTCTTCCTCGGACTTGCATCGGACTCGCATCGGATCAAGGTCGTACGGCTTTGAGCCTAACCGCACGGCCCGGGGGAAGCGCCGATGAGTTCGGTGGGCGGACGGGGTCTGCATCTGTGAGCACAGAGGTCGGGAGGACGCTCATGACCACCATGCACCCGGAAACCCGCCTGGACCGGCGCTACAGCGACGAGACGGCCGAGGCCACCGACTGGCGGGAGGCGCAGGCGCGGCTCGCGGCGGCGGAGCTGTTCTGGATCTCGACGGTACGACCGGACGGCCGCCCGCACGTCACCCCGCTGCCCGCGGTCTGGTCGGACGGCGCCCTGCACTTCTGCACGGGCCCGGAGGAACGCAAGGCGAGGAACCTCGCGGAGAACCCCCATGTCGTGCTCACCACCGGCACGAACACCTGGGACCAGGGCTACGACCTGGTGGTGGAGGGCGAGGCGAGGCGCGTGACCGACGACGCCCGGCTACGCGAACTGGCCGCGGCGTGGGAGGCGAAGTACGGCAGTGTCTGGCACTTCGAGGTACGGGAGGGCTATTTCCGCCACGGCTCGGGGCGAGCGGCCGTCTACTCGGTGGCGCCGCGCACGGTATTCGGCTTCGGTAAGGGGGAGCCGTTCAGCCAGACGCGGTGGCGGTTCACCTGATGCCTGACGAAGGAGTCACGCCATGGACTTCACCCTCGAAGTCGTCCCGCTGCCCGTCACCGACATCGACCGGGCCCGGGACTTCTACCGGGACAAGGTCGGCTTCCACGTGGACATCGACCAGGAGGTCATGCCCGGCATGCGGATCGTCCAGCTGACCCCTCCGGGTTCCGGCTGTTCGATCGCCCTCGGCGACTCCATCTGGCAGATGACCCCGGGTCCCACCCCCGCCCCCGGCTCCTACCAGGGCCTGCAGCTGTGTGTCGCCGACATCAAGGCGGCCCACGCGGAGCTGGTCGCCCGGGGCCTCGACGTCTCGGAGCCGGTCCAGTACGCACCGGACGACGGCGCCACGTTCATGCACTTCCGGGACCCGGACGGCAACGGGTGGGCGGTCCAGGAGTACCGGCGACGGGCGACGGAACCGCTCCACGAACTGCTGGCGACGCTGAAGCGGCAGCAGGGCTGATCCCCGGGAGGAGGCGCGGCGGCCGGCAACGGGTCCCTGGGCTCCTGCATCGAGCGGCTGGAACCGGAGGTGGCCGAGCCGCGGCGGGTGCCGGCGGAGGCCGCGGAGGCGCAGGAGAGCCGCCCGTCGGGGCCGGCGGTCGGCGACCGTCGGCCCCGTGCGGGTAATCAGCGGGAAGCCCGCCTGACCTGTCCTGTGCTTACAGCGCCGGAAGGTTCTTCCGCAGTTCGAACGCCGTGACCTCGCTGCGGTACTCCTCCCACTCCTGCCGCTTGTTCCGCAGGAAGAAGTCGAAGACGTGTTCGCCGAGGGTCTCGGCGACCAGGTCGCTGCGTTCCATCAGGGTCAGCGCCTCGCCGAGGTTCTGCGGGAGCGGCTCGATGCCCATCGCGCGGCGCTCGGCGTCGGAGAGGGCCCAGACGTCGTCCTCCGCGCCCGGCGGGAGTTCGTAGCCCTCCTCGATGCCCTTCAGGCCGGCGGCCAGGAGGACGGCGTAGGCCAGGTACGGGTTCGCGCCGGAGTCGAGGGAGCGGACCTCGACCCGGGCCGAGCCGGTCTTGCCGGGCTTGTACATCGGGACGCGGACCAGGGCCGAGCGGTTGTTGTGGCCCCAGCAGATGTACGACGGCGCCTCGCCGCCCGCGCCCGCCGTGCGCTCCGCGCCGCCCCAGATGCGCTTGTAGGAGTTGACCCACTGGTTGGTGACGGCGGAGATCTCCGCCGCGTGCCGCAGCAGGCCCGCGATGAAGGAGCGGCCCACCTTGGACAGCTGGTACTCCGAGCCGGACTCGTAGAAGGCGTTGCGGTCGCCCTCGAAGAGGGACAGGTGCGTGTGCATACCGCTGCCCGGGTGCTCGGAGAACGGCTTCGGCATGAACGTCGCGTGCACGCCCTGCTCCAGTGCCACCTGCTTCATGACCAGGCGGAACGTCATGACGTTGTCGGCCGTGGAGAGCGCGTCGGCGTAGCGCAGGTCGATCTCCTGCTGGCCGGGCGCGCCCTCGTGGTGGGAGAACTCGACCGAGATGCCCATCGACTCCAGCATCGTGATCGCCTGGCGGCGGAAGTCCATGCCGACGTTGGTCGGGGTGTGGTCGAAGTAGCCGGAGTTGTCGGCCGGGGTCGGGCGGGAGCCGTCCAGCGGGCGGTCCTTCAGCAGGAAGAACTCGATCTCCGGGTGCGTGTAGAACGTGAAGCCCAGGTCGGAGGCGCGGGCCAGGGCGCGCTTGAGCACGTAGCGCGGGTCGGCGAAGGACGGGGAGCCGTCCGGCATGAGGATGTCGCAGAACATGCGCGCCGTACCCGGGGCCTCCGCGCGCCAGGGCAGGATCTGGAAGGTCGACGGGTCCGGCTTGGCGATCATGTCGGACTCGTAGACCCGGGCGAAGCCCTCGATCGCGGAGCCGTCGAAGCCGATGCCCTCGTCGAAGGCCTGTTCCAGTTCGGCCGGGGCCACGGCGACGGACTTGAGGAAGCCCAGCACGTCCGTGAACCACAGGCGTACGAACCGGATGTCGCGCTCCTCCAAGGTCCGGAGCACGAACTCCTGCTGCTTGTCCATCTTCCGCTTCCCCATCCTTGCTGGTCAGGCCGCCTGTCTTCCGTACCACGGGAGGCGGTCGGGCACCTGAGCATCCCACCACACCACCATTTCGTACGCGTTGCGCACCATGATCGCCCGGCCGACCCGGGGTCGAACGCCTCACGTACGGCGGGTGAACTGCTCTTCCGCCCATAGTGCCTGCTCGCACCGACATCCGTAACGGCCGGTCCCCGCCGCTGCCCCGCCCACTTAATTTGCATCTCAGATGCAACTTTAAATAGCGTGCGCGGCAGCCGAGCATGGAGGAGCCCCCGATGCTGTCCGAGCAGTCCGCCACCACCGTCCGCGCCACCCTCCCCGCCGTCGGCGCGGCCCTCGGAACGATCACCGAGCGCTTCTACGCCGGACTGTTCGCGGCCCGTCCCGAACTGCTGCGCGACCTGTTCAACCGGGGCAACCAGGCCTCCGGCACCCAGCGGCAGGCGCTCGCCGGTTCCATAGCCGCCTTCGCCACGCACCTGCTGGACCATCCGGAGCAGCGGCCGGACGCGATGCTGCACCGCATCGCCCACAAGCACGCCTCGCTCGGCGTCACGCCCGAGCAGTACGGCATCGTCCACGAGTACCTGTTCGCCGCCATCGCCGACGTGCTGGGCGACGCCGTCACCCCCGAGGTCGCCGCCGCCTGGGACGAGGTCTACTGGCTGATGGCGAACGCCCTGATCGCCGTCGAGAAGCGGCTCGGCGATGAGCGCGGCGGCCCCGTCTGGCGGCCCTGGGAGGTCGTCGAGCGGGTCGCCGAGACCCCGGACGTCGCCACGTTCCGGCTGCGGCCCGCCGACGGCGGTCCGGTGCGGGAGTTCCTCGCCGGCCAGTACGTCTCCGTCCGCGTCGCCCTCCCGGACGGCGCCCGCCAGATACGGCAGTACAGCCTCTCCGGGGCGCCCGGCCCGGCCCTGAGGCAGATCAGCGTCAAACGCGTGCGGGGCGGCGGCACCCCCGACGGCGAGGTCTCGAACCACCTCCACGCGCGCGTGCGGGTGGGCGACGTCCTTCAGCTGTCCGAGCCGTACGGCGACCTCGTCCTGGACGCCGGCCCCGACACGCCCCTGCTGCTGGCCTCGGCGGGCATCGGCATCACCCCGATCACCGCGATGCTGGCCCACCTCGCCGACTCGGGCCACCGCGCCCCGGTCACCGTCGTCCACGGCGACCGCTCACCCGCCACGCACGCCCTGCGCGCCGACCTCGAGACCTACGCCGCCAAGCTGCCGGACTCGGCCGTCCACCTCTGGTATGAGCAGGACGCCCCCTCCGGGGCCCGCTCCGGGCTGGTCGACCTCACCGGTGTCCCGCTCGCCCCGGGCACGCGCGCGTACCTGTGCGGCCCGCTGCCCTTCATGCGCGCGGTCCGGTCCCGGCTGATCGCCGGGGGCGTGGCACCGGCCGACATCCACTACGAGGTCTTCGGGCCGGACCTCTGGCCGGCGGGACAGGTCTGAGAGTCAGGTGGGCCGGGGGCCGGGCTGCCCCGCGATCCCCAGCAGCAGCGCACCGGTCGGCTCCGCCACGATGTCCGCCACCGTGACCGGGTCCAGGGAGGCGAAGAACGCCTCCTGGGCCCGGCGCAGGGCGCCGCGCAGCCGGCAGGCGGAGTTCAGGGGGCAGGGGACGGGGCCCTCGCAGTCGACGACGTCGCCGTCGCCCTCGAAGGCGCGGACCACGGCGCCCACCGAGGCCGTCCGGCCCCGCTCGGTGAGGGTGAGGCCGCCGCCGCGGCCGCGCCGGGCCGCGAGCAGGCCCATGTGCTGGAGCTCGGCGACCACCTTCGCCAGGTGGGTGTAGGGCACGCCCATGCCCTCGGCGACCTCCCGGGTCGTCGGACTCGACTCGCCCGCGACGGCGAGCCGCATCAGGACCCGCAGGGCCAGGTCGGTGGAGCGCAGCAGCCGCATGCCCGCAGCGTAGGTAATGCGAATCCCCGGTTCAAATTATCCGGACCCTGACTTTCCGAGCTGTCGGGGAGCTGTCGGTGCCGTATCGATTCGGCCCATTCCCGCGGCCGCCCTACGAGACGCCCCGCCTCTCCCATTACGATCAGCCCACCCGACCGTCACTTTCCCCTCGAAGGACACCTCATGGGCTCGGCCAAGAAGAGCAGCACGGCACGCAAGGCGCGAATAGAGGAGATGCGGCGCGCCGAGCAGGCCCGTGAGCGCCGCAACCGGATCCTCACCATCGTGGCCAGCGTCGTGATCGTCGGCGGCCTGGTCGCCGGCGGCGTCGTGCTCGTGCGGTCCCAGGACGACAAGGGCAGTGACACCGCGGCGAGCGACTCCTCGGGCAAGGGCAAGTTCGTCACCGGCAAGGACGGCGTGAAGACCTGGGAGGGCAAGCTCTCCCGCAACCACGTCACCAAGGCCGTGAAGTACGCCTCCGAGCCGCCGGTCGGCGGCGACCACAACCAGGTGTGGATGAACTGCAACGGCGACGTCTACACCAAGGAGATCAACAACACCAACGCCGTGCACTCGCTGGAGCACGGCGCGGTGTGGGTGACGTACAACGCCGACGCGAAGAAGTCCGACGTCGACGCGCTCGCGGCGAAGGTGAAGAAGACGCCGTACACGCTGATGAGCCCGATGGACGACCAGAAGGACCCGATCATGCTCTCGGCGTGGGGCCACCAGCGCACGGTGACGGGCGCCGACGACCCGAACGTCGACAAGTTCTTCGAGAAGTTCGTCCAGGGCGAGCAGACGCCCGAGCCGGGTGCCGCCTGCACGAACGGGCTCTCGCAGTGAGGCACGTGGCTCTGATCGCCGGGGCCGCGGCGGCGGCGCTCGTCGCGGCCGGCGCGATCACCTACGCCGTCGCCGGGGACGACGGCGGCACCACGACCCCCTCCGCCGAGTCCGCAGACGCCGGGTTCGCGCGGGACATGGCGGTGCACCACCAGCAGGCCGTGGAGATGTCGTACATCGTGCGCGACCGCACGAAGGACGAGGAGGTGCGGCGCCTCGCGTACGACATCGCGCAGACGCAGGCCAACCAGCGCGGCATGATGCTGGGCTGGCTCGACCTGTGGGGCCTGCCCAAGGTGTCCTCCGAACCGCCGATGACCTGGATGGGCATGGGCGACATGGCCTCCGGCAAGGACGGCGCGCTGATGCCGGGCATGGCGACCAACACCGAGATGAAGAAGCTCGGCGAGCTCAGCGGGAAGCAGGCGGAGGTCTACTACCTCCAGTTGATGACGGACCATCACAAGGGCGGCATCCACATGGCCGAGGGCTGCGTGCGGAAGTGCCGGGTCGGCGTGGAGAAGCGGCTCGCGCAGGGCATGGTGGACGCGCAGCAGTCGGAGATCGGCCTGATGACGGACCTGCTCAAGGCCCGGGGCGCCGCGCCGCGCTCCTAGGGCGTAAGCCTCAAATCGCCTTTGCCAGCGGCTTCTTGGGGTCTTCTTGGCCTCGGTAGAACGCTTCTTGGGTTTCGCATTCCCCTTGCATGAACGGTTCGTCGAAAGAGTGGCGATCGTCGAGTGATCCACTCGCGACGAACCGCACAGGGGGTTCCATGAGATCCAACCGCGCCACGGTGCGCGCCGGGGTGAGCATGGCAGTGACTCTGCCGATGCTCGCCGGCGCGCTGGCGCTCGGTATACCCGCGGCACAGGCGGCCGACCACCCGCTCCGCGACCTGCTGGCCGGGACCAAGCCCACGTGGGCCACGGCCAGGGCCGACAAGGGCGCCGCCTCCGACGGCGCTCAGATGTCGGCCCGGGTCTATCTCCAGGGCCGGGACGCCGCCGGCCTCGCCGCGTACGCGAAGGCCGTCTCCGACCCGGAGTCGGCCTCGTACGGCAAGTACCTGACCGCCAAGCAGGCCCAGGCCCGCTTCGGCGCGACCGAGGCTCAGGTGGCCGCCGTGAAGGCCTGGCTGACGGGGGCGGGCCTGAAGGTCACCGCCGTCACGAAGCACTACGTCTCCGTCACCGGTGACGTGGCCGCCGTCGAGAAGGCGTTCGGCACCCAGCTGCACGACTTCGCCAAGGGCTCGAAGACCTACCGCGCACCGGCGAGCACCGCCTCCGTGCCGGCGGAGCTGGCCGGCACCGTGCTGACCGTGACCGGCCTGGACAACGCTCCGCACATGGTCAAGCATGACGACCAACTGCCGCCGCCGGAGACCGTGTTCCGCAACGCCGGGCCGTTCTCCTCGTACTACGGCTCGAAGACCGCGACCACGCTGCCGGACGCGTACGGCACGAAGATCCCGTACGTGGTCAAGGGCTACACCGGCAAGCAGCTGCGGGCCGCCTACGGCGCGGGCAAGCGCACCGGCAAGGGCGTCCGGGTGGCCATCACCGACGCGTACGCCTCGCCGACGATCGCCTACGACGCCGGCACCTACGCCAAGCGCAACGGCGACGCGGCGTGGAAGACGGGCCAGCTGCACCAGGTGCTGCCGGACCAGTACCGGTACACCAAGGACTGCTCGGCCGCCGGCTGGTACGGCGAGGAGACCCTGGACGTCGAGGCCGTGCACGCGGTCGCCCCGGCCGCGGACGTCACGTACGTGGGCGCCGCGTCCTGCACGGACGGCGACCTGCTCGACGCGCTCGGCAAGGTCGTCGACAACCACCTGGCCGACATCGTCTCCAACTCCTGGGGCGAGGTGGAGGCCGCCCAGACCCCCGACCTCGCGGCCGCCTACGACCAGGTGTTCCAGCTGGGCGCGGTCGAGGGCATCGGCTTCTACTTCTCCTCCGGTGACAACGGCGACGAGGTCGCCAGCTCCGGGACGAAGCAGGTCGACCTCCCGGCCGACTCGGCGTGGGTCACCGCCGTCGGCGGCACCTCGCTGGCCGTCGGCAAGAACGACACCTACCTGTGGGAGACCGGCTGGGGCACCGAGAAGGCGACCCTGTCGGCCGACGGCAAGAGCTGGACGGACTTCCCCGGCGCCTTCACCTCCGGCGCGGGCGGCGGCACCAGCAAGACGGTCGCCGAGCCCTCCTACCAGCAGGGTGTGGTGCCGGACGCGCTGGCGAAGGCCAACAGCGCGGGCGGCAACCGGGTCGTCCCGGACATCGCGGCCATCGCCGACCCGAACACCGGCTTCCTGGTGGGGCAGACGCAGACCCTGCCCGACGGGAAGACACAGGCGTACAGCGAGTACCGCATCGGCGGCACCTCGCTCGCCGCGCCGACCGTCGCTGCCATCCAGGCCCTCGCCCAGGAGGCCCGCGGCAAGGCGATCGGCTTCGCCAACCCGGCGATCTACGCCAAGTACGGCTCGAAGGTCTACCACGACGTCACCGACAACCCGACGGGCAAGGGTCTCGCCGTGGCACGGGTCGACTACCACAACGGCTACGACGCGACGGGCGGTCTCGACACGTCCGTGCGCAGCCTGGGCAAGGACAGCTCGCTGAAGGCCGTCAAGGGCTACGACGACGTCACCGGCGTGGGCACGCCCGCGAACGGTTACGTCGAGTCGTACCGGCGCCGCTGACCACCGCAAGGGGATCGGGGTGGTGTGGGGTGACCCACACCACCCCATTGCGTCGCTCTGACGATTACACTGGGCCCGTGCCTCAACTACGTCTCGCCCTGAACCAGATCGACTCGAGCGTCGGCGACCTCGCCGGGAACGCGGAGTCGATCGTCCGCTGGACCCGGCACTCCGCCGAGCAGGGAGCGCATCTCGTCGCGTTCCCGGAGATGGTGCTGACCGGGTACCCCGTCGAGGACCTGGCCCTCAGGTCGTCCTTCGTGGAGGCCTCCCGCGCGGCGCTCAGGAGTCTCGCCGCCCGCCTGGCCGCCGAGGGCTTCGGTGAGCTGCCGGTCGTCGTCGGCTACCTCGACCGCTGCGAGACCGCGCAGCCGAAGTACGGCCAGCCGGCCGGCGCTCCGCAGAACGCGGGCGCGGTGCTGTACCGCGGCGAGGTGGTCCTGAACTTCGCCAAGCACCACCTGCCGAACTACGGCGTCTTCGACGAGTTCCGCTACTTCGTGCCCGGCGACAGCATGCCGGTCCTGCGCGTCCACGGCGTGGACGTCGCCCTCGCCATCTGCGAGGACCTCTGGCAGGACGGCGGCCGCGTCCCCGCCGCCCGTTCGGCGAAGGCGGGCCTGCTGCTCTCGATCAACGCCTCCCCCTACGAGCGCGACAAGGACGACACGCGCCTGGAGCTGGTCCGCAAGCGGGCCCAGGAGGCCGGCTGCACCACGGCGTACCTCGCCATGATCGGCGGCCAGGACGAGCTGGTCTTCGACGGCGACTCCATCGTCGTCGACAAGGACGGCGAGGTCGTGGCGCGGGCGCCGCAGTTCGCCGAGGGCTGCGTGGTCCTGGACCTGGACCTGCCGGCGGCGGCCGCGGACGCCCCGACGGGCGTGGTCGACGACGGTCTGCGCATCGACCGCGTGGTGCTGTCGGAGGAGCCGCTGCCCGCGTACGAGCCCGAGCTGACGGGCGGCTACGCGGAGCGCCTGGACGACGACGAGGAGATCTACTCGGCGCTGGTCGTGGGCCTGCGGGCGTACGTCGCGAAGAACGGCTTCACGTCCGTCCTGATCGGCCTGTCGGGCGGCATCGACTCCTCGCTGGTCGCGGCGATCGCGTGCGACGCGCTGGGCGCGCAGAACGTGTACGGCGTGTCGATGCCGTCGAAGTACTCCTCGGACCACTCCAAGGACGACGCCGCCGAGCTGGCCCGCCGCACGGGCCTGAACTACCGCACGGTCGCCATCGAGCCGATGTTCGACGCGTACATGGGCTCGCTGGGCCTGACGGGCCTGGCGGAGGAGAACCTCCAGTCGCGCCTGCGCGGCACGCTGCTCATGGCGATCTCCAACCAGGAGGGTCACATCGTCCTGGCCCCCGGCAACAAGTCGGAACTGGCGGTCGGCTACTCGACGCTCTACGGCGACTCCGTCGGCGCGTACGGCCCCATCAAGGACGTCTACAAGACGTCGGTCTTCCGCCTGGCCGAGTGGCGCAACCGGGCCGCCCGGGAACGCGGCCAGACCCCGCCGATCCCCGAGAACTCCATCACCAAGCCCCCGAGCGCGGAACTCCGCCCGGGCCAGGTCGACACGGACTCGCTGCCGGACTACCCGGTGCTGGACGCGCTCCTGGAGCTGTACGTCGACCGCGACCGGGGCGCGGACGAGATCGTGGCGGCCGGCTACGACCGGGAGCTGGTCGCGAAGACGCTGCGCATGGTCGACACGGCCGAGTACAAGCGGCGCCAGTACCCGCCGGGCACGAAGATCTCCCCGAAGGGCTTCGGCAAGGACCGGCGGCTGCCGATCACGAACGGCTGGCGGGAGTCGGTCTGACGGGTCCGAGGTCCCTCGGGGACCTCGGACCCGTGTGCCGGTGTCACCGTCACAGCGACGCCGTCTCCGAGGCGGTCGCCCACACGAACCCGTCCGGGTCGGTGAACGGCCCGGTGTCGCCGTGGATCGTGAGCCGGTGCGAGCCGGTGCCCTCGGGGGACACGCCGGCGACCTTGGCGAGGCCGCGGCGCTTGTACAGCGCCAGCTTGACGGGGGCCGACTCGGTGGCGAACTCGACGTACTTGCCGCCGAAGCTCTTGCCGACCGTGAGGCCGTGCTCGACGTAGAACCGCTTGCTGGCCTTCACGTCCTCGACGCCGAGCAGGAGCACCAGCTCGTCGAAGCGCCGGGTCGCCGGGCCGGTGTTCTTCTTCGACGAGGACGCGATCTGCCAGATCGTCCCGTCCGGGGCCTGGACGACGCCCCCGTAGCCCCAGAGCGACTTGGCGGCGGGCTTCAGCGTCGTGGCGCCGGCCGCCACGGCCGCGTCGACGAGGGCGTCGACGTCGGCCGGCTGGGCCACGACGAGCGACAGCGTGAACCCGCGGAAGCCGGTGGTCGGCGCGTCCGAGGCCCGCAGGCGCACCTGGCCGCCCAGGCCGAAGGCGGTGCTGTAGAAGCGTTCGGCGGCCGTCGGGTCGGCCACCTCGAGGGTGACGGATGCGATGGAAGTCATGACTGCGACGCTAGCCGCGCTCCCGGGAACCGGCTTCTCGAATCCTGACCAGCCGCCGCTGATCAGGCGGACCCCAGCGGGAGCTCGGCCAGCTCGGCCAGGACCCGGGCCGCCGGTGCCGGGGCGGTCAGCCACTTCAGGTGGCTGCCTTCGAGGGTGCGGACGTCGTAGGGGTTGTCCGGTGTCAGCGCGTCGCCCTCGCGGATCAGCCGGTCCTGGAGGGCGAGCGGCAGACTCGCGTCCCCGGCCAGGCGCACGTAGGTCTTCGGGATGCGGCCCCACGTCGCGGCCTGCGCCCGGTCGGCGGAGGTGCCGACGTCCAGGTTCTCGTCGGGCTGGAAGGTGTTGAGGAAGGTCAGGAACTCGTCGTCGGTGCCATCGGCGAGGAAGGCCGCCTTGAGCGCCGCGAGGGCCTTCGGGTCCGAGGTGCGGAAGTTGACGCGCAGCAGGCCGAGTTCGGCCGGGTTGCCGACCATGGCCAGACCCAGCGACGCGGCGTCGACCGTGGCCATCTCGGGCTCGGCGTAGTAGTCGCCGACGTCCAGGGCGACGGGGCACCAGGCCGCCACGTAGACGATGCGGTCGATCAGGTCCGGCCGGGCGTTGGCCGCGGCGGTGGCCGTGACGCCGCCCCGGCTGTGGGAGACCAGGATCACCGGCCCGTTCTCCTTGGCCCGCTCCAGGACGCCGATCAGGTGCGCGGTGTTGTCGGCGAGGGTGACGCCCTTGATCGAGCCGGGCGCGGTGGCGAGGCCGTCGAGATCCTGCGGCGCCTGGTAGGCACGCGGGTAGCTCGCCCCGAAGCCGTGGCCGGGCAGGTCGACGGCGACCGAGCGGTGGCCGAGGAGGCCGAGTTCGGCCTGGAGGGGGGCGAAGGAGAAGGAGTTCGCGAAGGCGCCGTGGACCAGCACGAAGGTCGGCGGTATCTGACTGCTCATTCTCGGGGACACTACGCAACGCAAGATCACCAGTGCAACGGGTACACATCGTTCCGCTTGTGCCCTGTCACCGCCTTGAACCGGTGGCCGCATCGACTTCGACACCGACCGACGAAGCGGCAGCCCGTAGGACCCTCCCTACGGACTGCCGCCCGGGAATCACCGCGCCGGCGGTCAGTGGTGCACGGTTTCCGCCTCCTGCGGGACATGGCTCGCCACGACCCGCTCGCGTCCGGCGACCGGAGCCCGGCGGCGGTCCACCACCGCGGCCAGGGATGCCACGCCCAGGCCGAGGACGGCCAGGGCCGCTCCGGCCAGGGCCGGGGAGGTGACGCCGAGGCCCGCGGCCAGGGCGAGTCCGCCGATCCAGGCGCCGCCGGCGTTGGCCAGGTTGAAGGCGGCCTGGTTGGCGGAGGAGGCCAGGGACGGGGCCGACGAGGCCTTCTCCATGACCATCAGCTGGAGCGGGGAGCCGGTGGCGAAGGCCGCCATGCCGAGCAGGACCACCGCGACGGCGGCGGTGAGTTCCGTGCGCATCAGCAGCGGGAACAGCGCCAGGACCGCCACGAGGGAGGTCAGGCCGCCGAAGAGCGTGCCGCGCAGCGAGTGGTCGGCCAGCCGGCCGCCCAGCAGGTTGCCGGCGGTGGCGCCGACGCCGAACAGCGCCAGCAGCAGGGTGACGCTGGCGTCGGCGTAGCCGGCGGCGTCCGTGAGCATCGGCGTGATGTAGCTGTAGGCCGCGAAGAGCGCGCCGAAGCCCGCCACCGTCGTGCCGAGCGACAGCCAGACCGGGACGGAGCGCAGGGCGGCGAGTTCGCCGCGCAGGCCCTTGGCGGTGGCGTGCTCGTGGTCGTGCGGGATCAGGAACGCGAGCGCGGCGATGGCCACCAGGCCGATGGCGCTGACACCGAGGAAGGTCGCCCGCCAGCCGAGCTGCTGCCCCATGAGGGTCGCGACGGGCACACCCACGACGTTCGCGACCGTCAGGCCGAGGAACATCAGGGAGACCGAGCGCGCCTTGCGTTCGGGGGCGACCATGTTCGTCGCGACGACGGCGCCGACGCCGAAGAAGGCGCCGTGCGGCAGACCGCTCAGGAAGCGGGCGGCCAGCAGCCAGCCGTTGTCGGGCGCGAGGGCCGACAGGGCGTTGCCCGCGACGAAGAGTCCCATCAGCCCGATGAGGACCGTGCGGCGGGACATCTTGGCCGTGACCGCGGCCAGCAGCGGGGCGCCGATGACGACGCCGAGCGCGTACGCCGACACCAGATGGCCGGCGGCGGGTATGGAGATGTGCAGGTCGTCCGCGACATCGGGCAGCAGCCCCATCATCACGAACTCGGTGGTGCCGATGCCGAAGGCACCCACGGCGAGGGCGAGCAGGGCCAGGGGCATGAAGAACCTTTCGAGACTTGCGTGGAGATCCGTACGTCGTATGTTCAAGTACGGAACAAAGTCTCGCAGGCGCACTATTCCGCGAGGTGAACCCTTCGTTGCCGGATCCTGGCCGAACTGCCCTGACCTGCGGTTTTCAGGAACCGCTTGTGGCGACCTTCACACGGGCCGCGACGGGCAGATGGTCGCTGCCGGTCTGCGGGAGGGTCCAGGAACTCTCCGGCGTCAGACCCCGGACCATGATCTGGTCGATGCGTGCCATCGGGAACGACGCCGGCCAGCTGAACCCGAAGCCGTTGCCGGCCGCGCCCTGCGTGGAGCGCATCTGGGAGGTGACCGCGTTGAGCGCGCGGTCGTTCATGGTGCCGTTCAGGTCGCCGAGCAGGACGACGTTCCTCAGCGGCTCGTGGGCGATGGCCTCGCCCAGGTAGTCGGCGCTCCGGTCGCGCTGCCGGGCCGTGAAGCCGGCCTCCATCTTCACGCGCACCGACGGCAGATGGGCGACGTAGACCGCGACCTGCCCGGCCGGGGCGGTCACGGTGGCGCGCATGGCCCGGGTCCAGCCCAGGTCGATGTCGACGGCCCGCACATCGGTCAGCGGGTACTTGCTCCACACCCCGACCGTGCCCTGCACCGAGTGGTAGCGGTACGTCGACGCGAGTGCCTTCTCGTACGTCGGCACGGCGCTCGCGGTCAGCTCCTCCAGGGCGAGGACGTCCGCCCCGGAGGCGGCCACGTCACGGGCGGTGCCGGCCGGGTCGGGGTTGTCGGCGTTGACGTTGTGCGTGGCCACGGTGAGGTCGCCGCCAGTCCCGGTCTTGTCGCTGACCTGGCCGCCGAAGAGGTTCAGCCAGACCAGCGCCGGCAGCACCACCGCGATCAGCGCGGTCGCCGACTTGCGGAGCGCGGCGAGCAGGAGCAGCACCGGGACGAGGAGGCCCAGCCAGGGCAGGAAGGTCTCGGTGAGGCTGCCCAGGTTGCCGATCGTGTTCGGGATGCGCGAGTGCAGCACCATGATCACGGCCAGCAGCACCGCGCAGGTGGCCACGACGAGCCCGCGCCGCCAGATCCGTGGGTCGCCCCGCCAGGGCCCCAGCAGCCGGTCGAACAGGCGCCGAAGCCGGGTTCCCCGGTGCTCGGGCCCCGAGCCGCCGTTGTCCGTCTCCGTCATGTACGCCTGCTGCGCCATACCGTCGCCTCACTGCCTGCCGTGCACACCATCGCCCCCGTGTCTACGACCCTAGGGGATGATCCGTTCCGTTCCCGCCGTCCCTCGACGGCCGTACGGGGGCGATGACGTTCGAGTCGCCGCGGGGAGTTCCGATCAAGGCCACGGAAAGCGCGCTCTGTGACGAAACGCGCACACTAGGACTGCTGGGATGTCGAACTGACGGACGGTGAGCTGACGGGCCGCAGGCCGTCGAGGAGCGTGTCGACGACCTGTTCGGCGAGGTCGTCGGGCAGGTCGGCGTCGGGGCGCAGGACGGCCCGGACGAGGACCGGCGCGACGAACAGGTCGTTCAGCAGCTCGATGTCGACGTCCGCGCGCAGTTCGCCGTTCTCCTGGCCGCGGCGCAGGACCTCCAGCCCGAGGCGGCGGCGCGGTGCGATGACGGTGTTGTCGTAGGCCGCCCAGATCTTCGGGCTGCTCTTCATCTGGGCGTGCACGGTGTGCAGGATCGCCGACGAGCGGCTGGCCAGGCCGCGCCGGCGCACCTGTTCCAGCAGGACGACGAGGTCGTCGCGCATCGAGGTGCCGGGGAGCGGGGGGGCGGCGGGTTCGGCGGCGCGCAGGACGTCGACGAAGAGTTCCTCCTTGCCGCTCCAGCGGCGGTAGATGGTGGCCTTGCCGACGCCGGCGGTGCGGGCGATGCGCTCGATGGACAGCTCCGCCAGCGGCACGCCCTCCTCCAGGAGCTTCATCACGCCCTCGATGATGGCGTGCTCGACGGCCTCGCTTCTGGGGCGGCCCCGCGCGGGTCCGTCGGGGCGGGGGTGCCGTTCGGCGAGGCTCACGGGCTTGCGTCCCTTCGTGACCGGGTCAGGGTGCATTCTCGCGCAGGGTTCACGGCCGTGCCTCGGCCACCTCCTTCTCCTCCTCCCCCGGCCGGGGCGCCGGCTGCTTCCCGGGCAGGAAGAGCGCCACGACGACCGCGCCGACGAGTGCGACGCCCGCGCCCCACAGGGCGGTGACGTGCATCGCGTGCAGGAACGCGTCGTGGGCCGGGGTGAGCAGGGCCCTGCCCTGTGGGCCCAGCTTCGCCGCGACGCCGAGGGTGGCCTCGATGGACTCGCCCGCGGTGTGCCGGAGGGCCGGCGGCAGCGCGCCGAGCTTGTCCTCGATGCCCGTGCGGTACGCGGTGGACAGCACCGAGCCGAGGACGGCGATGCCGAGGGCGCCGCCGACCTGCCGGAAGGTGTTGCTGAGCGCGGAGGCCGAGCCGGCCTTCTCGCGGGGCAGGGCCTGCATGATGACGACGCTGACCGGCGTCATGATGTGCGCCATGCCGGTGCCCATGAGGAAGAAGATCACTTCCAGGATCCAGATGGGCGTGTCCGCGTCCAGGGTGGCGAAGGCGGCCAGCGTCGCGGCGATGACCAGCATTCCGGCGGTCGTGGTCGCCTTGTTGCCGAAGCGGTCGACCAGCAGCCGGGCCCGCGGCGCGAAGATCATCTGGGCGGCCGCCAGCGGCAGCATCAGCAGTCCGGTCTCCAGCGGCGAGTAGCCGCGCACGCTCTGCGTGTAGAAGACGGAGAAGAAGGTCACCCCCATCAGCGCGAAGAAGACCAGCGCGATGGCGCCGATGGCGGCCGAGAAGACCTTGTTCCTGAAGTACGTGACGTCGATGGAGGGGTGGCTGCTGCGCTTCTCGAACACGACGAAGGCGACGAGGACGGCGAGACCGGCGCCGATCGCCGACAGCACGATGGCGTCGGTGAAGTCGGCGAGCCGGCCGCCCTCGATGATGCCGTAGACGAGCAGCACCAGGCCGACGACCGACAGCACGACGCCGACGGGGTCGATGCGGCCGGGGGCGGGGTCGCGGGAGTCGGGCACCAGCCAGAGCATCAGGGCGAGGGCGAGCAGCACGATCGGCACGTTGATGAGGAAGACGGAGCCCCACCAGAAGTGGTCGAGCAGCACACCGCCGGTGATCGGGCCGATGGCGATGGCGAGGCCGACACCGCCGGCCCAGATGCCGATGGCCTTGGGCTGCTCGTCGCGCTCGAAGACGTTCATGAGGACGGCGAGGGTGGCCGGCATGACGAACGCGGCGCCCAGGCCCATCACGGCGCGGAAGGCGATGAGCTCGCCCGGCGAGCCGGAGAACGCGGCGCACGCGGAGCCGGCGCCGAACACGGCGAGACCGGCGAGCAGCACCTTCTTGCGGCCCAGCCGGTCCCCGAGGAGCCCGGCGGTGAACAGCAGGCCCGCGAAGACCAGGGTGTAGGCGTTGATGGCCCACTCCAGCTCGCTCTGCGTGGCTCCGATGCCGGTCGGGGCGGGGGTGGAGATCGTCTTGATGGCGACGTTGAGGATGGAGTTGTCGAGGACGACGATCAGCAGGCTCAGCATCAGCACGCCGAGGATCGCCCAGCGGCGCCGGTGCACCGCTTCCGGTATGCGGCGGCCGGTGGGGGCGGCGCCGTCGGCAGGAGTGGTCATGGCGAGGACCCTAGGCCCATTTCGATACGGGACCGTCTCGTATCGGAACTCTCTTACCGAGCCCTTACGCGGCGGCCACTTCCGGCCACCCGGCGGAACTCACAGGGGCTCCCCTAGCCCTGTCTGGCACGAGGTGCCACCATGGACGTGGTCCGGGGACGCCGTCAGGGCGCCTCGAGATGACGTGTGAGGAGCCGTGCAATGACGCAGCTTCCGGCTGCCCAGAACGCTCAGCAGAAGCCCTCCGACGGCGGCAAGGCGCTGTACGGGGGCAAGAGCACCCGCCGCATCACCGTGCGGGACATCGCCGCCGCCAAGGAGCGCGGCGAGAAGTGGCCCATGCTCACCGCGTACGACGCGATGACCGCGTCCGTCTTCGACGAGGCCGGGATCCCGGTCATGCTCGTCGGCGACTCGGCGGGCAACTGCCACCTGGGGTACGAGACGACCGTGCCCGTCACCCTCGACGAGATGACCATGCTGTCGGCGGCGGTCGTACGAGGCACCTCGCGCGCCCTGATCGTCGGCGACCTGCCCTTCGGCTCCTACCAGGAGGGTCCGGTGCAGGCGCTGCGCTCGGCGACCCGGCTGGTGAAGGAGGCGGGCGTGCAGGCCGTGAAGCTGGAGGGGGGCGAGCGGTCGCACGAGCAGATCCGGCTGCTCGTCGAGTCCGGCATCCCGGTCATGGCGCACATCGGGCTGACCCCGCAGTCCGTCAACGCGATGGGCTACCGCGTGCAGGGCCGCGGCGAGGAGGCGGCCCAGCAGTTGCTGCGGGACGCGAAGGCCGTGCAGGACGCGGGCGCGTTCGCGGTGGTGCTGGAGCTGGTGCCTGCGGAGCTCGCGGCCGAGGTGACGCGGGTGCTGCACATCCCGACCGTCGGGATCGGTGCCGGGCCCGAGACGGACGCGCAGGTCCTGGTGTGGACCGACATGCTCGGGCTGACCGGCGGGCGCGTGCCGAAGTTCGTGAAGCAGTACGCGAACCTGCGCGAGGTCATGGGGAACGCGGCGAAGGCGTTCGCCGAGGACGTGGTCGGCGGTACGTTCCCCTCGGAGGAGCACTCCGTCCACTGAGCCACCGCGGTACCGGGCAGCCCCGCCGATCGTCCCCCGTCGGCGGGGCTGTTCCCGTTTTTCCGGGCCGTTGTCGGCGGGATGTCGGTGCCGGCGGGCCGCTGTCAGCGGTCTGTCGGTGGTTTGTCGGCGCGCCCTGACACTGTCGTCCGCATGACGCGAATCGACACACGAACCGGCGGCGCCGCTGTCACCGTGCGGGGGCTGGTGAAGCACTACGGGGAGACCAAGGCACTGGACGGGGTCGACCTGGACGTGCGGGAGGGCACCGTGATGGGGGTGCTCGGGCCGAACGGGGCCGGGAAGACCACCCTGGTGCGGATCCTGTCCACCCTGCTGCGGCCCGACGCGGGACAGGCGACCGTGGCGGGGTACGACGTCGTACGGCAGCCGCGGAACCTGCGGCGGGTGATAGGGCTCACCGGGCAGTACGCCTCCGTCGACGAGAAGCTGCCCGGCTGGGAGAACCTGTACATGATCGGGCGGCTGCTCGACCTGCCCCGCAAGGAGGCACGCGCGCGTGCCGACGCGTTGCTGGAGCGGTTCTCGCTGACGGACGCCGCGAAGCGGCCCGCGAGCACCTACTCCGGCGGTATGCGGCGACGGCTCGACCTGGCCGCCTCGATGATCGGGCGGCCCTCCGTCCTCTTCCTCGACGAGCCGACCACCGGCCTCGACCCCCGCACCCGCAACGAGGTGTGGGACGAGGTGAAGGCCATGGTCGGGGACGGCGTGACCGTGCTGCTGACCACCCAGTACATGGAGGAGGCCGAGCAGCTCGCCTCCGAGCTGACCGTGGTGGACCGGGGCAAGGTCATCGCGAGCGGCGGCACCGAGGAGCTGAAGGCGAAGGTCGGCGGGCGGACCCTGCGCGTGCGTCCGGCCGACCCGGTGCAGCTGCGGCCCCTGGCGGCCGCGCTGGACGAGCTGGGGATCACGGGGCTCGCCACCACGACCGTGGACACCGAGCGCGGATCCCTGCTCGTCCCGGTCCTCAGCGACGAACAGCTGACCGCCGTGGTCGGCGCGATCACCGCGCGCGGCATCACCCTCGCCTCCATCACCACCGAACTGCCCAGCCTGGACGAGGTGTTCCTGTCCCTCACCGGCCACCGCGCCAGTGCCCCGCAGGACGCCTTGCCCACCGACACCCGCGAGGAGGTCGCCGTATGAGCGCGGCTGCCGTCACCCACGTCGAACCGGACGCCCGTATCCCGCTGCGCGGGCATCTGCGGCACACCGGGGCGCTCGTGCGCCGCAATCTGCTGTGGATCCGCCAGGACCCGGAGTCGATGTTCGACGCCGTGCTGTTCCCGGTCGTCTTCACGCTGCTGTTCGTGTACGTCTTCGGCGGCTCGATCGGGCAGGCGCTCGGCGGCGGGCAGGACGCGTACGTGCAGTACATCGTCCCCGGCCTGATGGCCATGATGGGCATGAACATGGCCCAGGGGGTGGGGACCGGCTTCAACCAGGACTTCAACACCGGCGTCATGGACCGCTTCCGGTCGCTGCCGATCGGCCGCGGTTCCGTACTGTTCGCGAAGATCGCGGTCGAGATGGTGCGGATGCTGATCGCGACCGTGATCCTGATGATCGTCGGTGTGCTGGTGGGCTTCGACATCACCGACTGGCCCGGGCTGTTCGCCGCCGTGGGACTGTCCGCGCTGTTCGGGTCCGCCCTGATGTGGATCTTCCTCACGCTCGGCGTGATCATGAAGAACGCGCAGTCCGTGCAGGCGATGGGCTTCCTGGTGCTGATGCCGCTGCAGTTCGGCTCGTCCATCTTCGCGCCGCCCCAGTCGATGCCGGGCTGGCTGCAGAACTTCACCGACTACAACCCGCTGTCCTCGCTGGCGGACGCCGCACGCGGGCTGATGGTGGGCGGCCCGGTCGCGCACGACCTGTGGATGACCGTGGCCTGGTCGGTGTCGATCACGGTCGTGATGGCGCCCGTCGCGATCCACAAGTTCCGCACCAAGAGCTGACGGACAGTCGGCTGGTGCGCGTCAGAGCAGGGCGACGGCCTCATCCAGACCGAGGCCGCCGCCCTGCGCGTACGCGGTCTCGTACGCCGTGTCGCCGAGCGCCGCCCGGGCCCGCCGCTCCGCCTGCTCACGGGTGGCGCGCTCCTGCGACTGGGCGACGTGGCCGGCGGGCAGCAGGGCGTCGAAGGCGCCCAGGCAGCGGGCCGCGTCCGCGGCGCGCCGCCCGCCGTCGAGGCCGGCCAGGGCCCAGGCGCCGGTGATCAGGTATCCCGAGCGCATATGGGGCGTGATGGCCGTGGCCAGCGGGTCGGCGGCCCGCTCCAGCGCCTTGCGGATCAGGCGCAGGCATTCCTCGTACCGTCCCTCCGCGGCGTCCAGCCAGGCCTCCGAGCCGAGGATGTACGCGTCGAAGACGATGAAGTGGGCGATCCGGAAGTCCTGGCGCAGCCGCCGCAGTTGCTCGCGCGCCTCGGCGGTGCGGCCGGTCAGGCCGAGCCGGCCGGCGAGGAAGAGGCGGGCGGCGGGCATGGCCTCGCTGTGCGTGTCCTGGCGTTGGGCGATCACCTCGCGCAGCAGTCGCTCGCCGCGTTCGCCCTCGCCGGCCTCCAGCAGGACACTGCCGAGCCGGGCGGTGAGGACGGCGGCCTGGGCGCGGGCACCGAGGTGTTCGGCGTGGGCGATGGCCGCCTCGTAGTCGGCGGCGGCCCGGGGGTAGTCGCCCTTGCGTTCGCGGGCCTCGGCGCGGGCGGAGAGCGCCTCGGCGGTGCCCCAGGCGTCACCGAGGCGCTGGTAGATCTCCAGCGACTCGTCGGCGTCCCGGGCGGCGTCGCCCGCCCAGTCGGTGCGGTTGGCGAGGAAGTTGGCCCGCATCTGGAGGGCGGAGGCCAGCTCCCAGGCGAAGCCGGGGGTCTCCCGGCAGGTGCGGATGCACGCGTCGATGATGACGCGCAGCCGGTCCATCTCGCCGGTGAGCATCACGGCGAAGAACCAGAGCAGGCCGGGCAGGCGGCAGTTCTGCGGCAGGCCGGGCTCGTAGGTCCGCGCGATGGCGCGCAGCTTCTGCTGGGACCGGGGGTTCTGCCAGGCCTCCAGCTCCGTGTCCATGCAGGCGAGGTGGGCCAGGTGGATCCCCCGCCGGGCCTCCCACAGGACCTCGCCGGTCATCGGCGGCGGTGCGTCGGTGCAGCGCTGCCAGACGGGGGCGGCGGGGCGGACGGGCTCGGTGAAGGGGTCGGGCCCGAGGGCCATGACCTCGCGGCACCAGTTGCGGGCGTCGATGCGCAGGTCCCGCATCTGCCAGTACCAGACGAGGGACAGCGCCAGGCACAGCGCCTCCTGCTCGTCGCGCAGGGCGACGGCGTGCCGCAGGGCGGTGCGCAGGTTCTCGTACTCCCGCTCCAGCCGGTGGATGGCGTCGAGTTGGCCGGGGCCGCGCAGCAACGGGTCGGTGGTGCGGGCGAGTTCACGGAAGTACGTCAGATGGGCGCGCTCGGCCTCGGCGCGCTGCCCGGACTCGTCCAGCCGCTCGGCGGCGTACTCGGCGACGGTCTCCAGCAGCCGGTAGCGCATCTCGCCGTCGGTCTGCTCACCGGGCGGTGCGGCCACGACCAGGGAGCGGTCGACGAGCGAGCCGAGCGCCTCCAGGGCGACCGGTCCGCACACCGCCTCGGCGGCGGGCAGGTCGCAGCCGCCCGCGAACACCGACAGCCTCCGCAGGACGTCCCGTTCGTCCTCGTCGAGCAGGTCCCAGGACCAGTCGACGACGGCCCTGAGGGTCTGCTGGCGGGGCAGGACGGTGCGGCTGCCGGAGGTGAGGAGGCGGAAGCGGTCGTCGAGCCGGTCGGCGATCTGGCGGGGGGTGAGCATCCGCAGCCGGGCGGCGGCGAGTTCGATGGCCAGGGGCAGGCCGTCCAGGCGGCGGCAGATCTCGGCGCACGCCCCGGGGTCGTCCTCGACCCGGAAGCCGGGCCGGGCGGCCGCGCCCCGGTCGGCGAGCAGGCGCAGCGCGACCGGCTCGGGCAGTGGCTCCACCGGGCGCAGCAACTCCCCCGGCACGCCGAGGGGTTCGCGGCTGGTGGCGAGGACGGTGAGGCCGGGGCAGCGGGCCAGCAGTTCCTCGGCGAGCCGGGCGGCGGCGTCGGCGACGTGCTCGCAGTTGTCGAGGATCAGCAGCATGCCGGGGCGGGAGCAGTGCTCGGCGAGCCGTTCGACGGGGTCGTCGAGCCGGTCGGCGACGGCGGCCCGGATGCCCTCGGCTCCGGCGCCGTACAGCACGGTCTCGCGGGCGCCTACGGCGGTGAGCACGGCCTCGGGGACGGCGGCGGGGTCGTCGACCGGGGCGAGTTCGGCCAGCCACACCCCGCCGGGCATGGCGTGCCGTACGGTCTCGGCGGCCTCCTGCGACAGGCGGGTCTTCCCGGCGCCGCCGGGGCCGAGCAGGGTGACCAGGCGGGCCGCCGCGAGATCCGTCCGGATGGTCTCGATGTCGGTCTCCCGGCCGATGAAGGAGGTGAGGCGGGCGCGGAGGTTGCCGGGGGCGGGGGCGGCCGGGGGCTGCGCGGGCGTCGCCGCCCGGGCCCCGTCGGCCGCCGGTGAGCCGCCGGGGCCCGGGGCGTTCAGCAACTCCCTGTGCAGCGCGCGCAGTTCGGGGCCCGGGTCGGTGCCCAGCCGGTCGGCGAGGAGGCGTCGTACGTCCTCGTAGGCGGCGAGGGCCTCGGCGGTGCGGCCCGCGTCGCGCAGGGCGCGCAGGCGCAGCGCCTGGAGGGGTTCGTCCAGGGGGTGGCTGTCGCACAGGGCGGTCAGCTCCGGCAGGGACTGCTCGGCCTGGCCGAGGGCGAGGGCGGCGGTGTGGCGGGCCCGCAGTACGTCCAGGCGGCGGGTGTCCCAGCGGGCCGCCTCGGCGGCGCGGTCGGGCAGGTCGGCGAGGGCCGGGCCGCGCCACAGGGCGAGGGCGTCGTCGAGGACCACGGCCGCCTTGGCGGGGTCGCCGTCGGCCAGGGCCCGCAGCCCCTCGCCGGCCAGCCGCTCGAACCGGTGCAGGTCGACGTCGTCGGGGGCGGCCGTGAGCCGGTACCCGCCCTCGGCGGAGGCGACCGCGTCCGCGCCGAGCGCCCGCCGCAACCGCCCGACCAGCGCCTGCAGCGCCCCCGGCGCGTCGGCGGGCGGATCGCCGTCCCACACCTCGTCGACGAGCAGCCCCGCGGGCACGGTGTGTCCCGCGCGCAGGGCGAGCACGGTCAGCAGCGCGCGCAGCCGCGCCCCGCCGACCGGGACGGCGGTGCCGTCGGTGCGGAGCGCCTGGGTGGTGCCGAGGATGCGGTAGCGCACGGGGTCCATTGTCTCCGGTGACATGGGGACGGTCACGACGGCCCGACGGGGCGACGACCGCTGTTGGGCGTGGGCGACGGCCGGCCGTCGGCACATCTGTCGGAGCAGACGGCCCGACCGGCGAACCCGACGCCACGGCCACCACCGGCGGGCGTGCGTGGCGGGCGGCCGTTGAGCGGTTTGCGAGGGGCGACGGCCGGGGCCGTGCGTCCGACGGCAACAGGGGCGTCGCCGTGTTCACCCATGCCGGCGCCTCGGTCGGTCCCGGTGCTTCGGTGGGGTCGCCGCCGTGCTCAGGCTCTCCAGCAGGGCCGCCAGTTCAGCCGCCGGCAGGCCCTCGGTCTCCGTGCCGGGCGCGGCACCCCGGTGGGGGATGCCCCGGGCCTCGCGGAGGGCGTGGGAGAGCCAGGAGTCCGTGCCCGGCACCTCCAGGGTCACCACCACCCCCGACTCCCTCCACTGCCGCCCCTGTTCCTCCGCGCCCTCGGCGAACCACTTCGGGCACCGCTCCACCAGCCGCAGCCGCCGCTCCCCCGCCACCGGCTCCCACGTGCGCGAGCCGGGCGAGGCCTGGGCGTAGGCCTGCTCAAGCACCTGTACGGCCCGCACCCGCCCGCCGGCCTCGGGCCACCGCGCGCCGTGCCGCTCGACGGACAGCAGCCCGACCGACCGGATCCGGTCCCCGGGCTTCGGCCGCCGGTCCTCCTCGTCGTCGGGATCCGCGGCCAGGGCGGCCGTGAGGCCGGTCTCCTCCCGCACCACCCGGACGCCGCCCACGTCCTCCACCGGCCCGCAGACCTTGCTGAGCTGGTCGTGCCAGCCGCCGCCGAACACCTGGTCCGCGTCCTCCAGGAGCAGGGGCCAGCTCACCTCGTCCCCCACCGAGAACGGCGTGCCGCAGCACTCCATCTGCCAGTCTTCGTAGATCACGTGCCAGAGCCCCATGCGCCCACCCTCCCCGGAACCGACCGCCCCGCGCGAGACGTTTTCCCCCTGCGCCCGGTACGGTCGGGCCGTCCCATCGCGTGTTCGAGAGTGCAGGGAGTCCCATGACCACCGCCACCAGCCGCCACAGCGAGCGGCGGATCAGTCCCGTCTTCGTCGGGATCCTGGCCGTGACGGCGGTCACGGGTTGGGCGACCTGGACCGGGTTCGCCGAGCAGCCCGGGGTCGCCGTGTTCCTGTTCGTGACGGCGGCGTGGATCGTCTCGCTGTGCCTGCACGAGTACGCGCACGCGCGCACGGCCCTGCACAGCGGCGACATCTCGGTCGGCGCCAAGGGCTACCTGACCCTGAATCCGCTGAAGTACACGCACGCGCTGCTCAGCATCGTGCTGCCGGTGATCTTCGTGATCATGGGCGGGATCGGCCTGCCCGGCGGCGCCGTGTTCATCGAGCACGGACGGATCCGGGGCCGCTGGAAGCACAGCCTGATCTCGGCGGCGGGCCCGCTGACGAACGTGCTGTTCGCGGTGGTCTGCACGGCCCCGTTCTGGCTGGACGCCCTGGACGGCGTGCCGAACGACTTCCGGTTCGCCCTCGCCTTCCTCGCCCTGCTGCAGGTGACGGCGGCGCTGCTGAACTTCCTGCCGGTGCCGGGCCTGGACGGCTACGGCGTGATCGAGCCGTGGCTGTCGTACAACATCCGGCGCCAGGTGGAGCCGTTCGCGCCGTTCGGTCTGCTGTTCGTGTTCGCGCTGCTGTGGCTGCCGGCCGTGAACGGCGTGTTCTTCGACGTGATCGACGCCATCCTGAAGTCGCTCGGCATCAGCGACTTCGAGACGTACTGCGGGCAGGCGCTGTACCGCTTCTGGCAGGGCAGCAACGAGTTCTGCTCGGTCAGCCCGTGACGGACTTCTGCTGCTTGGCGCGCTTGACGTAGTACCAGCACATGTTGGACGACAGGCCCGCCAGCAGCACCCACACGATTCCCAGGAAGCTGCCCCGGGTGAAGGACACGACGGCCGCGGCCACGGAGAGGACGCAGACGATCAGGGCGTAGAGGGCAAGGCGGGGCATCTCGGTCGACTCCTGTCGGGGGACACTGCGGGCACTGCTGTGCCGTCCAGTGTCCCCCATGGACGTCACCGGCTCACACGTCGGTGACGCGGAGCCCCGCGTGCGCCTTGTACCGGCGGTTCACGGAGATCAGGTTCGCCACCAGCGACTCCACCTGGTGGGCGTTGCGCAGCCGCCCGGCGAAGATGCCGCGCATGCCGGGGATGCGCCCGGCGAGGGCCTGGACGATCTCGACGTCGGCGCGGACCTCGCCGAGCACCATGACGTCGGTGTCGATCTCGTCGATCTCCGGGTCCTGGAGCAGGACGGCCGACAGGTGGTGGAAGGCGGCCGTGACCCGGGAGTCCGGCAGCAGGGCGGCGGCCTGCTCGGCGGCGCTGCCCTCCTCGGGCTTGAGGGCGTAGGCGCCCTTCTTGTCGAAGCCGAGCGGGTTGACGCAGTCGACGACGAGCTTGCCGGCCAGCTCCTCGCGCAGGGACTCCAGGGTCTTGCCGTGGCCGTCCCAGGGCACGGCGACGATCACGATGTCGCTGCGGCGCGCGGTCTCGGCGTTGTCGGCGCCCTCGACGCCGTGGCCGAGTTCCTCGGCGGCGGCCCGCGCGCGGTCGGCCGCCCGGGAGCCGATGATCACCTTCTGCCCGGCCTTGGCGAGCCGGTAGGCGAGGCCCTTGCCCTGGGGGCCGGTCCCGCCGAGCACCCCGACGACGAGTCCGGAGACGTCGGGCAGGTCCCAGGGGTCCTTGGCGGGGGCCTTCTGGGCGTGGTCGGTGGCAGCACTGTCGGTAGAGGTCATGGCCCCGACTCTACGACCGCGGCGCCGCCCCGATCGGCTCAGGTCAGCTCCGCGACGGGCACCCGCCGGAAGGTGATCGTCTCGTAGGCGCTGAAGTCGCCGGTCTCGTACAGCAGCCCCACGGTGTCCGGGTCGACGCGGACCAGGTCGGAGTAGGCGGCGGGCAGTCCGTCCACGGTGTGGGCCGGGCGCCAGGTGGTGCCGCCGTCGGTGGAGGCGCGGATCGTCATCAGGGCGCGGAAGCCGGGGTCGGCAGGGCCGGAGTAGAGCAGCACGTCGGGGTCGCGGAGCTGGAGGACGCTCGCCTGGCACACGGGTGCGGACAGGCCCGCCTGCGGACGGAAGGGTTTCACCAGGGTCTGCCCGCCGTCGGCGGAGTGGGCGTCGGCGCGGGTGCCGGGCGAGGGTGAGTCGTTGCGGGTGTTGAAGTAGACGCGGCCGTCGGGGAGTTCGGCGGCGGTGGTCTCGTTGGCGTTGATGTAGCCGTCGGTGTTGTCGTCGACGTAGCCGATGCGCCAGGTGGCGCCCTCGTCGTCGCTGAGCAGGCAGTGGCCGCCGTTGTACCTGCCCTCCGTGCCGTTGTCGGTGCCGGTGGGCGGCAGGGAGTGGTTGGCCGGGACGACGACCCGGCCGGTGCTCAGCTGGATCGCGTGCCCGGGGGTGGTGGCGTACCAGCGCCACTGGGGCTTCTTGGTCTCCTGGGTGATCTCCCGCGGCGCGGACCAGGTGAGGCCCTCGTCGTCGCTGTGCTGCACCCACACGCGGCGGCCGTCCGCGGCGGTCACCTTGCCGCGCCGGATGGCGTCCTCGGTGGCGAGGGCCGCGTTGCGCACGTGCACGAGGAGGACGCGGCCGGTGTGGAGGACGACCGGGGCGGGGTTGCCGGCGAGGGCGTCGCCGTTGCGGGCGGCGACCTGGAGCGGGCCCCAGGTGCGGCCGCCGTCCGTGGAGCGCTTCAGTACGACGTCGATGTTCCCGAAGTCGTCCCGGGAGCCGACCCGGCCCTCGCAGAAGGCGAGCAGCGTGCCGGTGCCGGTGGCGACGACGGCGGGGATACGGAAGCTGGCGTATCCCTCCCGGCCGGCGCGGAAGGGGACGCTGGTCTCGGTCATGAGGCGGGTTCCTCCGGTCGTTCGACGACGGAACGGGTGACCGGTCCGCCTACCCAGGCCGGGCGAATGCGCGGTGAACTCCACGTCACGAGTGACCGGCTCCGGGCAGGATGCGGTCGCATGGATGCGGTACGGGTCGCGCTGCTGCGGGAAGTGCTCGCCGGGACGGAGTGGCTGGGCGCCACGCGGCGGTTCGCCGGGGCGCTGCGGGGCTCGGTGGTGTCGCACGGGGGCGGTCTGCTGCTGGTCGGCACGCCGGAGTACGAGCCGTGGCACCTGGCGGCGCACCTGGTGGACGAGGCCGCCTGGTCGGGCATGCCGGAGCTGGCCCCCACGCTGGTACGGCATGACGCGCGCCCCTCGGACCCGGCGCATCTGGCGGTGGGGCTCGGCCGGCTGGAGGCGGCCCGGCGCGGCGAGACACTCCTGGTGGTGGCCCCCGAGCCCCCGTGCGCGCCCCTCCTGGAACGGGTGTCGGACGCCCGCCGGGCCGGGGCGACGGTCCTGGCCCTCGGCCCCGGCCGGGGCGAGCTGCCCGCGATGGCCCATGAGGCCCTGGCCGTCCCGGACGGCTCGGAGCTGGACCTGGACACGGTCCAGCACCTGGTCAGCGCGGCGGCCGGGGAGAACGCCCTCCCGGCCCCACCGCGGGGCCGACGCCGCTTCCGGGACCGGGTGTCGAGGCTGGCGGAACACCTGACAGCACCGCCACCGGCCCGCTGGTGACACGGGGGCGCACCCGGATCTGGCTCACCCGAACCTGGCTCACGCCCCGCCCTGGCACCCGCCCGGACCGCTACGGCCCGAACACGGCGAACACCCCGCCCCCGCCGGTCCCGGGCGCCCGGCCCGAACACCACGAACACCCGGCCCGCACCGCCCCCGGACACCCCGGGCGCCCCGGGCACCCCGGCCCGGACACGGCGAACGCCCGGGCCGTGTCGGCGCCGGGCGTCCGGGTGGGTCAGATCGCGTCAGTTCTCCTCGCGGCCGGCCGCCGGGGCGTCGTGCCACCTGGGGTCGTTCTCCCACTGGAGGTTGCGTTCGCGGGCGGTCTCCATCGCGTGCTCGGCCTCGGTGCGGCTCGCGTACGGGCCGAAGCGGTCCTTGCCCGGGCACTCCGGCCCCTCCTCGACCTTCTTGTGCTCCAGGCAGTAGTACCACTCGCCCGGCTTGCCGACCGTCCGCTTCTTGAACAGGGCCATGACCAGCTCCTCTCGCCACCGACATGTTCCCCCACGGCGGCTGGTTAGACTCGCTGGCATGTCTGGCCAGTCGCTGCTTGTCCCGGGGGAGCTGTCCCCCACCCGTTCCGTGCCCGGAAACATCCGTCGCCCCGAGTACGTCGGCAAGCCCGCGCCGACGCCGTACACCGGACCGGAGGTGCAGACGCCCGAGACGATCGAGGCGATGCGTGTCGCCGGCCGGATCGCGGCCCGGGCGATGGCGGAGGCCGCGAAGCTGATCGCCCCCGGGGTGACCACGGACGAGCTGGACAAGGTGGCGCACGAGTACATGTGCGACCACGGCGCCTACCCGTCGACGCTCGGTTACCGCGGCTTCCCCAAGTCGCTGTGCACCAGCGTCAACGAGGTGATCTGCCACGGCATCCCGGACTCCACGGTGCTGCGCGACGGCGACATCATCAACCTGGACGTGACGGCGTACATCGGCGGGGTGCACGGCGACAACAACGCCACGTACCTGGTGGGTGACGTCGACGAGGAGTCGCGCCTGCTGGTGGAGCGCACCCGGGAGTCCCTCAACCGGGCGATCAAGGCGGTCAAGCCGGGCCGGCAGATCAACATCATCGGCCGGGTCATCGAGTCGTACGCCAAGCGCTTCGGCTACGGGGTGGTCCGGGACTTCACCGGCCACGGCATCAACAGCTCGTTCCACTCGGGTCTGATCATCCCGCACTACGACAGCCCGCACGCGACGACCGTCATCCAGCCCGGCATGACGTTCACGATCGAGCCGATGCTGACGCTCGGGACGCACGAGTACGACATGTGGGACGACGGCTGGACGGTCGTGACGAAGGACCGGAAGCGGACGGCCCAGTTCGAGCACACGCTGGTGGTGACGGACACGGGCGCGGAGATCCTCACGCTGCCGTAACCCCGCCGCACCCCGGCCGACGGCCCGCTCTCCCCGGAGGGCGGGCCTTTCCCGTGCCCGCGGGGGTTTTACCGACAGTACGTCGGGAAAAGTGGCCCCATGGAATCCTTCTCGACCCTCATCCGGTCCGCTTCCCGCGAGCAGCACGAGGAGGTCAGGGCCTCGACCTTCCTGAGCGACCTGCTGGGGAACAAACTGGGGGTCGACGCGTTCGCGCGCTACACGGAGCAGCTGTGGTTCGTGTACGGGGCGCTGGAATCCGGCGCCGAGCAGCTCGCCGCGGACCCGGTGGCCGGGCCGTTCGTCCGCCCGGAGCTGTTCCGGACGGCCTCGCTGGAGCAGGACCTGGAGTACCTGCGCGGCCCGGGCTGGCGGTCGGGGATCAGCGCGCTGCCCGCGACGCTGGAGTACGCCGAGCGCGTCACCGAATGCGCCCGCAGCTGGCCGGCCGGCTACGTCGCCCACCACTACACGCGCTACCTCGGCGACCTCTCCGGCGGGCAGATCATCCGCGACACGGCCGAGAAGACGTGGGGCTTTCCGAGGAAGGGCGACGGCGTCCGCTTCTACGTCTTCGAGGAGATCCCCAACCCGGCCGCGTTCAAGCGGAGTTACTGGGAGCTGCTGGACGCGGTGCCGGGGGACGAGCTGGAGCGGCAGCGGGTCGTCGCCGAGTGCAAGCGGGCGTACGCGCTGAACAACGCGGTCTTCCAGGCGCTGGGCGAAGAGTTCCCGCTGTCGGCGTGAACGGGCCGGGGCCCCTCGCACGCGGCGAGAGGCCCCGGTACCGGCTCCGGAGAGCGTCGGACCGTCCTGCTCAGACGTCGAACACACCGTTGTGACAGACCGCGCCGCCCCACTCCATCTCGGCGGTCTCGGCCTCGAGCTCACCGAAGTACGGGCTGCACGCCACGTGGCGGCCGTCGCGGTGGTCCCGGCCGTCGTCGTCGTTGGCGGCGGCGGTGGCCGCGCCCGCGGCGGTCACGGCGACGGTCAGGGCGGCTACGGCCAGAGCGGATCGAATGCGCATGAGAATCCTCTCGCGGTGGTGCTTGGTCACGCCCAGAGGTCCCCGTTCGCCGCCGCGCACACACGCTGTTCCACCCGTACGGGCGCGCGCCGCCCGGGTCAGCGTTCGAGGTGCACCCGGCCGCCGACCTCGATCCAGCCGCCCGGCTGGGGCGCGGTGAGGATCTGGGAGCCCGCGCCCTGGGTGATGTTCAGGGCCCGGCCCAGCCGGTCGGTGAGCAGCAGGGCCGCGGCCCCGGTCGCCTCGTCCTCGTCGATGCCGTCGCCCCGGCCGGGGAAGGCCCGGGCGCGGATCCGCCCGGCGGGCTCGTCCTCCCACGCCCAGGCGTACACCCACTCCCCCGGCGGCGGCACGGCCAGGTCGTCGACCTCGGCGGCAGTGGCGTACCGGCGCAGGGTGCGCGGCGGCGCCCAGTCCGCCCGTGCCTCGATCCAGCAGAACTCCCCGTCCTGCCGGGCGCCCACCACTCCGGCGGGCGTGACCAGTTCGGGCACGTCGAGCAGCCACGCCGTCCCGACACAGGGGTGCCCGGCGAAGGGCAGTCGCAGGGTGGGCGTGTAGATGTCGATCACACCGCGCTCGGGGTCGTCGACGAAGACGGTCTCGCTGAACCCGAGCTTCGCCGCGAACTCCTGCCGGTCGCTCCGCCCGGGCAGCACCGAACCCTCGCGCACGACACCGAGTTCGTTGCCGTATCCGCCGTTCGGCCCGCAGAAGACGCGGAGCACGTCGTAGTCAGTCACGGGGGCATTCAAGCATCGCCCGGGTGGGTGGTCCTCCACCGCCGGGGACGCGCGGTCGCCGACCTTTGACCCTCCCTTGACCGCCGCATGGGGGCGATTTTGAGCCACTTAGGTAATCCTTATGTGCCTTAGGTGAGCCTCACCTTCCCTGTTTGGAGCCTTCATGCGACCCGTCAGACCAGCCTCCCTCGTGATAGCCGCCGCGGCGGCTCTGACCGCCGTCACCGGCTGCACCGAGAAGGGCGGCGCGGCCGACGGCGACCACGTGGTCAAGGTGACGGCCACGGACGACAAGTGCGAGGTGTCGAAGAAGGAGTTCCCCGCCGGGCACGTCGAACTGGCCGTGGAGAACAAGGGGTCCAAGGTCACCGAGGTCTACGTCCTCTTCCCCGACGACCGTGTGGTCACCGAGCGGGAGAACATAGGCCCCGGCACCGAGCAGCGCGTGACCGCCGAGGTGAAGGCCGGCGACTACCAGATCGCCTGCAAGCCCGGCATGAAGGGCGACGGCATCCGCCAGGCCGTCAAGGCCACCGGCGGCAAGGCGGTCGAGCGCGACCCGCGCCTGGACAAGGCCGTCGCCGGCTACCGCACCTACGTGCAGCGGCAGGCCGACGAGACGCTGCCGCTCGCCGAGACCTTCGCCAAGGCGGTCGAGGACGGCGACATCGAGGCGGCGAAGAAGGCCTACGCGCCCTCCCGTATCGGCTGGGAGCGCACCGAGCCGGTCGCCGAGTCCTTCGGCGACATCGACCCCAAGGTCGACGTCCGCGAGGACGGCCTGGAGGACGGCCAGGATCCGGCGACCGACTGGACCGGCTGGCACCGCCTGGAGAAGGCGCTCTGGCAGGACAAGAAGATCGGCGACCGCGAGAAGGAACTCGCCGGCCTGCTCGTCAATGACCTGAAGGACTGGCAGAAGCGGGTCGGCAAGGCCGAGATCACCCCCACCTCCATGGCCAACGGCGCCAAGGAACTCCTCGACGAGGTCGCCACCGGCAAGGTCACCGGCGAGGAGGAGCGCTACTCGCACACCGACCTCGTCGACTTCAAGGCCAACGTCGAGGGCGCGCGGCAGTCGTACGAGCTGCTGAAGCCGGTCGCCAAGGAGAACGACGCGGCCCTCGTCACCGAACTCGACGAGCAGTTCGCGGCCCTGGACAAGCTGCTGGACCGGTACCGCCCGAACAGCACGTCGTACGACTTCACCTCCTACGACAAGGTCGGCAAGGCGGACCGCAAGGAGCTGTCGGACGCGGTCAACGCCCTGGCGGAGCCGCTGTCGAAGCTCGCCGCGGCCGTGGTGAAGTAGCGATGGCGGACACCGACCCCTCCTCCCCCAGCCGCCGTTCGCTGCTCGGCTGGGGCGGCGCGGGCCTGGCGCTCGGCGCCGCCGCGGCGGCGGGCGGCGCGGTGGCGATGGCCCGCGACGGGGACGACCCCGGACCGGCCGGCGCGGCGATCGCCTTCCACGGCCCGCACCAGGCGGGCATCGCCACGCCGGTCCAGGACCGCCTGCACTTCGCCGCGTTCGACGTGACGACCGAGGACCGGGCGGCCTTCGTCCGGCTGCTGAAGGACTGGACGGACGCGGCCCGGCGGATGACGGCCGGACACCCGGTCGGCGAGGGCGCCTACGGCGGCCTGGCCGAGGCACCGCCCGACGACACCGGCGAGGCCCTCGGCCTGAAGCCCTCCCGGCTGACCCTGACGATCGGCTTCGGCCCGAGCCTGTTCGAGAAGTTCGGCCTCGCGGACCGCCGGCCGGAGGCACTGGTCGACCTGCCGAAGTTCGCGGGCGACAACCTGGACCGGGCGCGCAGCGGCGGCGACCTGTGCGTGCAGGCCTGCTCCGACGACCCGCAGGTGGCGGTCCACGCGATCCGCAACCTGGCCCGCATCGGCTTCGGCAAGGTCGTCATCCGCTGGTCGCAGCTCGGCTTCGGCAAGACCTCCTCGACGACGCCCGAGGCGCAGACGCCGCGCAACCTGATGGGCTTCAAGGACGGCACGCGCAACATCGCGGGCACGGAGACGGCCCGCCTGAAGAAGTTCGTGTGGGTGGACGAGAAGGACGGCCCGCCCTGGATGGCGGGCGGCTCCTACCTGGTCGCCCGGCGCATCCGCATGCACATCGAGACCTGGGACCGCACCTCGCTGCAGGAGCAGGAGGACATCTTCGGCCGGGACAAGGGCGAGGGCGCGCCGGTCGGCAGGGCGAAGGAGCGGGACGAGCCGTTCCTGAAGGCGATGAAGCCCGACGCGCACGTGCGGCTCGCGCACCCCGACGCCAACCAGGGGGCGACGATCCTGCGCCGCGGCTACTCCTTCACCGACGGCACGGACGGCCTCGGCCGCCTGGACGCGGGCCTGTTCTTCCTGGCCTACCAGCGGGACGTCCGCAAGGGGTTCATCCCGATCCAGCGCAACCTGGCGACGGACGCGCTCAACGAGTACATCCAGCACGTGGGTTCGGCGCTCTTCGCGATCCCGCCGGGCGTCCGCGACCAGGACGACTGGTGGGGCCGGACGCTGTTCTCCGAGGAGGCGTAGGCGCATGTTCTCCAACTATCTGATCGGCCTGCGCGAGGGCCTGGAGGCGAGCCTGGTCGTCTGCATCCTCATCGCCTACCTGGTCAAGACCGGCCGCAGGGACGCCCTGAAGCCGGTCTGGGCCGGCATCGGCGTCGCGGTCGCCCTGGCGCTCGGCTTCGGCTGCGCCCTCGAATTCGGCTCCCAGGAGCTGACGTTCCAGGCGCAGGAGGCGCTCGGCGGCTCGCTGTCGATCCTCGCGGTCGGCCTGGTGACGTGGATGGTGTTCTGGATGCGCCGCACGGCCCGGCACCTGAGGTCGGAGCTGCACGGCAGGCTGGACGCGGCCCTCGCGATGGGCACCGGCGCGCTGGTCGCCACGGCGTTCCTGGCGGTGGGCCGCGAGGGGCTGGAGACGGCCCTGTTCGTCTGGGCGTCGGTCCACGCGGCGAGTGACGGCACCCCCAGGCCCCTGCTCGGCGTCGCGCTGGGCCTGCTCACGGCGGTCCTGCTGGGCTGGCTGTTCTACCGGGGCGCCCTGCGCATCAACCTGTCCAAGTTCTTCACGTACACCGGCGCGATGCTGGTCGTGGTCGCGGCGGGGGTCCTGGCGTACGGCTTCCACGACCTCCAGGAGGCCGACTTCCTGCCCGGCCTCGACGACCAGGCATTCGACATCTCCGGCACGATCCCGCCCGACAGCTGGTACGGCACCCTCCTGAAGGGCGTCCTCAACTTCCAGCCGAACCCGACGGTGCTCCAAGTCACGGTGTGGCTCCTGTACTTGGTGCCGACCCTGGCCTTCTTCTTCGCACCGAGCCGGACCACGGCAAGCCCGGTGCGCGACCCGGCGTAGCGGGGATACCCCACCCCGGCCCGGCCGCCGGAGGTACCCGGTAGGGTTCGCCTCCGGAAAGGGGAAGGTGAAGGAACCCGATGAGCAGGGATCGCGACCCTCGAACGCTCCGCAGGCCCGCCCGGAGCGCCCTCATAGCAGCGTCAGTGACCGCTTTGTCGTTGACGGCGAGCGGATGCGTCGTGGTGCACGGCGAACGGGAGATCCTCCCGACCACCACCCGCGCCGAAGCCGCCGAGGCCCTGAAGGAGTTCACGACCGCGTACAACGCGGCCGACAAGGCCTACGACGGCGACCTCGACGCCGAGCACACCACCGGCGCCCTCGCCGACATCGACTCGGCCCGTCTCAAGGCCGGGAAGGCCAACAACCCGGGCGGCAACCCCCACCACACGCCCCTGGAGCTGACGGACGCGAAGTTCACGATCCCGAAGAAGGCCGGCTGGCCCCGCTGGTTCCTCGTCGACGCGGCCGGCAACAAGGGCGGCACCGCCCGCTGGCTCCTCGTGTTCACCCGCAGCAGCCTGGACGACCCGTTCCAGGTGGCGTACCTGACGCTCGTCGCGCCCGGCAAGGTCCCCGAGTTCAAGAAGGACGCCGACGGCTGGGCCGAGCCGGTCCCGGTGAACGCGACGGACCTGGCCGCCGCCCCCGCCGGCCTGAGCCAGACCTACACGACGTATCTCAAGAACGGCGGGGACACCTTCGCGGACGGGCCGCACACCAGCCAGTGGCGTGCCGTGCGGGAGAAGAACGCCAAGAGGCCGGGCCTGGTCACCCAGTACATCGACGAGCCGCTGACGAACGGCGACTACGCGCCGCTGGCGCTGCGCACGACGGACGGCGGCGCGCTGGTGTTCTTCACCACGCGGCACTACGAGAAGCAGACGGCCTACGCGGGCACGTCGTTCCCCGTCCCGAACAAGGACGTCCTCGCGCTGACGAAGGGCGAGATCAAGCAGTCCCTGATGATGGAGTTCGTCTCCAACGAGGTGGCGCTGGACCCGAAGGGCCAGGGCAAGGTGACGATCCTGGGCAGGATCCAGGGCATGACATCCGCGGAGGGCTCGTAGGCGAGGGCCGCACGGCCCGGTGGGGCCACGGTCCGGTTCCGGCCGGGCTCAGTGCCGCAGCGGCCAGCCCGCCCCGGCGGGGTCGGTCTCGTCGCCGACGTACCGGACGCAGACTTCCGTGAGCACCTCCAGCAGGCTCAGCGGATCCGGCAGGGCGTGCTCGGGCCCGCGCACCCAGCGCACCGCCTGGTCCTCACCGGGCAGCCGGGCCGGCGGGACGAGGACGTAGGAGCCCCGGCAGTGCCAGCGCAGCCCGGGGTGCTCGTCCATCGTCTCGGGGTGGCAGTCCAGTTCGCAGGGCCACCACTCGTCCTCGTCCTCGGGCGTGCCGCGGGTGAGGGTGAAGAACAGCATGCGGCCGTCGTCGCTCTCGGCGACCGGCCCGACCTCGACGCCCTCGGCCAGCAGCCGCTCCAACGCGGCGCGACCGGCGTCGAGGGGCACGTCGAGGACGTCGTGCACCATGCCGGTCGCGGTGATGAAGTTGGCCTGCGGCTGGTGGCGGGCCCAGCGCTCGATCTGGGCGCGGTCGGTGGTCGACTGCGTCTGCCAGGCGAAGGACACCGGGTGCCGGGCCGGGGTGGGACAGCCGACGCGGTCGCAGGAGCAGCGGTATCCGGCCGGGTGGGCGGCGGGCGCCAGGGGCAGTCCCGCGCCGGCGGCGGCGAGCAGCAGGGCCTCACGGCCGCCGTCCCCGGCGGTCTCCTTCGGCCGGCGCCCCGCGCGCAGCCACTGGGTGAGTTTGCCCTGCAGGCCGGTCCGGCCGCCGAACTCCGCGCTCATCTATCCCCTCGCCTCGCCGTCGTGCGGAACAGCATGCCCTATGGTCCCATCTTCCCGCGCACCGGGGGGCCAGTGCCCACATCCGGGGCAGGAGGGTCGAGACGGGGACCGGTGGGGCGAGGCATATGCCGCCAGGACGAGGCGCACTCCGCGCACCATCGGGTGTCATTGCCCGCTTTGCCATGACATGGCGTCCTACCGTGGTCGCCATGGTCACAAGGATCGCGCTGACGGGCCTGGCCTCCGCGGCTTCCGTGGTCTCGCTGACCCTCACGGGACCCGGCGGCCGCGCCCCGGCCCCGCTGGAGTGGGGTGCGGGCCCCCTGACCGTGGCGGCACTCCCCCGGATCACCTACGTCGCCCACCGCGGCGGCGCCCGCGAGGTCCCCGAGAACAGCATGTCGGGGCTGATGACCGCCTACGCGCGCGGTACGGCGCAGGTGCTGGACTTCGACACGCGGCTGCTGCGCGACGGCACGCCGGTGGTGTTCCACGACGAGACCCTGAACCGCACGACCTACCTGGGCGGCGCGGTGCGCGGCCTGGACGCCCGGGAGTGGCAGGGCGTACGGCTGCGCCCGAAGGACCGGCTCCCGGGGAGCTGGCGGTCGGAGCGGCCGCCGACCGTCGCCGAGGTGCTGGATCGTTTCGGCGGCCGGATCGTGCTGATGCTGGAGGCGAAGGACCCGCGCAGCCTCGACCGGCTGGCCGCCCTGATCCGGGACCGCGGCCTGACCCGCTCGGTGTTCGTGAACACCAACGACCCGGAGGTGGCCCGGCGCGTCCACCGCCTCGGTCTGCTCACCCAGTTGTGGCGCTCGGCGGAGCAGCTGCGCACGGACCGCCCCGAGCGCTGGCGGTCGTACGTCGATCTGCTGGACGTGGACCACCGGGCGCGCGACGCGGATCTGGTGCGGGCGGTGCGCTCGGGGATTCCGCGGGTGTGGGCGCACACCGTGGTGACGGACGCGCAGCGGGACCGGGTGCTGGCGCTGGGCTGCGACGGGGTCATCACGGACGCGCCGGGGCGGCTGGCCCGGGCGGCTCAGCGCGGCGCGAGGCCGTGAAGGGCGTAGTCGACGAGGGTGTCGGTGTACTCGTAGGAGATCGGGCCCGTGTGCTGGAGCCAGCGCTGGGCGAGCGGGGAGATGAAGAGCTCCAGGGCGATGCGCAGGTCGAGGCCCTCGCGGACCTGCCCGGCGGCCTGGGCGGCGCGCAGCCGGTCCATGTAGAGGTCGAGCGAGGGCTGCATCAGCTTGGCCACGAGCTCGCGGCCGAGCTGTTCGTTGACGACGCCCTCGGCGGCCAGGGCGCGGGACGGCACCTCGAACCTCGGGTCGCGCATCTGGTCGACGGTGGCGCGCAGGACGCCCTTGACGTCGGCGGCGAGGTCGCCGGTGTCCGGGAAGGTGTACGGGACCGGCTCCGGCGCGGCCTCCCGCTGTGACTGTTCGGCCAGGTCGAGGAAGGCCTCCATGAGCACGTCCGCCTTCGACGACCACCAGCGGTAGATCGTCTGCTTCCCGACGCCGGCGCGGGCGGCGATCCCCTCGATGGTGGTCTTCGGGTAGCCGACCTCGACGACGAGCGCGAGGGCGGCGTCGTAGATGGCGCGGCGGGACCTCTCGCTGCGCCGGGTGGCGTCGGGGGCGGACTTGCCGGGGGCGGACTGCGCGGACTTCTGGACGGCCATGGGTCGAATTTATCAGGTTGACAAGACGGAGCGTCTCGCGGACAGTGGGAGCATGATTGCGAGACGAACCGTCTCGTCACCTTGATGGTCAGGAAGGAGCCCGACATGGCCCGAGGCGGAGCCGGAAACCTGCTGGGCGTCGGAGGATCGCGCCAGAACCTCGGTCGCAAGGCCCTGCGCGGCGGCGGCCGGGGCGGCCGGGTCGGCGGCGGACTCGATCCGCAGGCCCAGAAGCGCGAACTGCTGCGCAAGCTGCAGGAGAAACGACAGCAACAGCAGGAGAAGGAGGGGCGTACGACCGACCGGTCGTCGTGAGCCTCCCCCGCCCGGGGGAGCGCGTCCCCCCGAGCGCGGGATCCTCCCGGGGCGTCCGGCGGATGTACTGAAGCGGTCGCGGCTCCGCGACCGACGGACATCCGCCCCACGGACCCCCGGGAGGACTCACTCATGCGCGTGTGGACCAGACGACGGCTGCTCACCTCCGCGGCCTCGGCCGTGTCGGCGGCGGGCCTCGCGGCGACGGCGGCCGCACCGGCACGGGCGGCGGACGCCCTCCGGCCCGGGCCCGGGGAGGGTGACATCGCGGACGCCCTCCGCTCACTGCCCGGCTTGCGTCTGATCGAGGAGCGGCGGGACGCCGAGCCCGGGTACCGGCACTTCGTCCTGGGCCTGCGCCAGCCGGTCGACCACACGAACCCCGCGGCGGGCACCTTCGAGCAGCGCCTCACCCTGCTCCACACCACCGCCGACCGGCCCATGGTGCTCACCACCACGGGCTACCACGCGGTCCTCACGCCCCGGCGCAGCGAACCGGCGACCCTGCTCGGCGCCAGCCAGCTCCAGGTGGAACACCGTTACTTCGGCGCCTCACTCCCCGCCGGGCCCGGCTACGCCCACCTCACGATCCGCCAGGCCGCCGACGACCACCACCGCGTCGTCCGCCTCTTCCGCCGGCTCTACCCCGGCGCGTGGATCTCCACCGGCAGCAGCAAGGGCGGCATGGCCGGCGTCTACCACCGCCGCTTCCACCCCGGGGACGTGGACGGCACGGTGGTCTACTCGGCACCGAACAACACCGACGACCGCGACGACTCCGCCTACCTCCGCTTCCTGGAGACGGTCGGCACCGCTCCCGGCCGCGAGGCCGTCAAGGCCGCCCAGCGGCAACTGCTGCTGCGCCGGGGCGAACTGGTCGCCCGCTACGAGGCCTGGGCGTCCGCCGAGGGCGACACCTTCCGCATCATCGGCAGCGCCGACCAGGCGTTCGAGATCGCCGTCCTGCGTGTGCTGTTCATGTTCTGGCAGCGCGCGACTCCGGCCGACGTCGCCACGATCCCCGGCCCGCGGGCGACGGCCGACGAGCTGTACGCGTGGCTGGACGCGTGGGCGGGACTGCCCCTGTACGCCGACGCGGCCGCGCGGCGGTACGTCCCGTACTGGTACCAGATCGGCACCCAGCTCGGGTACGGCGATGTCCCCACCGCCCATGTGGCGGACCTGCTGCGCCACCCCGACGGCATCGCGGCACGCTCCTTCGTCCCCCGGGACGTCCCCATGGTCTTCGACACGGCGGCCATGCCGGACATCGACCGCTGGGTCCGCCGCCGCGGCAGCCGCATGCTGTTCGTCAACGGCGCCCAGGACCCCTCGGTCGCCGAGCACTTCCGTCCCGGCGGTGCCGACTCACGGGTCCTGTGGGTGCCGGGCGGCAATCACAGCGTCGACATCGCGCGGCTGTCCCCCGCCGACCGGGCGTGGGCGGAGGATGCCCTGTACCGCTGGGCGGGCCGGAAGTAGGTCACTCGGCGGGGCCCGCGGGCGGCCAGGGGTCTCCCCAGTCGGCGTCCCGTGCCGCCTTGTACTGGTCGCCGTGGCGTTTGGTGACGGTGGCGCGGCGCAGGGACGGTTCGGTCTCGCACAGGTCGAGGAGGACCTGGCCCTTGCGGATCTGGGGGCGCCGCACGATCCGGGAGGGTGCCGGGGCGACCGGGAAGCGCGCGGCGGCGACGTAGGCGAACTTCTCGTCCTCGTAGGCGAGGGAGCCGCCCTTGACCTGGCGGTGCAGGGAGGACCGGCTGACCCGGGCGGAGAAGTGGCACCAGTCCGTGCCCGGGGCGATGGGGCAGGCGGCGCTGTGCGGGCAGGGGGCGGCGACGTGGAACCCGGCGGTGACCAGCCGGTCGCGGGCCTCGATGACGCGGGCGTAGCCGTCGGGGGTGCCGGGCTCGACGATCACGACGGCCTGGGCGGCGCCAGCGGCGGCGTCGACGAGGGCGGTGCGGTCGGGGGCGGTCAGCTCGTTGAGGACGTAGGAGACGGTGACGAGATCGGTGCTCTCCAGGGTGAGCGCCGCTCCGATCCGGGCGCGCTGCCACCGTACGTCCCGCAGGGCCGGGTCGGCCGCGGCGATCTCCCGGCCGAGGGCGAGGGCGGGCTCGGCCCAGTCGAGCACGGTGACGGGCCGCTCCCCGCCCCAGGTCGCGCTCACGGCCCAGGCCGCGGCGCCCGTGCCGCCGCCGAGATCCAGGTGCCCGCCGGGCACCCACCCGGGCACGGCCTCCGCGAAGGCATCCAGCGCCGACCGCACCGCCTCGAAGGTGGCGGGCATCCGATAGGCGGCGTAGGCGGCGACGTCGGCGCGGTCCCGGAGGATCGGGGCGTCGGTCGGGGTGGCCCCGCGGTAGCTGGCGATCAGCCGCTCGACGGCCTGCGAGGCCTGCCGGGGCGGCAGCCCGTCGAGCAGTCCGGCGAGTGCGGCACGGAGGGTTTCGGCCGGGGGTGCGGGGGCGTTCACCCGGTGATTCTACGAGGCGCGGCCACCGCGCCCCGGGGGCGGGACGGAGCGGTCGACGGCGACCGGGATCTCCACGTCCCGCAGGCCTCGGACAGGTCCGGGCAGCGCGGCGGATTATTCCCTGCGGGGACCCGCACCGTGTCCCTAGGATCCCGCCCTGATGAAAAGACGCGTGCAGTTCACCGAGCAGGTCGCGCGGTTCCGTGAGTACATGCCGGCCGCCGACCGGGAGAAGTTCCGGCGGCTCGTCGACAGGATCGCCGCCGAGCCCGAGGGCGCCGGCAGTCACCTCGCCTACACGAACGACGCTGTGACCCGCGAGGCCTGGGAGGACCGCGTCATGATCCACTACGTGGTGACCTGCTTCTTCGTGGTCGTCATCGAGGCCGACATCTACGACGCGTCGCGCGGCTTCAACGAGGTGTAGGCGCCCCCCTCACCTCCCCCGCAGGGCCCGGGCCACCCGCGACCCCGCCGCCGCCCTCGGCGCGCTGTCCGGGCGGCGGCGGCGTGGATGGACCGCGTTCGTCAGGAGGATCAGGAACGTGTCCGTCGCCGGGTCGAGGACCAGGGACGTGCCCGTGAAGCCCGTGTGGCCCGCCGCGCCGCGACCGGCGAGGTCGCCCATGAACCAGGGCTGGTCGAGCAGGAAGCCGAGGCCGGGCGGGGTGAACAGGAGCTCGACGAAGTCGGGGCCGAGGATGCGGGCCGGGCCGTAGGAGCCGCCGGCGAGGAGGGTGCGGCAGAACACCGCGAGGTCCCGGCCGGTGGAGAACAGGCCCGCATGGCCCGCCACTCCCCCGAGCGCCCAGGCGTTCTCGTCGTGCACCTCGCCCCGCAGCATCCCCCGGTCCGACTTGGCCCACGGCCGCCGCTGGTCCTCCGTCGCCGCCGCGCCCGGGCACGGCCCGAACCCCGTCGCCGTCATGCCCAGCGGCCGGGTGATGCCGTCGTGGACGAGGACGTCGAGGGTGCGGCCGGTGAGGCGTTCCAGGACGTGCTGGAGGAGGAGCATGTTGAGGTCGGAGTAGCAGGAGGCGCCGGGCACCCCGACCGGGGCCTCCGCCCGGAGTGCCGCGAGGCGTTCGGCGTCGTCCGCGCAGTCGTACAGGGGGAGTTCGGGCCGCAGCCCGGAGGTGTGGGTGAGGAGCTGGCGGACGGTGATGCCGTGCCGGGCCGCCGCCGTGAAGTCGGGCAGGTACGCGCCGACCTTCGCGTCGATGCCGAGCGTGCCGCGCTCGATCTGCTGCACGGTGGCCACGGACGTGAACAGTTTGGTGAGGGACGCCAGGTCGAAGGGCGTGTCCACGGTCATCGGGACCCGGTCCTCGGGGGGCAGTTCCACACCGGCGTCGGTGGTCTCGTCGTAGGCCGCATAGCGGACGGCCCAGCCCGCGGCCTCCTCGACGGCGATCACCGGGCCGCGTCCCACGACCAGGACCGCGCCCGGTGCCCAGGGGCGCTGCCCGGTGGTGAGGACGTGGACCTCCCGGACGAGCCGGCGCAGTTCCTCGGGGTCGAGTCCGGCCCGTTCCGGCGTGCCGTGGCGCAGTCTCGGTGCGCTCAGCTGTCCGCTCCCTCCACACTCGCGCGGGCCCTCCAGGGTCGGCACATTCCCACGAAGCAGGCCAGTGCCACCAGTGCGGCGGCCAGTTGGACGACGGCCATCGGGAGGGCGGTGTCCTCCCCGGCGACGCCGACCAGCGGGGACGCGATCGCCCCGATGAGGAAGGAGGACGTGCCGAGCAGGGCGGAGGCGGAGCCCGCGGCGTGCTTGGTGCGCATCAGGGCGAGGGCCTGGGTGTTGGGCAGGGTGATGCCCATCGCGGACATCAGCACGAAGAGGGCGGCCGCGACGGGCGCCAGCCCGACCTCGCCGAACACGCCCAGGGACATCAGCAGCAGCGCGGTCGCGGCGGTGATGACGATCGCCAGGCCGATGCCGAGCACCCGGTCCAGGCTGACCCGGCCGACCAGGACCTTGCCGTTGATCTGGCCGACGACGACCAGTCCGACGGAGTTGACGCCGAACAGCAGGCTGAACGTCTGCGGGGAGGCGCCGTAGATCTCCTGGATGACGAACGGGGACGCCGAGATGTAGGCGAAGAGGGCGGCGAAGGCGAAGCCGCCGGTGAGCATGTAGCCGGTGAAGGAACGGTCGGCCAGCAGGGTGCGCATCGCGCGCAGGGCCTCGCCGACGCCGCCGCTGTGCCGTTCGGCGGGCGGCAGGGTCTCGGGGAGCTTCGTCCAGACCAGGACGCCGATGAGGACGCCGACGACCGTGAGGACGGCGAACACGCCCCGCCAGTCGGTCACGCGCAGGACCTGCCCGCCGATCAGCGGCGCCACGATGGGGGCCACCCCGGAGATGAGCATGAGGGTGGAGAAGAAGCGCGCCATGGCCATACCGTCGTAGAGGTCGCGGACGACGGCCCGGGCGATGACGATCGCGGCGGCGCCCGCGAGGCCCTGCGCCAGCCGGAAGGCGACGAGGAGTTCGACGGTGGGGGCGAGCGCGCACAGCACGGTGGCGACGACGAAGACGGCGAGCCCGGCGAGCAGCGGGCGGCGGCGCCCCCAGCGGTCGCTCATCGGCCCGACGACGAGCTGCCCGAGGGCCATGCCGGCGAGGCAGGCGGTGAGGGTGAGCTGGACGGTCGCGGCGGGCGCGTGCAGGGAGCGGGTGACCTCCGGCAGCGACGGGAGGTACATGTCCATCGCCAGCGGCGGTACGGCGGTCAGGCTGCCGAGGAGGAAGGTGACCAGGAGCCCGGTGCGGCGGTGCGGTGTGAGGTCGGGCCGCTCCGCCCCGGCTGCGACCTCCTGCGCGGTCTTCGATATGGACGCCCCACCCTCGGGCATGAGTCCCTCCCTTTTCGAGTCGATCGCCACCTATGCTCTCAGCTCGTACGGACTGCTAGGGGTCACCGAGGCGAAGGCGGGGCGGGAATGACGGCGGACACGGTGCGGTGGGGGATCCTGGCGACCGGGGGGATCGCGGCCGCGTTCACCGCGGACCTGGTCGACCTGCCGGACGCGGAGGTCGTGGCGGTGGCGTCACGGTCGCAGGAGTCGGCGAAGGCGTTCGCGGAGCGGTTCGGGATCCCCCGGGCGTACGGCGACTGGAACGCGCTCGCGCGGGACGAGGACATCGATGTCGTCTACGTCGCCACCCCGCACACCGCGCACCGGACGGCGGCCGGTCTGTGCCTGGCGGCCGGGCGGAACGTGCTGTGCGAGAAGCCGTTCACGCTGAACGTGCGCGAGGCGGAGGAACTCGTCGCGCTGGCGCGGGAGCACGGGCGCTTCCTGATGGAGGCGATGTGGATGTACTGCAATCCGCTGGTGCGGCGGCTGAAGGCGCTGGTGGACGACGGGGCGATCGGCGAGGTGCGCACGGTCCAGGCCGATTTCGGGCTGGCCGGTCCGTTCCCGCCCTCGCACCGGCTGCGGAATCCGGAGCTGGGCGGGGGCGCGCTGCTCGATCTGGGCGTGTATCCCGTGTCGTTCGCGCAGTTGCTGCTCGGGGAGCCGTCGGACGTCACGGCGCGAGCGGTGCTCTCGGACGAGGGCGTCGATCTCCAGACGGCAGCGGTGCTCTCCTGGGAGAGCGGCGCTCTCGGTTCGGTGCACTGCTCCATCGTGGGCGGTACGGCGACCGTCGCCTCGGTCACCGGCTCGACGGGCCGGATCGACATTCCGGGCGGCTTCTTCTTCCCGGACCGTTTCGTGCTGCACCGGGACGGCCGTGACGCCGAGGAGTTCACGGCCGACCCGGCGGACGGGCCGCGCAACAGCCTGCGCCACGAGGCGTCCGAGGTGATGCGCGCCCTGCGGGCCGGTGAGACGGAGTCCCCGCTCGTCCCGCTCGACGGCACACTCGCCGTGATGCGGACGCTCGACGCGATCCGGGACCGCGTCGGCGTCCGCTACCCCGGTGAGACCCCGGGCGAGACCCCGGACGAGGGCCTCACGACGGAACTCACGCCGGCTTGAGCCCCTGCTCCCCCACCTCCGTCACGAAGGACGCGGCCGTCGTGACCGGCGCCCCCTGCCGGGTCACGTACGGCACCGTCCTGAAGTCGGCGCGTGCCGCGTCCCGTCCGAGCGCGACGGTGACATAGCCGCGGCGGCCGTTGAAGAACTTCAGGTGCGGGTTGGCGGACATGTAGGTGTCCCAGGTCGCCGGCTTGTCGGCGCCGTCCCGGCCGCTGGAGACCGACGTCGCCACGATCTCGGTGCCGAGCGTGGCGGAGGACGGGTCGTCGAAGTCGTCCTTGATGTCGAAGGCGTAGGCGGAGTGCACGTCGCCGCTGAGCACCATCAGGTTCTCCACGCCGGCGGCCTTCGCCCCGTCGAGGACGCGGCGGCGGGAGGCGCTGTAGCCGTCCCAGGCGTCCATCGACACCCGGGAGGGGGTGGTGGCGTCCATGTTCCGGCGGGCGAACAGGACCTGCTGCGGTACGACGTTCCACAGCGCCCGCGAGGAACGCCAGCCGTCGAGCAGCCACCGTTCCTGCGTGGCGCCGGTCATGGTGCGCGCCGGGTCGTCGGACTCGGGGCCGGGCACGTGCGCCTTGTCGCCGTAGGCCTGGTCGGAGCGGTACTGGCGGGTGTCCAGGACGTCGAACTGGGCGAGCCGGCCCCAGGTCAGGCGGCGGTAGAGCCGCATGTCGGGTCCGGCGGGGCGCTGGGGGCGGCGCAGGGGCTGGTTCTCCCAGTAGGCGCGGTAGGCGGAGGCGCGGCGCAGCAGGAACTCCTCCGGCGGGACGCTGTTCTCCGGGATGTCGTCGGCGTAGTTGTTCTCGGTCTCGTGGTCGTCCCAGGTGACGACGAAGGGGTGCGCGGCGTGCGCGGCGCTCAGGTCCGGGTCGGACTTGTAGAGGGCGTACCGCAGCCGGTAGTCCTCCAGGGTCAGCGTCTCGCGGTCGAACAGGGCGGGCAGGGTGCGGTCGGTGTAGTCGCGCTGGCCGCCGACGGAGTCGACGGCGTACTCGTAGAGGTAGTCGCCGAGGTGGAAGACGAGGTCGACGTCGTCGGCGGCGAGGTGGGCGTACGGCGTGTAGTAGCCGTCGTGGTAGGCCTGGCAGGAGACCGCGGCGAGGGTGAGGGCCGGGACGCGGCTGCCGGGGTCGGGGGCGGTGCGGGTGCGGCCGGTGGGGCTGGTCCAGCGGCCCACGCGGAAGCGGTAGTGGTAGACGCGGCCGGCCTCCAGGTGGCCCACCTCGACGTGGACGGTGTGGTGGAACTCGGGGTGCGCGGTGGCGGTGCCGCGCCGGGCTATGCGGCGGAAGCGCTCGTCGTGGGCGAGTTCCCAGTGGACGGTGACGCGTTCGGCGGGCAGTCCGCTGTCGGCCTGGAAGGGGGCGGGCGCGAGGCGGGTCCACAGGATCACGGAGCCGGGAAGGGGGTCGCCGGAGGCGACGCCGAGCGTGAACGGGTTCTCCGTGATCTTCGCGGCGTCGAGTTCTGCGGCGGCCGCGACTCCCGGGGACGGCAGGTTGGTCGCGAAGGCCAGCGCGGCGGCGGCGCCGGTCCTGGTGAGGAAGCGGCGGCGGCCGATGTGGCGGGCGGCCGCGCGGAGTTCGGGGGCGTGCTGGGACGGGTGTGCTGCGGGTGTCATCCGGTCCTCCCCTGGCGAATGGCTGCAGGGGGCATTGGAGTGGCCGGGGACGACACCCGGTCGACACGTACACAGCACTCGCGTGACGGACTGATGAGTTCCGCATGGCGGGCCCTCCCGTGGCCCCTCCCGTACGCTGCGGGCCCATGAATGCGAAGGAGAACGGAATCGCGGTGGTGACCGGGGCGGGCTCCGGCATCGGCCGGGCGGTCGCGGTGGAACTGCTGCGCGCGGGCTGGTCGGTGGCGCTGGCGGGCCGGCGCGTCGAGACGCTGGAGGAGACGGCGGCCCTCGCACCGCAGGGCGCGGCCCTCGCCGTGCGGACGGACGTCTCACGGCCGGAGGACGTGGCAGGCCTGTTCGCGGCGACCGTCGAGCGGTTCGGGCGGGTGGACCTGCTGTTCAACAACGCGGGCACGTTCGGGCCCGGCGGTGTGCCGGTCGAGGAACTGCCCTACGAGGCCTGGCGGCACGTGGTGGACACCAACCTCAACGGGGCGTTCCTGTGCGCGCAGGCGGCGTACCGGCAGATGAAGGAGCAGGACCCGCAGGGCGGGCGGATCATCAACAACGGGTCCATCTCGGCGCACACGCCCCGTCCGCACTCGGTGGCCTACACCGCGACCAAGCACGCGCTGACCGGCCTGACCAAGTCGCTGTCGCTGGACGGGCGGCCGTACCGGATCGCCGTGGGGCAGATCGACATCGGCAACGCGGCGACCGACATGACGGCCGGTATGCAGACGGGAGCGCTGCAGGCGAACGGGGAAGTCGCCCCGGAGCCCGTGATGGACGTCGCGGACGTGGCCCGCACGGTGCGGCACATGGCGGAGCTGCCGCTGGCGGCGAACGTGCAGTTCGCGACCGTGCTCGCCACGACCATGCCGTACGTCGGACGCGGCTGAGCGCGGCCCCGGCGATCGTCAATCCGTCAACCTATACAAACGGAATATGAACCTCCGCACCATTGCGGCCGGTCGGGCGCTTATGCTCAACTCGTCTACACGAAAGCTTCACAGTTGGAGCAGAAGGCTTCCGCAGGCCACACCCAGGGGGGAGGCGGCAGTCGTTCCACGGCACCGGGTGGGGGTGGACCCCGCGTGGGACCGCGGGGTGCGCACCGGTGCGCGTGGAACGACTGCCGCAAACGTCCGTCAAAGGGCGGGGCGGGTGGTGTCATTCGCGGTGCCGTCCCTTCGCGCGCCCGGGCGTCCGGCGCCGGCGCAGCGCCAAGAACCCGCCCGCCAGCAGCGCGACCGCGGTGCCGGCGCCTTCCGCCAGCCGCCCCGCCGAGGGCTCGCGCGTGACCGCGCCTGAGGCGACGGATCCGCGCGCGGCGGCCGGTCCCGCCCCGGGGTGCTCGCCCGCCGGCTCGACCAGTACGCCGACGGCCCGTGCCGACGCCCCCTGCGCGAAGCCCCAGTCGAGCAGGGCGGCGGCCTCCTCGTAGACGGCGTCGAGGCGGTCGCCGGGGTGCATGACCGTGACGAGCAGGGTGCGCCCGGCCCGGGTGGCGGCGCCGGTGAAGGTGTTGCCGGCGTGGGTGGTGTAGCCGTTCTTCACACCGATCAGCCCCGGATACGCCCGCAGGCCCCACGTCCCGTCCAGCAGCCGGTCGGTGTTCTGGATCTGGAACGTCCGCCGGCCCCCGGCCGGGAAGTCGGCCGTGCGCGTCCGGCAGTAGGCGCGGAAGGCGGGGTCGCGCAGCCCGTGCCGGGCGAAGAGCGTCAGGTCGTACGCCGAGGACAGCTGCCCCGGGTGGTCGTAGCCGTCCGGGCTGACCACGTGCGTGTCCAGGGCCCGCAGTTCCCGCGCCCTGGCCTGCATCTCGGCGACGGTCCTCGCCACCCCGCCGTTCATGTGGGCCAGGACGTGCACGGCGTCGTTCCCGGAGCGCAGGAAGACGCCCTGCCACAACTGGTCGACGGTGTACGTGGTCCCGGCCCGGATGCCGACGAGGCTGGAGCCCGCCGGGATGCCTGCCAGGTCGGCGGCGGTGACGGTGTGCCGGCCGCCGCGCGGGAACCGGTCGAGCAGCGTGTCGGCGAACAGCATCTTCAGCGTGGACGCGGGCGGCAGCCGCCGGTGCGCCCGGTAGGCGGCCAGCACCTCGCCGGTGTCGTGGTCGGCGACGAGCCAGGAGCGGGCGGTGAGCCGCCGGGGCAGTCCGGTGGTGCTGCCCGTCTGCACGGTGTCGGAGCCGAGGCGGTCCCCGCCGAGCACGGGGCCGGCCTCGGAGTCCGGTGCCTCGGAGTCCGGTGCCGCGGAGACCGGTGCCGCCGCGGCCACCGGGGCGGCACCGGCCATCGGGGCGGCCACGGCGAGGGCGAGCACGGAACGTCTGGACAGCCGGGCTGAGTCACGCATCCCGCGACGGTACGAAGCGGAATCGCGCAGGCGGGCCCGGAACGGTCAAAGACCGGCCCAAGATCCCGCAATGATCACCACCCGATCAGCCGGTGGAGCCGGTGGATCATCGCCAGGGCAACAGAGGGATCACCGCCCGAGCAGCCGGTCGACCTCGGCCAGCTGTGCGGCGGTCAGCGCCCCCTTCTCCAACGCCCCCGCGTTCTGCTCCGCCTGTGCGACCGAACGGAAGCCGGGGATGGGGATCGTGCGCGGGCTGCGCGCCCACAGCCAGGCCAGGGCGCCCTGGGCGAGCGTGCGGCCCTCGCTGGTGAGGACGTCCCTGAGGGCGTCGACGCGGGCGAGCCACTCCGGGTCGGCGCCGGAGCCGTCCCCGAACCCCTGGAGCCAGGCCGGGGGCCTGCTGCGGATGTCCCCGGCCTCCAGCGGCTGCCCCTCCCGGCGCTTGCCGGTGAGCAGCCCCATGGCCAGCGGACTGCGGTTGACGCTCGCGAGGCCCGCCTCCTCGCACAGCCGGAGCATCTCGGGCGCGTCCTGGAGGACGTTGAGGGCGTGCTGGACGGCGGCGCAGTGCGGCCCCTGCGCGAACACGGCGGCGCGTACCGGGTCGTCGGTGCTCCAGGCGTAGGCGCGTATCAGCCCCTCACCGACCAGCTTCTCGCACTCGTCCCGGAGCAGGGCGGCCCGCTCGGTGTCCGCGTCGGAGAGATGGAACTGGTAGAGGTCGACGTAGTCGGTGCCGAGCCGGTCCAGGGACGCGGTCAGGGCGCGGCGCAGGTAGGCCGGGGAGTCGTCGCTGCCGGTGTGGGTCCGGGTCTCCTCGTCGAAGACGTTGCCCCACTTGGTGGCGACGACGACCTCGGCCCTGCGCTTGCCGAGGGCCCGGCCCAGCACGCGTTCGCTGTGCCCGGCGCCGTAGGTGTCGGCGGTGTCGAAGAAGGTGACGCCCAGGTCGAGGGCGCGCCGCACCGCCCGCACCGACTCCTCGTCGTCGACTCTGCCCCAGCCGAGCGGCTGCCCGTCCGGCGCCTGCCACTCTCCTCCGATCGCCCAGCAGCCGAAGCCGAGGGCGCTCACTTCGATGCCGCTGCGTCCGAGCGGCCGTGTGGTCTCCATGTGCGGGGATGCTAGGAGTTGGAGCGCACGCGAACACAAGCCCCCGCGGGGGCCGGGTTTCTTCAGGCCTGGCCGGTCTCGAAGCGGGAGATCCGGCCGTCCTCGTCCACGGTGAAGCTCCACCGGGTGCGCATCTCGCCCCAGGTGTCGTTGCTGTAGCGGGCGAGGAGGGAACGGCCGCCGTTGGACTCGTTGTCGACCTCCAGGTGGCCGTGGGAGAAGAAGATCTCCCGGTCGACCCAGTCGGCGAGGTCACGGTCGGAGCCGTCGTCCGCCATGGTCGCGCCCGGCGCGAGGAGCGCCATGAAGGCCTCGCGGTCGTGGTTGTTCACGGCGGCGACGAAGGCGCGGACGGCCGGGTCGCTGAGGCGCGTGGTCTGAATCGTCATGCCAGTCAGCCTCGTACCGGCCGCCGGGCCCCGCCACCGGTGCCACCCGAACGGCGTCCCGGGCGGGCCCGCGGGGTGTCGGGGGGTGTCAGGAGTGCGACGGTGGAAACGCGAGAAGGGGTTCCTGCTGTCCGCACCGTTCCTGCTGTCCGCACCGTTCCTGCTGTCCGCTCCGGGAGACGACGTGAGGCGTTACCACCGACGTGATCTGGGCCTGCTGCTGCTCCGGCTGGGGACGGGCGGTGTGCTGGCCGCCCACGGCACGCAGAAGCTGTTCGGCTGGTTCGGCGGGCACGGCATCGAGGGCACCGGGCAGTTCATGGAGTCCGTGGGTTACGTCCCCGGCAAGACGAGCGCGACGGCGGCGGGCCTCGCGGAGACCGGCGGCGGCGTGCTGCTGGCCCTGGGCCTGGCCACACCGGCCGCCGGAGCCGCGGCGGCCGGGGCGATGGCGGGGGCCGCGGCGGTGCACGCCCCGAACGGGTTCTTCAACCAGGGCGGCGGCTACGAGTACGCGGCGACGCTCGGTCTGACGGCCGCCGGCCTGGCCGTCACCGGCCCGGGGCGGCTCTCCCTGGACCACGCGCTCGGGCACGCGGTGAACCGGAGCTGGATGATCCCGGTGGCGTTCGCGGCGACGGCTGCGGGGACCGCGCTGGTGGTGGGGGCCCGTGCCAGGCGGCTGCGGCAGGCCAAGGAGGGCGAGCAGGACCCGCTGTTCGAAGAGGAGTACCTGGAGTAGCGGGCCGGGCGGGCTCGGGGCGCTGTCAGACCCCCGTGGCAGGCTGCCCCCATGAACGATCACACGCCGCCCGGGCCTGATCTCTGGGCCTCCATCGACGCCCTGTGGGAGTGGCTCGAGAGCAGCACCCCGATCGAGGGCCCCGAGGGCTTGCTCCTGCGCATCCTGAAGCTGAACGAGGAGGTCGGCGAGGTCGCCGAGGCCGTCATCGGCGTGACCGGCCACAACCCCCGCAAGGGCGTGACGCACACCTGGGACGACGTGCAGTCGGAGCTGTGCGACGTCGCCGTCACGGCGCTGATGGTGCTGCGGACCCTGACGCCGGAGGCGCGCGAGGTGTTCACGCGGCATCTGGCGCGGGTGACGGAGCGGTCCCGGGCCACGAGCTGCGGGCGGCGTTTCCCCGCGGACAGCCCCTGAGCTGCCATCGGACGCGTTTCCGCCCGCCGGTCCGAACACCTCTGCAATGATCGAACGTGCTGCCCGGGCCGCCGGGCGGCTGACACTGGCCCAACAGGTCGAGGAGTCCGGTGACGGGGGTGGACTGGCGGTTCCGGTCCCTGGTGGTCGCGCACGCCGTGTCGGCCTACGGGACCTACCTCAACCTGATCGCGCTCAGCCTGTTCTCGTACGAGGTCACCGGCACCGCCTGGGGCGTGGGCGTGGTCATGGCCGTACGGCTGCTGGCCGGGGTCACGGCCGGGCTCGCCGCGGGGGCCCTGTCGGCCCGGGTCACGCGCCGCACGGTCATGGTGGTCACGGACCTCGCCCAGACGCTCGCCATGGTGCTGCTCGCGCTCTGGTCCTCCGGCACACCGCTGGTCGTGCTGCTCGGCGCGGTGGTCGTGCTGGGGGCGGGCAACACGTTCTTCAACGTCGCGCTGCGCAGCGCGGTCCCGGTCATGGTCGGGCAGGACAGCCGGGCCCGGGCCAACGGCGTGCTGGTCACGGCCCGGTCCGTCGCCACGGTGCTGGGCTTCGCCTCGGCCGCACCGGTCATCGCCCTCGGCGGGTTCGGCATCGCGTTCGCCGTCAACGCGGCGAGTTTCGCGGTGTCCGGCGCCGCGGTGCTGGTGCTCAGACCGCGCACGGACTCCGCCGGGGAGGACGACGCGCCGGCCGCGACCGGGGAGGACGGCCCGCCGACCGGGAAGGGCGGCCCGCCGACCACGACCGGGAAGGACGACCCGCCGACCGGCGAGGGCGACCCACCAGCCAGGACCGGAAAAGGCGACCCGCCGACCGGCGAGGGCGACCCACCAGCCAGGACCGGAAAAGGCGACCCGCCGACCGGCGAGGGCGACCCACCAGCCAGGACCGGAAAAGGC